>NZ_CP028922.1:1415833-1727500 GCF_003060825.1 Paenibacillus sp. CAA11
GTAAGCGGGAAGCTGCTGAAGATCAATGGGAACCGTCTGTATATGCAGCCTGAGTCTGGCAAAAAAGTAAGGACTAAAGCCATTATCCCCTTGGTATTGTTCGATCTGCTGGCCATAGGAACAGCTCCATACGGTTATTCGAACTATGGCTATGGCTATGCCCAGCCGGGATATGGCGGGTATAACTATGCATATGGAAACTATGGATCTTCCGGTTACCCTGGATATCCGCCTGGATATTTCTTCTAAAGCGGCATAAGCTGCTTCTCCATTTCGTAACAGCCGCTTTTGGGAATGAAGCGAATCGTCACATAACCAAGACGGTTGTAGAACAAGTGGGCGCGGGGATTTCCCCCGTCCACCATTACCCTTGCTCGCTTGGCTCCTCGGGAGAGGGCAAAGGACTCGGCATGAGCCATAAGGGTTTTGCCGTACCGTCTGTGTTGCTGTCGTCTTGTGACGGCAAGCATATCGATGTAAAGTAGATCTCCATGCATGATGAAGTGGACAAAGGCCAACGGATCTGATTCATAGTCTGGACTTGCCACTAGGGTAACCCCACGCTTCAGCCGTTCAGGAAGCTCCTGACGAATAACGGAAAGCTCGCTTGGGGAAAGCTGAGAGTAGGGGACAAGCTCTTCTTCAATCAAGTTATAAATTACAGGATCATCCTGTTTGGGTCTGCGGTAGCGAATCAATGCTACTCCTCCTCGCCAGAAATACATAGATTGGGAGAGGTGATATCCCGCACAGAAGCTCACCCAAAGACTGTACGAGGACATTCGCCTTTGTTATCCTATGTGATCAGGGGGAGAAGGGTGCGTGAATAAATCATTTTTTAAAAGTATTGACTAAGCGTGTGAGGAATCATATAATGTTCCTAAACATTTTAACATTTTAACGCTATAAACCAATGGCTATGAAGAGGACGAAGGTTTAAGGGCTCTATGCTCAGAGAGTGATGGATTAGCTGAGACCATCACCATTATCCCTTATTCGCGAGCTCACCTTGGAGCTGTTTCCCTGAAAGGCAATTCTTATGTACCTGAGGCTAACCCGCGGTGATGCCCAAGAAGAATTGGTAATTAGGGGGAATCGCATGGTTCACGTTACGAACTACGGGTAACTTTGACTTTACCCGGCAAGGCTTGGCACTGTGAGGTGCCTTGCGAATTTGGGTGGTACCACGGAAGCTAAACCTTTCGTCCCTCGTAAGCGTCATGAACGCTTACCTGAGGGACGAAAGGTTTTTTTGTTGAATTAGAAAGCTAAATGAACATTAAAATGAATATTCGAGAAGGAGGATGACTGATGAGCGCGCAAATACCAGCCATGAAGTCTACTAAAGAATTACGTGAGAAATGGATGGAACCGGAAGTGATTTCCGGTTCGGAAATTCTGCTCCGAAGCTTGCTGCTTGAAGGTGTGGAATGCGTCTTTGGCTATCCGGGCGGAGCTGTGCTTTACATTTATGATGCGCTGTACGGATTTAACGATTTCCATCACCTGTTAACCCGTCATGAGCAGGGAGCTATACATGCTGCAGACGGTTATGCACGGGCCAGCGGCAAGGTGGGCGTCTGTATCGCCACCTCGGGACCGGGGGCAACGAACCTGGTTACGGGAATTGCTACAGCCTACATGGACTCGGTCCCGCTGGTCGTCATCACAGGCAATGTAGCCACTACACTCATTGGAACGGATGCATTCCAAGAAGCTGACATCACCGGCATTACGATGCCGATTACGAAGCACAGCTATTTGGTCCGGAATGTAGAGGATCTGCCGCGTATTATTCATGAAGCTTTTCATATAGCAAACACAGGAAGAAAAGGTCCGGTACTAATTGACATTCCTAAGGATGTCTCGGCAGCGAAGACGATGTTCCATCCCGGTGAGGCCATGAACCTGCGGGGGTATAATCCAACGATTACGCCGAATCGCCTGCAATTAGACAAGCTGGCTGCGGCGATTGCCGAAGCTGAGCGCCCAGTAATTATTGCGGGAGGCGGAGTTATATATTCCGGAGGACATGAAGCGCTGCTCGAATTCGTAGAGCGGACGGAGATACCGATTACAACGACCTTACTGGGTCTGGGGGCATTCCCGAGCGGAAACAGCTTGTGGATGGGAATGCCGGGGATGCATGGCACTTACACAGCAAACCATGCGATCCAGCAATCGGATTTACTGATCAATATCGGTGCAAGATTTGACGACCGGGTCACCGGGGCGCTGGATGGCTTTGCACCTAAGGCCAAAATCGTCCACATCGATATCGATCCTGCCGAGATCGGCAAGAATGTCAAGGCCGACATCCCGATTGTAGGTGATGCGAAGACCGTGCTTGAACAGATGAACGGACTGGTGAAGCGTGCGAGTAAAGCCGACGCTTGGCGGGATCAGATCCGCAAGTGGAAAGCGGAGAAGCCGCTGAAGTACGTGGATTCCAATGAGGTATTGAAGCCGCAATGGGTCATTCAAATGCTGAATGATATGACCCATGGTCAGGCCATTGTTACCACAGACGTTGGCCAGCATCAAATGTGGACGGCTCAGTATTACAAGTTTAATCAGCCACGTTCCTGGATTACGTCTGGTGGCCTCGGTACGATGGGCTTTGGATTTCCTTCAGCAATCGGGGCGCAAATGGCTCAGCCGGATCGTCTAGTTATCTCGATTAACGGGGACGGCGGCATGCAGATGTGTTCACAGGAGCTTGCGATTTGCGCTATTAACAAAATCCCGGTAAAGATCGTAGTCCTCAACAACCAGGTGCTTGGGATGGTAAGACAGTGGCAGGAGCTGATCTATGAGAACCGCTACAGTCACATCGACCTGGCTGGAAGCCCTGATTTTGTTAAGTTGGCTGAAGCCTATGGAGTAAAGGGGCTTCGCGCGACAAACAAGGAGGATGCCCAGAAGGTATGGCAGGAGGCTATGGAGACTCCGGGGCCGGTTCTTGTGGAATTTGTCGTTCACAAAGGGGAAAATGTATATCCGATGGTTACCCAGGGGTCCCCTATCGATCAAATGCTGATGGGAGACTGTGAATAATGATGAAGAACTTTGCAATTGCTGTACTGGTCAATGACCAGCCAGGTGTACTTCAACGGGTGTCTGGACTGTTTGGACGGCGAGGTTTTAATATCGAGAGCATTACGGTTGGACAGTCGGAAGAAGCTGGATTGTCACGCATGGTTATTGTCACCAAAGGTGATGAGAACACACTAGAGCAGATTGAGAAGCAGCTATATAAGCTGATCGATGTCATTAAAGTCATTAATCTGAGTGCGAAGCCAATGGTGTCAAGGGAACTGGCCCTTATTAAGGTAAAAGCGGAGCCGCCAGAGCGTCCGGAGATTATGGGGCTTGTTGAAACATTCCGAGCCGCCGTAGTGGACATCGGTACACACAGCCTAATGGTACAGGTCGTAGGGGATACCGAGAAAATCGATGCTATGATCGAACTGCTCAAGCCATACGGTATTCGTGAATTATCACGCACCGGAGTCACTGCAATGACTCGGGGAAATGCATCGTAGGCAGTTTCTTCTAACTATATGCAGCAAGTTCCCGCGCTCCTTATGAGCGGGAATTTGAACAGATCTCGATTTAAAGTAGGGCTAAGATCGGCCGGAGGTCTTTTGAAATACCCGCTCATGAGAGTAAAGGGTTGATCAATACAGGAAGTTCAATAAAACTTAGGAGGATTTATACTATGGCAGTTACTTTGTACTACGAAAAAGATGCGGAACTCAGCGTACTGAAAGGGAAGACGATCGCAATTATCGGTTATGGAAGCCAAGGGCATGCTCATGCTCAGAACCTTCGCGAAAGCGGGCTTGACGTAGTCATTGGCCTTCGTGAAGGCAAATCATTTGACAAAGCCAAGGAAGACGGCTTCGAAGTCTTGTCTGTAGCAGAAGCTACCCGCCGTGCGGATGTAGTGCAAATTCTGATGCCGGATGAGACACAGGCTGCAGTGTATAACAGCGAGATCGCACCCAACTTGAAAAAAGGCGCCGCACTCCTGTTTGCACACGGATTTAACGTTCACTTCGGCCAAATTGTTCCTTCCAAGGACAATGACGTACTGCTTGTAGCTCCTAAATCACCAGGACACATGGTTCGTCGTACTTATGTAGATGGATTTGGTGTACCAGGGCTGATCGCGATTCATCAGGATGCAACAGGGCAAGCCAAACAGATTGGTCTCGCCTATGCTAAAGGGATCGGCTGTACACGTGCTGGTGTAATTGAAACTTCCTTCCGTGAAGAGACTGAAACAGATTTGTTCGGAGAGCAGGCTGTTCTGTGCGGCGGTGTAAGTGCCTTGATCAAAGCAGGCTTTGAAACACTCACAGAAGCAGGCTATGCTCCGGAAATGGCTTACTTTGAGTGCTTGCATGAGCTGAAGCTCATCGTGGACCTGATCTATGAAGGAGGTCTGGCAACGATGCGTGATTCCATCAGTAACACTGCTGAATACGGCGATTATGTTACAGGCCCACGGATCGTAACAGACGAGACGAAGAAAGCGATGAAGGAAGTATTGTCCGACATCCAGCAAGGTAAATTTGCACGGGACTTCATCCTTGAAAATCAATCGAACCGCGCATTCCTTACAGCAACACGCCGTAACGAAGCTAGTCATCCTATCGAAGTGGTGGGAGCTGAACTCCGCGGCTTGATGCACTGGATTAAGAAGTAATTCAGGTCTATAACAGAACTGAAGGAATAAGTTAACAAAGGAGCAGGGGGGCGAGAATGTGCCTCCTGCTTTTTTTGTGAGTATATAGGTACAACCTATTAAGTTAATAGATTCTATATCTTGGTCTTCTAAGGCACAGGTGTGATACAACAGAGGGAGAGGTATTTTCGTGAGAGGAGCTGTATCTAATATGTCAGAAGTAAAAAAAATAGCGGTCATCGCTGGAGATGGCATCGGACCAGAGGTTGTAGCAGAAGCGGAGAAGGTGCTTAAGAAAACGGAGGAACTGTTCGGCTATCAATTTGAGACAGAGCATGCCTTGTTCGGAGGAATCGCTATAGATCAGAAGGGAACGCCGCTTCCTGAGGAGACTCTTGATGTATGTCAACGTGCAGATGCCGTTCTGCTCGGAGCCGTAGGCGGCCCAAAATGGGACAGCAATCCGAAGGAGCTTCGTCCCGAAACCGGACTGCTTGGCATTCGCAAAGCGCTCGGCCTGTTCTCTAACCTGCGACCCGCGGTTGTATTCGATTGCTTGAAGGACGCATCAACGCTGAAGCCTGAAGTCTTGGAAGGTACGGATTTGATGGTAGTTCGTGAGCTTACGGGAGGCATCTACTTCGGAGAAAAATACCGCCGGGATACGGATCAAGGACAAGAAGCGGTCGATACTTGTGCTTATAACGTAAATGAAGTAGAGCGCATTGTTCGCCAAGCATTCGAGATTGCTCAGAAGCGCCGCAAGAAACTCGCTTCGGTGGATAAAGCCAATGTGCTTGAAACTTCGCGGCTATGGCGTGAAGTTGTAAACCGTGTGGCTCCGGAGTATCCCGATGTTGAGCTTGAACATGTGCTTGTGGACAACTGCGCGATGCAGCTACTGCGCCGGCCAAGCAGCTTCGATGTAATTGTTACCGAGAATATGTTCGGCGACATCTTGAGTGATGAAGCGGCCATGCTGACAGGCTCCATCGGGATGCTGGCCTCCGCTTCGCTTGGAGAAGGCAGCTTCGGTCTGTACGAGCCTGTTCATGGTTCGGCTCCAGACATCGCCGGTCAGAACAAGGCGAATCCGATTGCCACGATCTTATCTGTGGCACTCATGTTCCGTCTCACCTTCGGCTATGCAGAAGCAGCTGACGCTATTGAAGCAGCAGTCGCTGAGGTGCTGAACGCCGGGCATCGGACAGGGGATATTGCTACAGACCCGGCGCGTGCACTAAGCACAACAGAGATGGGTGATTTGATCGTAGCGGCAATGAAGAAGGGCGCTTAAGCTAAGAACTATACGCTTCGCGGACCAGTGGAAATAAAATTGGACTAACAGCTGTCATAGCCGTTAGTTCAATTTTTGATTTATCTGCGTACTGATAATAGATTTTTCTAATAATAGGAAACCGACATACATAACATTCCATGTCCATAAAAAGGGTGTGCCCCTTAAGTTTTAATAAAACACGAGCAAATTGACTTTACCAAATCCCGATGATACCATTTGAACTGTGTACAAGCACAACTGACAAATTAATTATAGGAGAGCGGCTAGTCGCATTCCTTGCATATTCCAAAGGAGGATTTTACGATCATGGCAGAACGTCTGGTTGGAAGACCTGCTCCTGATTTCAGCATGGAGACTGTAACGGGAGACGGTAAAGATTTTGGGAAAGCGAGTTTGTCTGACTATCGTGGTAAATGGTTGGTTTTCTTCTTTTACCCGCTGGACTTCACCTTTGTATGTCCGACAGAAATTACAGCTCTCAGCGAAGCATATGACCAATTCAAAGCACTCGATACTGAAATCCTGGGAGTAAGCGTTGACTCCGTGCACAGCCACAAGGCTTGGATTAACACTCCGAAGGACAGCAATGGTCTGGGACAACTGAAATTCCCGCTGGCTTCAGATCTTACAAAGAATGTAGCCCGTGACTACGGCGTTCTGATTGAAGAGGAAGGCGTAGCATTACGCGGCTTGTTTATTATCGATCCTGATGGCGAGCTTAAATATCAAGTGGTTAATCATAACGATGTGGGCCGCAGTGTAGAGGAGACGTTGCGTGTTCTTCAGGCCCTTCAATCTGGTGGTCTTTGCCCAATGAACTGGAAGCCGGGCGACAAAAATCTGTAAGAATTAGATAAACTGTACGAAGGCCCCCTTTTGGTCGCGTTCTGTGCCATAGAGGGGGTCTTTATCATCCGGAATATGCTAGGACTAATTGCTTAAATTCGATAATTTTTGGTTAAAAATTCCTCAGAGAAAGGAATTGGCAAGTTCCTTCACGAATAGGTTATTCTAAAGAAATACAATGAACCCAAAGGGATGGTGAAGGGGAATGAGTTATTGCTGCGGTGCCAGTATGATTGGGACAAAGGGGACACTTAAGCATTATCGCACACAGGTCCACAATGTTCCCCTGCTCTTTTGTCCGGTATGCAAGCGGATCGAGGTTCACTACAAGGTAGAGAATGAATATGAGATCCTGGCAGAATATGCTCACGTCGATGGAACGTCTGAGATAGATTTTCAAGATTTTGTTACAGAGGATGAAGAGTCCATCTTCAGCAACTGTGTCAATGTGGAGAGCGAAGAACCGCTTGATATTGTGAAAAGTCAAATTGATATGGCTCTGGACCTTCTTGCAGTAGCGAAGGACCTTGGCGATGAGAAATGGGAGAGCGAGCTGAAGAAGCGGTTGGCCGTGATGAGCCGCCGAAGCGCTAAGCTTAAACAGAGATAATACATCAGCAGAGAAAGCAGCCCGCAAATTGGTCTGCTTTTTTTGTTAAACATAATGAGGATTTCCTTCTTTTTCGACAGTTTCTCTGATTGACTGGTGTCGGCAGGATGAATATGATTAGAGCAAGCATATGACTGTCCATGTCCCTACCGGTCTTACGATTTTGGGGGGAATTCACAATCAGTAATTAAGGCCTAATCTGTGTTAATAATACATACTACGACAACTTCCGAACATACCATGACCTTATGTCTAATAGCTTGACACCGAAATGAGGGAAAACAGACTTCATTTATGGGAAAAGGAGGATTCAACATGTTGGGTGAATATCAAGAAACTCTGCTCCAATCTGTCGAAGCTTTTCAGTCTGCCGAGCTCGTAAAGAATAAGTACGAGAATGTGCTCCAAAATCTGGATAGTGGGATTATGTTGTTCGATTCGGAAGGGGTCTGTACTTTTGTCAATGTACAGATGGCCAAGCTGGCAGAGCTCCCTCGCCAGTCCCTAATGGGCTGCACTTTAATGCAGCTGCTGCGACACCCGTATATTAACCGGTCTAAGAGGAAACGAATTTTGCGGTTTTTCCGTGAGACGATTCATTATCGCAAGAAGTACCATGAGTTTATAGATGAGTATGGAAGACATTGGTTAATTACCGTAACTTATGGTGATCAAATGGATGGGGATTTTTTGCTGAGCGTAAAAGATGTATCCGATTATAAACAAATTGAGAAGGCGGCCTATCAAAATGATAAGCTGGCTATGTTAGGTAAAATATCTGCGGCGATTGCGCATGAAATCCGCAACCCGCTGACGGCAATCCGTGGCTTCATTCAACTGCTGCGCCCCCATTTGGTTCAGCTTGGCAAGGATGAGTATGCGCGGATTATTCTTATGGAGATTGACCGGGCCAACGATATCATCCACGAATTTTTAAATTCCTCCAAGCCTACTGCTCCTCAGACATCAGTCCTTCAGGTTGCTTCCCTGCTTAGACAAACTGTTCTGCTCATTGAAAGCGAGGCGCTCATGAAGAGCTGCGAGGTACGTATGCATGTTGAAGATGAGAATATGAAGGTCTCTGTTGATGTCAAACAAATCAAGCAGGTGCTGCTTAACATGATAAAGAACGCCATGGATGCCATTGAAGAGACGGCTGATGGTAGGCTGGGCATTATTGATATTGAAGCGAAGATATGCGGGAAGAGTGCGGTTATGACGATTCGAGACAATGGAAATGGCATGGATCAGGCACATCTGGTTCGTCTGTTCGATCCCTTTTTTACGACAAAAGAGAGGGGGACAGGCCTAGGATTGTCCGTAAGCTACAAGATCATTAAAAACCATGGAGGCACTATTTCCGTAGAGAGCCATAAGGGTGAAGGCACTGCCTTTGTGATATCGCTTCCATTGCTGAGCGAATAGTCTCTCTCATCCAAGATGTGCTAAAATGAATAGAAGGTTATTCCTTGGATGCACAACTATACGTAAGCAAAGGAAGATGCATAATGAGCGATAATATGGTTGAAGTCCGCTGGATGAGCGGCCAAGCCTCCCTCGAGTCTGAAGGGCGTATTAAAGTGTCCGTGATCACCAAGCAAGCACTGAAAGACGGTAATGTGGCAGAGTGGCTGAAGCCTATGGTAGACACCTTAGAGCGCAATCATTTATTTGAAGGTCGTTTGAACCAGACCTATGTCATGCCTCTTCCCGAGGGTGCATCGGCAGAGGCGGTAATCCTTGTTGGCGGTGGCGAACGTCCGCTGACGTCGGAAGACTTGCGGCTTTCTGCTGCCGCGGCTGCAAAAGCTGCGATCCGAATCCAGGCCGAACAGGTGCTGTTCGAGGTTCCTGCCCTTCTTTCTGCATGGACGGTGGAAGGAAGCAGCAAAGAAGCGGCTCATGCGCTAACCGAAGGCTTTATACTTGGGGCCTATAAGCCTATCCATTATCGGAGAGAGACTTCCGCTTATGAAGGCGTTCGCCGTTTGACCTTCTATCATGAGGGTGCAGTAGTTGATCAGGAAGCTGAAGGCTGGAAGGAAGGGATTGCATCCGGACAAGCCTTCGCGGCAGGTACGATCCTAAGCCGTGATCTAACGAATCTTCCTGGCAATTTGCTCCGCCCTGAGGATTTGGCCGATACTGCGGTGGAATTGGCACAGCGGTACGGGCTGGAGGTAGAAGTTCTGGATGAGTCAGAAATGGAAGAGCGTGGAATGGGAGGGATTCTTGCTATAGGCAAAGGCAGTGTGAATCCTCCACGGATGATATCTATCAAGTACCAAGGCCGTTCGGATTGGGATGAAGTAACCGGTCTGGTGGGCAAAGGCATTACCTTTGATACAGGCGGAATCTCGCTGAAGAAGGCGCCTGGAATGGCAGACATGATCAGTGATATGGGGGGAGCTGCTTCCGTACTGGGAGTGATCGAAGTGCTCGGACGTCTTCGCCCAGAGATCAATGTAGTTGCCGTCATAGCTTCCGCCGAGAATATGCCGTCAGGCAGTGCCACCAAGCCGGGGGATTTGATTACTACGCTTAGCGGTCGCACTATTGAGATGCTGAATACGGACGCGGAAGGCCGGGTTGTGCTTGCAGACGGAATGACTTATGCCCGAGAGAAGGGAGCTAGCAGGCTGCTCGATATCGCGACACTAACTGGAGCGGTTGAAGTGGCGCTGGGTAATGTAGCCACGGGTGCAGTTACCAATGATGAAACCTTCCTACAAGGCTTCATCATGGCGTCCAAGCAGACCGGCGAAAAGGTCTGGCCGCTGCCAAGCTATCCAGAGTACTGGGATATGCTCAAGAGCGATGTAGCTGATCTTCAGAACAGTCCAGGAAGGTTTGGTGCCGCCATCACAGCCGGGCTGTTTATCGGTACCTTTGCTGAAGGAATGCCGTGGATTCATTTAGACATTGCCGGCACGGCATACTTGCCCAAAGAGCGCGGAGTAGACCCTAAAGGCGGCACAGGTGTTATGGTGCGCACGATTACGCAGTGGCTGATTACAGAGAAATAAGATACAGGTTCAAAGCTGCCAGCAAATGAAAGAAGGCTCCGGTTATACCGGAGCCTTCTTCTCTGTATCTGCAGGATTCTGAAATGCACTGCAAGCGGCACTGCAGGATTTGTTCTGAGAACATGAAGCACAGGCGCCTTTCCTGCTTTTTTTAACAAAACGGTATAGGGTCCATCCGGCATAAGAGAATAACAGGGCACCAAGGATAATATCAATCATGAGTACATCCCTTTCCGTGTGAGATTGGACTGGAGCTTCAGTCAAAGATCGGGGCAAACAAGCATTAAGGTTAGCTAAACCCAAGCAGGAGGCCACCTTGATATACGATCAGGGCAATGAAATAAGCGAGCAGAAGTGAATAGCCGATAGAGAACAAGGTCCATCTCCATGAGGCGGTCTCTTTACGTAGAACACCTACGGTAGCCAGGCACGGAGTGTAGAGCAGAACAAAAGTCATAAAGCTCAAGCCCTGTAAAGGGGTGAAAGCCGTGGAGATTTGCTGCTGCAACCCACCGGAATCCGAAACATGGTAAATGATATTCATCGTGGAGACCACGATTTCTTTGGCCATAAATCCGGTAACCAGCGAGGCGCCAGACTGCCATGTGCCAAAGCCGAGCGGGGCCAGGATCGAAGCGAACAGGCCGCCTAATTTGGCTAGAAAGCTCTCATCCATGCTGACGCTAATTCCTGAAGGGCCGCAGTAGGTTAATAACCAGATGATCACTGAACCGCCAAGGATAAATGTCCCGGCTTTGCGCAGGAAGCCCTTGCCCTTCTCCCAGGTGCTGCGGAGCAGGGTAACGCTTTGCGGCATCCGGTAAGGCGGGAGTTCAACCACGAAGAAGCTGGGTTTATCTTTAAAGAGCACAGACGAGAACAATTTAGCCAGAATCAGAGCGAGCAGAATGCCAAGAACATAGAGTCCGAGAACCACAAAAGCCTGATAGCGAGTGAAGAAAATTCCCGCGAACAGAGCGTAAACCGGAAGTCTTGCAGAGCAGGACATTAGCGGAACCAGCAGCATGGTGAGTGTTCTTTCTTTGGGCTGCTCGATACTTCGAGATGCCATGATGGCGGGCACGTTGCAACCAAAGCCAAGGATAAACGGGATAATAGCTTTTCCGTTCAAGCCGACCTTTTCCAGCAGCCTGTCAGTAAGCAGCGTGATGCGGGCCATGTACCCGGAGTCCTCAATAAATGAAATCATCAGGAACAAGATGAAGATCTGCGGAAGGAAGACCAGCACACCGCCAACACCGGCGATAACTCCATCAATCACGAGAGAGCGTGTGAAAGAGGAGGCGCCAACTGCATCTAGCCCTAAGCTTACGCCTTGGCTCAGCGGGCCTGAGATGAAGCTGTCCAGCAAATCAGAGAGCGGGTTGCCCAACCAGTCGAATGTAAGCTGGAACATCATAAACATGAACAGCAAGAATATAGGAATCCCTAATAATGGATGAGCCACGATAGCATCTATTTTCTCGGTTAGATTATGCGGCTTCTGCTCTGAGCGGTCAACAGCTTCATTGCATAAAGCCTGAATGAAAGAGGTTCGAACAGAACGAATCAGCTCAGGAACAGACTCCTTAATTCCCTCTTTGTTCAGCTGCTGCGCGCATCTTGCCGTAATTGAGGCAATGTTCTCAAGCTCCGCTGGGGTCAGCGACTGAGTAACTACAGAATTCTCCTCCAGAAGCTGCAAGGCAAGCCAGCGTTTAGATGCAGGGCATCCTTGCAGGCTATGAGATTTCTCAAGGATTGGGATCAGGGCTTTGACCGCTTCTTCTAAAGTTCGCCCATAGTCCAGCAGCAGTACCTCTTGCGGGGCAGGGGCCGACGGGGAGCCAACCTTATCCATACACATCAATAGCTGCTGATTACCTTCACCTGTACGGGCGATGAGTGGAACGACCTCGGCACGAAGGCGGCTTGCCATGACCTCGGGGAGAACTTTAATGCCTCTAGCCTTTGCGACATCAATCATGTTGAGGCCGATAATGACTGGCTTCCCATATTCCAGAAGCTGAACGGTTAAATATAAATTTCGCTCTAATTGTGAAGCATCTACAATGTTAACTATTACCGAAGGAGATTCTGTGAGCAAATAATTAGTGGCAACTCCTTCGTCCTTGGATAGGGGATGAAGCGAGTAAATGCCTGGAAGATCTGTGATGAAGCCAGACTTGTTCCTCAGTTGACCGACTTTCTTCTCGACAGTTACCCCGGACCAGTTGCCGACGTATTCATAAGAGCTGGTTAGAATATTGAATAGGGAGGTCTTTCCTGTATTAGGGTTGCCGATGAGTGCAGCGCTCTTCATACAAGGAGCACCTCAATTTGGGCGGCTTCCGATCTGCGGATTCCGATCTGTTGGCTGCCGAACTGTATGGTGACAGGTCCGCCAAAAGGAGCGGTACGCCGTAGGGCAATAGGTGTTCCGATAAAGAGACCTAAGTCCGCAAGTCTACGCTGCATCATAGGAGATAAATTCTGCATACGAGAAACAGGAGCAAAAGAGTCTGGTTGTAAGTGAAGTAAGCAAGTTGACTTTGAAGCCATAGGTTCCCCTCATTTCTATGATTGGGAAAATCCCAAAAGATATTGATAATCAATCTCAATTAGACATTTGTGACTATAACACCGCAAATGGAAAATGTCTATGATTATTATCACGTTGTTTCACTTTCATATAAAGGAGGCGATGTGGTGACGAAAATCCTATAAACTTCTTTACTTTAACGGATTAATTCAAGTAAGATAGCATTAACCAACCTGAGAAAGGAATTCGTTATGAAAATGAATCAATGTAAAATTGTAGATTGCACCATTCGTGATGGCGGATTGGTCAATAATTGGGATTTTAGCGTGGAATTTGTGCAGCAGCTGTACGCCGGCTTAAATGAAGCTGGTGTTGATTATATGGAGATTGGATATAAAAATTCCCCCAAGCTGCTGAGCGGAGCAGAGAATGCCGGACCTTGGCGCTTCTTGAATGATGAGTTCATCCGTGAGGTAATCCCGCAGAAGGGGGTAACGAAGCTGTCAGCTCTTGTCGACGTAGGCCGAGTGGATGAGAGTGATATCCTCCCTCGCAGTGAAAGTCCGCTGGATCTGATTCGCGTGGCTTGCTATATCAAGGACGTCGATAAAGCGCTTGAACTGGTTCAGAAGTTTCATGACCGCGGATATGAGACAACCTTGAATATTATGGCATTGTCCAATGTGATGGATAATGAGCTGCTTGAAGCCTTTGAGATGATCAAGGAGAGCGTCGTTGATGTTGTATATATTGTAGATTCTTACGGCAGCCTGGATTACAAGGACATGGAGTATTTAGTTGACAAGTTCAAAACAAATCTTCCTAATAAGCGTTTAGGTGTCCATACTCATAACAATATGCAGCTTGCCTTCTCCAACACGTTGGTAGCTGCACAGAATGGTGTTGAGCTTCTGGATGCTTCTGTGTATGGAATGGGACGAGCTGCCGGGAACTGTCCTACCGAGCTCTTGGTTACTCATTTGAAGAACACCCGTTACAATCTGCGTCCGCTGCTTGGTGTGCTTGAGAAGCTGATGATTCCGCTGCGTGAGAAAGAAGAATGGGGTTACCTGATTCCTTATATGATTACAGGAACGCTGGATGAGCATCCTCGCTCGGCGATGGCGCTGCGGGCTTCTGAGGACAAAGATAAATTTGTTGATTTCTATGATAAGCTCACCACGCCTGAAGTCAGCTTTGAGAAAAAATAAGCCCTTAATCATGGGAGCCGGCTTCTAATGAAGCCGGTTATCCTTATCCTATTTGGATACCTTGAGTTCAGATGGATCTGTCTGTGACAAGACTTGCATTCACTACACAGCAGTGGTATATTAATCCTTGTGTTGATGGTTATTAGTCTTACATAATTTGATCGCATCATTATTTGCGGGTGTAGTTCAATGGTAGAACTCCAGCCTTCCAAGCTGGTAGCGTGGGTTCGATTCCCATCACCCGCTTTGATTATTTGTCTCATGTGAATAGATAGAATAAGCTAAGCAGTCAGCGCATGCCGATACTTAATCGGTATGCGCTGTTTGAGTGTGCGCCCGGCATGGGCGATAACTCGGCGGTGAAAGTCCGCTACAGGCTTGGCAGTAGGAACTGTTAGCTGAAGGCAAGGGTGTCCGCCGCGAGGCGGAATCTGAAGGAAGCCGGAGGCAAACCCTCGGTCTGACGAACAGAAATCACATAGAAGGCATCATGGGACGGACGAGCTTGCACTACAAAGCAAAGTCCAATACTGCCCGAATCCCATGGTGTAAATGTGGCAGATAGATGAGGGGAAGGTTATCGCTCTTACCCGGGGAGGTCTCACAGACGACAAGTAGGAAAAAAAAACCGAAAGACGGAGTAAAGCTTGCTGTGAGAAGTCAGCAGAGGCCATAGTACCCGGAAGGTTTTTTTTTCGGGGAAGGGCCGAACAATCGTAAGTCTCGAGTACATACCGAAAGGAGAGCTGACGCGATGAAAGCAGAATACCGAAAGGGCTACCTGCAAAGGGATAGCGTGGAACGCGAAGAGCATGCGGGAGTGCGGAGCGCCGGTACTCGGGAACGTAAAGAAAGAGGCGGTGCAACAGACCTGCTGGAGCAGATTCTGGACAGAGACAATCTGAACAGAGCCTACAAACAGGTCAAACGCAACCATGGAGCGCCAGGAATCGACGGAATGACCGTAGAAGACGCGCTACCCTGGCTGCAGGAACATAGAGACGAGCTGTTGCAAAAGATCCGGGAAGGCAGATACAAGCCCAGCCCAGTACGGCGCAAGGAAATTCCCAAAGCAGATGGAAGCGGAGTACGGAAGCTTGGCATACCCACGGTCGTAGACCGAGTGATTCAGCAGGCAGTCGCCCAGCAGCTCCAGCCCCTGTTCGAGCCGCTCTTCTCGGAGGGAAGCTATGGCTACCGCCCCGGTCGGAGCGCACAACAGGCCATTCGCAAGGTGAAAGACTATGCAGAACAGGGATACGGCTACGCAGTAGAAATCGACCTCTCCAAATACTTCGACACGCTGAATCATGAGCTGCTTATGCATCTTTTGCGCAAACAAATTCAGGACAGACGCGTAACCGAACTGATTAAGAGATACCTGAAAAGTGGGGTTATGGAGAACGGGGTGCACTGCAAAACAGAAGAAGGCTCCCCTCAGGGAGGCCCCCTGTCGCCGCTTCTGGCGAACATCTACCTGAACGAATTTGACCAAGAGATGAAAGGCCGCGGAGTGAACGTCATCCGCTATGCGGACGATATTGTGGTGCTTGCCAAAAGCAAACGGGCAGCGGTGCGGCTACTGGAATCCTGCGGAAAGTACCTGGAGACCAAACTGAGACTCCAGATCAATACGCAGAAAAGTAAGGTCGGTAGCGTAGTGGCTCGAAAGCACTTCAAATTTCTCGGCTTTGCCCTGGGAAAGAACAAGAACGGCATGTATATCCGTGCCCATGGACAATCCCTCGCAAAAGCGAAGAAGAAGTTGAAAGAACTCACAAGTCGCAGCCAGGGCAGAAATGTTCGCCAAGTCATGGAAAAGGTAAAAGTCTACATTCGGGGATGGATTGGTTACTACTATGTGGCCGACATGAAACGGATCCTGCAAAGCTGGAGCGAATGGTTGCGAAGACGACTGCGGATGTACATCTGGAAACAGTGGAAAAAGCCGCGAACAAAAGTACAAAACCTGCGGAAGCTGGGGATACCGGAATGGCAGGCTTACCAGTGGGGCAATTCCCGTCTCGGGTACTGGCGCATCGCCGGAAGTCCAGTGTTGTCTCGTTCCATAACAAACAAAAAGCTCGTACAGGCAGGATATTATGACTTTCCTGCGCAATACGAGCGTTTACGTAAATTGCACTTATGCGGTTGAACCGCCGTATACCGAACGGTACGTACGGTGGTGTGAGAGGTCGGCTACTCATCTAATGAATAGCCTCCTACTCGATTTATCCTGGAAATCCCGGTATTTCCCAATCTCATTAGATGTCGGACAATGGTTGATACTCGTAAAAAAGATGTAGTTAAATTCTCTTGAACATGATACCATATTCCTAGTCATAGGAGTTTTTGCTCAATGAATAAGGGGGATTTATAGTGTTTGCAATGGGTCTAGTAGCAGGTATCTTTGGAATTATCTCTTCTATTATTGCGCTAATGATAGGCGGTGTAGATGCGGCTTTCTCGAGTTCTGGGACTTCATCAGTAACAGGACTTGGATATGCAGCGTTGCTGTTCAGTATTTTGGGCATTGTCGGTGCAGCAATGACAAAATCCAAACCGAAACTTGCAGGCTGGCTGATGCTAGTAAGCGGTGTAGGCGGATTTATTAGTGTCTCCATGTTCTATATTATCTCGGCAGTGCTCTTTGTTGTCGGAGGGTTTATGGGGATTCTTGCAAAGAAAAAGGATCAAGCCCCACAGAATATGTCAGCTCAATAAAGCAAGTTGTCTATGAAGGCTTCCATTCAAGGGAGCCTTTTTTATATGCTCAGGTGCGATTACAGTTTGATTAGGTTATGACCCAAAATCGGCACGTTGGAAATGAAACTGATTAGCTGGTTACAGCACCCAGCAGGGAATCTAAAAGAGAGGACGACAATTCATAAGAAATGGATGGGATTTCTTACAATTTGTATTGACCGGAACGGTGGTTGCCATCGTAACGGCTATTTTGTGAATGATTGTTGGAGTTATTCATAAAGCAGGGGAAAGTGTCGAATACTAGGGTTGCCTACTTCCAATAAGATGCCAATACTGACTGGAAATAGCATGGCAAACGGCTGCTGAATAACATACACCGAACGTATAGTGTAAGCTTTTTCTGAATAAAGCGATTACATTCTGAAAATTACGAATAATCAATGAAAAAATCTTTAATAATGTCTGGATTTTACGCGTTTTTGATTGTATAATCGTTTTGTCAAAAGATAGTGCCGCAAGGTACGGAAAAAGTCCAAAGAGGCTTTCATATTTCTAAGGGGGACTACATTCAATGAAGAAAAGTTTCAAACTGACAGTGGTCATGCTGCTCGTATTAACTGTTGTTTTGGCAGGCTGCGGTAAGAAGAACAACAACGAGGGCAGCGCTGCAGAAGGTAAGAGCGGAAGCAGCGCAAAGTCGGTAAAAATCGGTATGGTTACTGACGTTGGTGGAGTTAATGACAAATCCTTTAACCAATCTGCGTGGGAAGGCCTTCAATCTTTGGAGGGGGCTTCTACTGAATACTTGCAAAGTACGAAACCTGAAGACTATGTATCCAACTTGAATAAATTCGTAAAAGGTGGCTATGCCCTGACTTGGGGTATCGGCATGGATCTGGGAGAGGCTATTGGACAAGTTGCCAAACAAAACCCGGATGCTAAGCTGGCTATCATTGACGCTGTAGTAAAAGGCAATAACGTTAAATCCGTAACCTTCTCTGAGAACGAGGGAGCTTTCCTTGTTGGGGTGGTTGCCGGTAAGATGACGAAATCCAACAAAATTGGATTTGTCGGCGGTTCTGAAATTCCGGTTGTGCAACGTTTTGAAAAAGGCTTCGCTGCAGGCGTAGCTGCTGTAAATCCTAAAGCTACCGTTACCTCGAACTACACAGGCGCATTCGACAAGCCTGACCAAGGGAAAACAGCTGCAGCTACATTCTATAATGACGGTTATGACATCGTGTTCCAAGCAGCGGGTGCTACAGGAACCGGCGTATTTAATGAAGCGATCGCTCGTAACAAAGCAGGACAAAAAGTATGGGTTATTGGCGTAGATAAGGACCAGTCCTTGGAATTTGGTGATGATGTAACCCTGACTTCCATGATCAAACGTGTTGACGAAGCTGTTAAACGTGTGAGTCAAGAAGTTATCGACGGTACGTTTAAAGGCGGTAATGAAGTTCTCGGCTTGAAAGAGAACGGCGTAGGCATTGCTGATACCTCTAGCAAGAACGTTCCTCAAGATGTGCTTGACCTTGTAGAGGAATATAAGCAAAAAATCATCAGCGGCGAAATCAAGGTTCCAACAGTGTAAGTTAGCTCGGCCCGTTATGTGGGCTGTTGCCTTTGTAACTGAATATAACGCATATTTTGTGACAAGGCTGGTTATCTAACTGGCCTTGTTCTTACGTTATCCTCCGTGTTAAAGTGATATGGGCTTAATGCTCTAATTATATAAGAAGGGTGATTTCATGAACGCAGCGACCCCCGTCGTAGAGTTAAAAGGCATTACCAAACGGTTCCCTGGGATTGTTGCCAATGATTCCATTAGTTTGAAACTGCACAAAGGTGAAATCCATGCTCTACTTGGCGAGAACGGCGCCGGTAAGTCAACGCTGATGAACATCGTATTCGGCTTGTACCAGCCGGATGAGGGCAGTATCGAAATTAATGGTTCCCCCGTTGTTATAGATAACCCGAATAAGGCTATTGATCTGGGGATTGGCATGGTACACCAGCACTTTAAATTAGTTCAGCCCTTTACCGTGACTGAGAATATTATTCTCGGCATGGAACCAAAGAAGGGTCTCAAGCTGGATCATAAGAGTGCTGCCGCTAAAATTCGTGAACTATCGGAGCAATATGGTCTGAAGGTTGATCCTTATGCGAAGATTCACGATATTTCCGTGGGCATGCAGCAGCGTGTAGAGATCTTGAAGACATTATACCGCGGAGCGGAAATTCTGATCTTTGATGAGCCGACCGCAGTGCTGACTCCGCAAGAGATTACAGAGTTGATGGAGATCATGCGCCGCCTCGTAGCAGAAGGCAAGTCGATTATTCTGATCACCCATAAGCTGAAAGAGATCATGCATATTTCGGATACCGTGACCATTGTACGGCGGGGTAAGGTCATCGATACGGTAAAGACCGCGGAGACTACGCCGAATATGCTGGCAGAGAAAATGGTCGGGCGTAATGTCTCCTTTAAGGTGGACAAGCAGCCTGCAAAACCGGGCGAGCCTGTTCTGCAGGTAAGGGACTTATTCGTGAAGAACAAGGATGGCGCAGCGGTGCTCAATCACTTGAACTTAGAAGTCCGGGCTGGTGAAATACTGGGCATTGCTGGTGTTGACGGTAACGGTCAGACGGAATTAATTGAGGCTTTGACAGGACTGCGCAAAGTGAGCGGAGGCTCAATACGCCTGTCCGGCAAAGAGATATCAGGGCTCTCGCCACGTAAAATTTCAGAGAGCGGTATGGCCCATATTCCGGAGGATCGGCATAAGCACGGGCTTGTACTTGATTTCTCCATGAGTGAGAATATGGTGCTTGAGAGCTACTATAAAGCACCGTACAATAAGGGCGGTTTCCTTAATTACAAGGCGATCGCGGAGAAAGCCCAGCGGTTGATCAAAAATTTTGACGTGAGAACTCCAAGTATGGAAACAAAAGCACGTTCTTTGTCCGGGGGGAACCAGCAAAAAGCCATTATAGCCCGGGAAATAGATAAGAATCCTGATCTCTTAATCGCAGCACAGCCAACCCGCGGGCTTGATGTCGGAGCTATTGAATTCGTACAAAGCCAGCTGGTAGCACAGCGCGACCAAGGTAAAGCAGTTTTGCTGATTTCTTTTGAATTGGACGAAATTATAAACGTATCTGATCGAATTGCTGTCATTTATGAAGGACAGATTGTCGGCGAAGTGCTGCCGGAGCAAACCAATGATGAGGAGCTTGGCTTGATGATGGCAGGCAGCACAGTAGCTGGAGGTGCCAAGGCATGAGTAAAGTGTTCAAAATATTTACCGGCAGTGCAGGGACATCCATTGTTGCAATTATTTTAGGCTTGATTGTCGGAGCCATTATAATGCTGATTGGGGGTTATGACCCTCTGCTGGCTTATCAATCTTTGTTCCAACAGGTGTTTGGAAATTCGTATGACTTTGGTGAGACCTTGCGTGAGATCACTCCGCTGATTCTGACTGGTCTTGCGGTTGCCTTTGCTTTCCGTGCAGGACTGTTCAACATTGGCGGTGAAGGACAGTTTATTATCGGGATGACTGCTGCGACGTTCATCGGCGTCAAAGTAACGGGCTTGCCAGCTTATATTCATGCCCCGCTCGCGATTATTGTAGGCGGTCTGTGCGGTGGCTTATGGGCCGCTATTGCAGGCTATTTAAAGGCAAAGCGCGGTGTGAATGAGGTTATTACCAGTATCATGCTGAACTGGACTGCTCTTTATTTAGCGAATTATGTAGTTCGCAACTTCTTGCTCATGGAGGGGCAACAGCGTTCTCAGGATATCCAGCCCTCGGCTTCTATCTCGATAGACTGGTTGTCTGAGATGCTAAATGGCGCTCGTGTGCATTGGGGCATGCTGATTGCGATCATTGCAGCGGTATTCTTCTATGTCTACTTGTGGAAAACAAAGCAGGGCTTCGAATTGCGTGCTGTCGGCAGCAATCCGCAGGCGGCCGAATATGCAGGGATGAATGTGGGCCGTAATGTGGTCAAAGTGATGTTTATCAGCGGCGTATTCGCCGGCCTCGCAGGAGCATTACAGATTCTAGGTGTGTTCCACTATCAGTCCGTGATGTCGGGTTCACCGGGAACAGGATTTGATGGTATTGCGGTAGCCTTGATTGGGATGAATAACCCATTCGGTATTTTGCTCGGGGGGATTTTGTTCGGTACATTAACTTACGGCTCGGCAGGTATGAGCTTCGGTGCCGGTGTACCTCCAGAGTTGATTCGAATTGTTATCGGTGCGATTATATTCTTTATTGCCGCTCAAGGCATTGTTCGCTGGGTGCTTAAACCCTTCTATAATAAACGCAAGAAAGAGAAGGTGTTGTAAATGGATTGGATAACGACACTGGGCCAGCTGATTAATACGACGCTCGTGTTCTCCACAGCGCTGATCTTCGGGGCGCTTGGCGGCATCTTCTCTGAACGCTCTGGTGTGACGAATATTGGTATTGAGGGTTTAATGACCTTCGGGGCTTTTGCTGCAGCGGTCTCCACTTATTATGCAGAGGATGCAGGCATGGGAGCAGCTTCTCCATGGGTCGGCCTTATTGCCGCCATCGTGTTAGGGATTATTGCCTCCTTAATTCATGCCGTAGCTTCCATTACATTTAA
The DNA here is from genome assembly GCF_003060825.1 of Paenibacillus sp. CAA11. Classification (NCBI taxonomy): domain Bacteria; kingdom Bacillati; phylum Bacillota; class Bacilli; order Caryophanales; family Paenibacillaceae; genus Paenibacillus; species Paenibacillus sp. CAA11. The sequence continues at coordinate 1,437,412 of NZ_CP028922.1, forward strand.
GGCGGATCAGACGATCAGCGGGATCGTCATCAACTTCTTAGCCACCGGTGCAACACTTTATCTGGTCAAGCTGATCTTCTCCGGTAATGGGGAAACCCCTTTGTTGAAAGAAGCGTTCAGTAAATGGGCCATTCCGGGATTGTCCCAGATACCGCTGATTGGGGAAGGATTGTTTAACAGTTATCCGACCACTTATATTGCGATTATCCTAGTATTCGTGGCGTTCTACGTACTGTTCAAGACTCCATTTGGTTTGCGTCTTCGTGCGGTTGGTGAACATCCAAGTGCGGCAGATACAGCTGGAATTAACGTAAACCGGATGCGCTACATTGGCGTAATGATCAGTGGTGCTTTGGCCGCTCTGGGCGGTGCGACAGTAACCCTGACCACAACAAACACATTTGCGCATAACACGATTTCCGGGCAAGGATTTATTGCCATTGCGGCAATGATCTTCGGAAAATGGAACCCGCTTGGCGCCTTTGGTGCCGCTGCGTTCTTCGGCTTTTCCCAGGCGATCCGCAGCTATGTTAGCTTGTTCTCCTGGTCGCAAAACATACCGCAGGAATTTATCTACATGCTTCCTTATATACTGACGATCATCGTATTGGTAGCTGCAGTCGGCCGTTCAGCGGCTCCGGCAGCACTAGGCCAGACTTACGATCCGAGCAAGCGATAATGTAATTTCTAAGAGCTGTTCCCTGATCAGGGGACGGCTCTTTTTCTTTACAAGCTTACCTGTACGAGCTTGCTTAAGGAAGAACGTGAATCGTTTAGGTTCGGTGAGATGGGGTAAGTATATCCTGTACCTAAACGAGAGCAGGAGGTAGTCAATATGGCTAGAAAAATTGTTGGTGTCTTCAATACAGAGCAGGATGCTGTAGGAGCTATTGAGGAATTGAAACAACAAGGAATTCAAGCAGACGATATCTCGGTGGTTTCAAAAAATAGTGCTGATATGAATGCGCTGGATGATAGAACAGGTACCAAGGCGCCTGAAGGTGTAGCAACTGGTGCTGCAACAGGCGGTGTAGTAGGCGGGGTAACAGGCTTGCTTGCGGGTCTGGGCCTGCTGGCGATTCCGGGGATAGGACCTATTATTGCAGCGGGGCCAATTGCAGCTGCTCTGACGGGAGCAGCTGTGGGAGCCGGAGCTGGTGGACTAGCAGGCGGGCTTATTGGAATGGGGATCCCTGAAGATGAGGCTAACGAATATGATGCCTATGTGAACGATGGGCGCATTCTGGTGATGGTGGATGAAGATGTAGCTGTGCGAGAGAATGTATACCGGGTTTTCCGCAAATATCATACCCTTAACTCAAATTACTATAGTATGGGAGAGAGCTACATGACAGAACGTAAGGATAGTCAGCATGGTGTACAGAAGAATGCTGACACTTACTATGGTGATCAGAACGCAGCTGCCAAGCGGAAGGAGACAAGAGAACCGGCAGGAACTTTCTATCAAGAGGTTACGCGGACAGATCACGACATGGCTAAGGGGCTGAATGGAGACACCGATGGCTATGATCGTGAAGATATGGAGCTCCCGGGCAGAGTTCGTGACGGACGGCTGCGCAGATCTACCAATGACCCGAATACGGATTTGTAAGCATGTACGCTAATATCGAATGAATAGAGATGTGCGTGTTAATGAAAGAGGCTTGTCCAGTGGACAAGCCTCTTTATATGAAACGAAAAGCATGGCTTAAACTAATGGATGACCTTAACGCGACCCACTTGCCCGTCCTGCAGGCGGACCTTGATGCCATGCGGATGCCTGGCAGAATTCGTTAAGATATCCTTCACCACTCCTCGGGTCAGCTTTCCGGTGGGCTGATCTTGTTTTAGCACGATATCAACAGTTAAACCTGGGGTAATATTATTACGGAGATTGCCGTCCATAAATATGTCCTCCTTAGGATAGTATGACTGGATGTCAAGGTAATCTAACCATAGCACACTACCGGTCACATACAAAATCAAAAGCCAAAGAGCTTAGGAATAAATCCTAAGGAAGCGGCTTGCCAACACGAATGACATTGCATATAATGTGTGTAGTTATGTAGGATATATAAATGCAGAGATGGAGAAGAGTAAGCAGTGCCTCTTTACAGGGAGGAGATGTCATGGATTGAGAGCATCTCTACAGAAACAGGCTGCCGAAGTTCCCTCCTGAGCAGTTCCTTGAACGACGGAGATGCCAAGTCCGTAAGTAGGGGATACCGGTCCTCGAGCCGTTATTTCGAAGAGTGAGAGACGCTTTCTAGGAAGCATGGCAGGGATCTGGCAATGTAGCGCTATCTGCCGATTGCTGAGGCGTTCTTTAACAAGGGTGGTACCACGGTCTTTTCGTCCCTTACGGGAGAAAAGGCCTTTTTTGTTATCCGACATGAAATCGAAGATGCGGTTGTAGGCCGCATGAAACCTTGAGGAGGGGCAAAATGAGAGAGCGTTTAGAAGCATTAAAAGAAGAAGCACTGGCTGAGCTTAGCCAAGTTTCTGATGCAGGACAACTGAACGACCTGAGAGTCAAATACCTGGGTAAGAAAGGCGCGCTGACCGAAATCCTGCGGGGGATGGGCAGCCTTAGTGCAGAGGAACGTCCGGTGATTGGACAGGTCGGCAACGAGGTGCGTGGTGCAATTGAGGCTGTCATTACGAGCAAGCAGGAGGAGTTCCAGCGTCTTGAGACAGAGCGCCGTCTGGCTGCAGAGAAGGTGGATGTTACGCTGCCAGGACGCCCGTTGAAGCAGGGGGCTGTTCATCCATTGAACAGAGTGATTCAAGACATGGAGGATATCTTTATTGGCATGGGGTATCAGATTGCTGAAGGACCAGAGGTAGAGACTGACTACTTCAACTTTGAAGCGTTGAACCTGCCGAAGAATCATCCGGCTCGGGATATGCAGGATTCTTTTTATGTTACAGAAGATCTGCTGATGCGGACACATACTTCCCCGGTTCAGGCCAGAACGATGAAGTCCAAAGAGGGAGAAGTGCCGATCAAGGTCATTTGCCCGGGCAAGGTATATCGCCGTGATGACGATGATGCCACCCATTCCTTCCAGTTCCATCAGATTGAAGGCCTGGTGGTTGGACGTCATATCCGGATGAGCGACCTGAAGGGGACTCTGCTTCAATTTGTTCGTGAAATGTTTGGTCCGCAAACTCAAATCCGCCTGCGCCCAAGCTTCTTTCCTTTTACGGAACCGAGTGTTGAGGTTGATGTGACTTGTATGAAGTGCGGAGGCGATGGCTGCCGGGTCTGCAAGAATACAGGCTGGCTGGAAATTTTGGGCGGAGGTATGGTTCACCCACGCGTGCTCAAAATGGGCGGTTACGATCCGGAGGAGTACAGCGGCTTTGCGTTTGGTATGGGCGTAGAACGCATCGCTATGCTGAAATACGGCGTAGATGATATCCGTCATTTTTATTATAACGATATGAGATTTCTTCAGCAGTTTGCCCGGAATTAAAGTTGTAGAGAAGAAGGGAGATTAAGCAGATGAAAGTATCCACAGAATGGCTGTCAGACTATGTATCGCTTGAGAATGTAAATGCGGAAGAGCTTGCGGAACAGATTACACGGGCAGGTATTGAAATTGACAGTGTAGAAAACCGTAACCAAGGCGTATCCAAGGTGGTTGTCGGCTATGTGAAGTCGAAGGAGAAACACCCTGACGCAGATAAATTGAACGTATGTATTGTAGATGCCGGACTGGACGAAGAGCTGCAAATCGTCTGTGGGGCGAAAAATGTAGATGCAGGGCAGAAGGTTCCTGTAGCCTTGGTTGGCGCAAAGCTCCCAGGAGGCTTGGAGATCAAGAAGGCTAAGCTGCGCGGTGTAGCTTCCCAAGGGATGATCTGCTCGGCTAAGGAGCTGGGTCTCAACGACAAGCTGCTTCCTAAAGAACAGCAGGAGGGTATTCTTGTCCTTGCAGAGGAGACGGTTATCGGTACACCTATCGAAGAGATTCTTGGTCTGAACAATAAGGTGCTGGATTTTGATTTGACACCTAACCGCTCGGACTGCTTGAGCATGATTGGAGCTGCTTATGAGGTAGCCGCTATCCTTGGCCGTGAAGTGAAGCTGCCTTCTCCTAAGGAGGAGCTCATTGAAGTCGCAGAGCAGGCAGCGGATCAAATCTCTGTAAAGGTAAGCGTACCTGAGCTTTGCAGCCGATATGCTGTTCGCTATATCAAAAATGTGAAGATAGCTCCTTCACCGCAGTGGATGCAGAATCGCCTAATGGCAGCAGGAGTACGTCCAATTAACAATATTGTGGACGCGACAAATTATGTCATGCTGGAGTATGGTCAGCCGCTGCACGCGTTCGATGCAGATCAAATTGCTGGCAGACAAATTGAAGTTAGACTCTCCGAGCAGGGAGAGAAAGTGATCACGCTGGACGGTCAGGAAAGAGAGCTTGAAGCTGGTGCTCTTCTCATTACCGATGCTGAGAAGCCAATAGCTCTGGCGGGAGTTATGGGCGGAGCCAATTCAGAGGTAACGGAACAGACCGTGAATATTGTTCTGGAATCCGCCAAGTTTGACGGAGGAGTGGTTCGTAAACTGTCTCGTCAGCTTGGACTTCGTTCGGAAGCCTCCCTTCGCTTCGAGAAAGAGGTTGATCCGAATGCGGTAATTCCGGCACTCGATCGTGCGGCACGGCTTATTGCTCTCTATGCTGGAGGAGCTGTTGAACAGGGAATTGTTGAAGCTGCTGGAGAGCAGCCAGAGGACCGGATTATTACTTTGTCCCTGACAAAGCTGAATGCTTATCTCGGTACAGAGATATCCGCCCTTGAGGTTAAGACGATTTTTAATCGCCTGCATTTTGAAGCGGGAGATTTGCCGGATAACCGCCTTGAGGTAAAAGTCCCAACGCGGCGCGGAGACATTACCCGGGATGTGGATTTGATCGAAGAGGTTGCAAGGTTGTACGGCTATGACAATATTCCGACAACAGTTATTGAAGGCCCGACAACGCCTGGTGCTTACACGAAGTCCCAGTCCTTGCGGCGGAAAATTCGCGCCCTGCTGGCAAATGGCGGCTGGCAAGAGGTGATCAGCTACTCATTTACAAATGAAGGGGCCGGGCAGCTCTTCCCAACTTTATTGGAGGGACGCCATACGGTGAAGCTGGCTATGCCTATGAGTGAGGATCGGAGCGTGCTTCGCAGCAGTTCGCTGCCACAGCTTCTCCAGATTGCTGAATATAATCGGAACCGGAAGCAGGAGAACCTAGCTTTGTTCGAGATCGGAAGTGTGTTCCAAGCAGAGGAGCAACTGCTTACCAAGCAACCACGGGAGCTGCAGGTCTTAGGTCTATTGCTTACCGGGCAGCGTCAAGAGACACAGTGGAACGTCCAAGGGCAGCCGGTGGACTTCTTTGATATTAAAGGTGCTGTGGAGAGTGTTGTTCACTTTCTGGGGCTTGATGGAAAAGTCACCTATACTGCAGACAGTCCGGAAGGGTTCCATCCGGGACGCTCGGCATCCGTCTTCCTTGAGCAAGGTACGGAGAAGGTTCGTGTAGGGGTCGTAGGACAGCTTCATCCAGCTTTACAGCAGGAGCGGGACTTAGCGGATACGTATGTTGCTGAACTGCTGCTTGCACCGTTGTTCGATACCGAAGGCAAGCCTGTTATTTATCAGGAGCTGCCGAAATTCCCTTCTGTTCAGCGGGATATTGCAGTTGTTGTTGATGCACAGGTTCCTGCTGGACAGCTGGTATCTGTAGCGCGTGATGCTGCGGGGGACTTGCTGGAAGCGGTGGATGTATTTGATGTATTTACTGGCAGCAAGCTTGGAGAAGGCAAGAAGAGCATTGCCTTGTCCCTGGTGTATCGCCACAAAGACCACACATTGACAGAGGAAGAGATTACAGATGTTCATGGACGTGTAACTGCGGCCCTGGAACAATCTTTTCAAGCAGAATTGAGAAAATAGCAGGAAATCGCGAAAGTCACATCGAATCCTCATACTATTGCAGGTTCGATGTGACTTTCGTGGTAAACCAGAACATCCGAGACCTAACATAAGACTGAAGGAGGCACAGATGCTTTGGCTAAATCCGAACGAGTTAGTGTAAACGTAGAAATTTACGGAACATCCTACAAAATTGTCGGCAGCAGCGCCGAATACATGAAGCAAGTAGCCAATCATGTGGATGAACGCATGCGTGCCATTTCCAAAGTATACACCCATCTAGACATTCCCCGGCTTGCCGTACTGGCTGCCGTTCATATGGCTGAAGAAGCTATCAGAGGCGAGCAGTTATCGCAGCAGTTAACTGAAGCTAACCGCGAGCTGGATGAGTTAAGTCGGAAGGTTTCCTCATTACAGGATTCGGCTGTAAAGCAGCAGGAGAAGCACAGCGCCTTATATGAGGAGCATTCTCAGCTTAAGAATGCAAAGGCGGAGCTGGAACAGCAGCATGCCAAGCTTCAGAGTATGGTTACTGAGAAAGAATCAGCGCAGCGAAAGCAAGCCGGCCGCATCCAAGAGCTGGAGAAGCAGCTGTCCGAGTTAAGAAGCAGCAATAGTCAGCTTCAGTCCAAGCTTCGCGGTGCAGAGCAGGAAGCGAAGAAGGAGAAGGAAGCTTTGATAGCGCTGAATGCAAAGGTCAATGAAGCACTGAAGCGAGAAGAGTCGCTGCAGGCTGAAGCGAAGCGTTACAAGGACGAAGCCGGGCGGCTCGAGCAGCAATATAAGGCTGCTACGGAAAGCTTGGCGGCTTCTGACCGGGAGAACAAGCGGAGACAGCAGCACCTGGACGAGGCCAAGAAGCTCGAAGAGAAGCTGCGCGGTGAGGTTGCTTCAGCTCTCCAGTCTCAGCAATCCTGGCGCAAGCAGGCCGAGCAGTTGAAGGCAGACTATGAACGCCTGGAGCTTGAGCTGTTGCAGGCCTCCGAGTATAATGGCACTCTTGAGGAAGGACTAAAGAGTGCTCAGGAAGAGACGATGGCGATGAAGGAGAATGCAGAGCGCAGTGAGGCCGATCTGGCACGGGCTAAGGCAGATTTACTGTCCGTCCGTGGAAGCTATGAATCACTCTCCATTAAGCTAAGCGAATCGCAGCAGCGCGAGCAAGCGGCATCCGGCGAGATCTCTGCACTGCGCGAACAGCTGGGCCGTCTTGAACTGCAGCTGGTTAAGGTGCAGGAGGAACTGGAGCAGGCGAATGTCTTGCTTCAGGAGCAAGATCAGGAGCTGAAGGCTGAGCAAGACCGGGCAAGCCAGTGGCGTGACCGCTGTGAAGCCGCGGAAGAGCAGGAGACAGCACTGCGCGCTGCCGAGGCGGAACTCCAGCGGCAATTGGAACAATGGCAGCAGGAATGTGCCGCGGGTCAGGATCAAGCTGCTGCGCTTACGCAAGAGAAGGAAGAAGCCGAAGCGGAGCGGCAGCGGCTTGCAGACCAGCTGCAAGAGATCGGTGGCCAATTTGAGATCATCTCTCATGAATATCGCTTATTGATCGCTGAGCGAGAAGTGGAGCGCGAGCGTGTACAGAAGACTGAAGAGCAGTACGAACGTCTGAAAGAGGATTATGCGAAGCTCCAGACGGAATTTAATGAGTGGATTGAATTGATTGAACAGGATCAGACATAAATGAACAAAGCCTGCGGAAGATTCCGCAGGCTTTGTTCATTTGCATGATTACAAGCTGTTGACTGACTATTCCACATACAGAACAGCTTTCATCATCTTATGCCCTGGTCCGCAAGGGATAGAGCAGGCGATATCATATTGGCCGGTCTCGGTTGGAGTGACGACGGCCGAGCTGTGTTTGCGGTCGAGGTGAACGTCCAAGCGGTCAATGTTAACTCCGTGGTTACCGTCAACGTTTTCCAAGGTGATTTGAACAGGAACCCCTTTTTTTACATGGTACGCTTGCTGATCGAATTGATAGTTCGAGGCTTTGATTACCAATTCGGCTTCTGCGGCATCCTTCTTCGAAGCTGGGGTCTCGTTATTCGGCGACTGAGCAACATTACCGCAAGCGGCAAGCAGGAATATAAGCATCAAAGAGCATAATAAGCTAATTATTTTGTTCATTATTCACCTCAAGCAAATATAAAATTCAGGTTCTATCATACCTTGAAATGGCAGGTAAGAAAACCTCCAGAAGTTGACTTTGGATGGGGCGAGCCTAATTTAACATTAGTTTTGAGCCCACCCCCTGTGGACAGCAGGGCAGAATACGATATAATAGTTCTATCTATATACCTTAGGGCACCATAATTAATAGTTAAAGTAGGGGATTCATATATTCGACAGTTACTCACATAAATGGGCTTCTTGGTCGTGGAATCGAAAAATTATGGTGGCTTACTGGTTGACAGCCTTTTTACTTTTTACTTCTCAGTCCTTCTCTTTTATTATCCACTTGTCATGGCTTAAGTATAGCGACTATTGGAAAACGAACGGAACTTTGGTGCTGCTGGCAGACGGTGCAATTTTGGTTCTGCTCGCTGGAACCGAACTATGGTTAAAGCGAAGCCATCGTCTTTTGAAGCGCGGCGTGTTATTTACCGGGATGCTGTTTACTTATTTCATGTATTACATGTTTAGCCCCATTGTCCATGGGGCTGAGATTATTTTAGTCATTCCGATGCTGCTTTCTTTGGTTTACTTGGACCGGAAGCTCTTGCTAACCTTCGGATTAGCGGATATGATGATTTACATTTTCTCGGAGTTCGTCAATGAATCCATATGGCCAGGCTCCTTAAGTATAGCTGATATCCTGCTGGTTCTGGCTGTTTTTGTTACTGCCATGCTGCTGGCTCAGGCTGCACTAATCCGTTCCCAGGAGATGCGCAAAGCAGTGGAGAGCCTTGTTAAGTCTGAGCAGAAATTAATCGTGGAGAAGACAATTGCGGATAAGCTGCTGAAGATAGATGCACTGACAGGGCTTTATAATCATAAGACTTTTCATGAATATATGGAGAATCTGATACAGCACAGCGAGGCAAACGGAGTATCTATTCAGCTGGGCATTTTGGATATAGATAACTTTAAGACCATTAATGATAATTACGGCCATTGGGTAGGCGATATCGTCTTGAAAGAGGTAGCTAACCAGCTCACTGAAATTATGCATACAGATGATTTTGCAGCAAGATATGGGGGCGAGGAGTTTGCGGTGATTTTTACAGAGAAAACTCCGGAAGAAGCCTATAACTATGCTGAGAAGATCAGGGAAAGCATTGAACGGCTGGAGCTTCCCCATCTTGACCGGCCAGTTACGGTGAGCGTCGGCTTGTGTGAATATCACTTGGGAGATGGTAAAGAGGCATTGTTCAGAAATGCGGATTCTGCGCTGTATAAGGCTAAGAGGTCTGGTAAAAACAGGACAGTTGTCTACTCCGGGAAGCCGGAGCCTGTCTGTCTATCTTAGTTACAACCCCTGTCCCGATCTGTCATCGGTTCAGGGGTTTGCTTTAGCCTGAAGCTACTTTTTGCTGCTTGCTGCGTCAAATGGAGTTGCGACCGGAATGAAGAGGTCGATAATCCCAATGACGAGCGCGGCGAGCAGCGCGCCAATCATAGTTACGGATACGCCGCTAATGACGAATTGGGCCAGCCAGATCACAAGAGCACTGACCAGAAAGCCTACAATGCCTCGTCCAAACGGGGAGACTTTTTTGCCAAATACGGCTTCAATCCCCCATCCGAGCAGGGCAATGACCAGTGCAAGCAGAAGGGCGCTGCCGAAGTTGCCCACGGTGAATTGAGGAACAAGCCAGCCTACCAGCAGTAGAACTAAGGCGGATACGATAAACCGGATAACGTGTCCAAGAAACTGCATGGACGTGAGGCCTCCTTTTTAAATGTTGTGCATTTGACTAATCGTCTTATAGAGTAGCCAATTCTAAGAAAGTTATGTGCTGTACAAAATGGCGGAGAAGACCTTTTTTCGTTTATAATAAATGAATACCTAAAGAGGAGTTGTGAACGTCCTTGGATCAGAAAATTTTACGAACGATGGATTATCCTAAAATCATAGATAGTCTTATCCAATTTGCGCAGACACAGCCAGGCAAGACGCTGGCCGGTCAGCTTGCTCCTGTTGCCGATCTGGAAGATGTTAAGCGGCTTCTTCAAGCAACGGATGAGGCTTATAAAGTGGATCGGCTTAAGGGATCTCCTCCTTTTGGAGGTATTGTAGATATCGTGCCGGCGGTTAAGCGGGCCCGAATTGGAGGCACTTTAAGCCCAAGCGAGCTTTATGGGATTGCTGCAACCTTATTTGGTGGGCGCAGAATTAGTAAATATATCGAGGGTGTACATGAGGAGGATCCGGTGGAGCTGCTGTCCCGGCTTACGGAAGAACTGAGTGACCAGAAGGCCCTTGAGAATTCCATCAAACGGTGTATCGACGAGAACGGAGAGGTTCTGGACTCGGCGAGCTCGGAACTGAGTCAAGTCCGCAGAGAATTAAGAGGCGGTGAGGCCAGAATCCGCGAGAAGCTGGAGGGCATGATCCGTTCGAGCACGGCCTCCAAAATGCTGCAAGAGCAGCTGATTACCATTCGGAATGACCGCTTTGTTATCCCTGTAAAATCAGAATATCGTTCTTACTTTGGCGGTATTGTTCATGACCAATCGGGTTCGGGAGCGACCCTGTTTATTGAACCCGAATCCATTGTAGCTATGAATAACAAGCTGCGTGAGACCAAGCTGAGAGAAGAGCGGGAGATTGAGGTTATTCTGCAGAAGCTGACGGCACTTGTAGGAGAACAGGCAGAACTGCTGCTGTTTGATGCGGATGTCCTTGCACAGCTGGATTTTATTTTTGCAAAAGGGCGGCTGGCCCACGTCATGAAAGCGACTTTGCCGCGTATGAATGATCGCGGATTTCTGAAGCTGAAGAAGGGGAGACATCCGTTGATTCCTATGGAGCAGGTGGTTCCGATTGATGTCGAGCTCGGGAATCAGTATACCTCTATCATTGTGACAGGGCCGAATACCGGGGGGAAGACAGTCTCGCTCAAGACGATCGGGCTGCTGAGCCTTATGGCAATGTCCGGGTTATTCGTCCCCGCAGAGGATGGGAGCCAGCTATGCGTATTTGACGCAATCTATGCGGATATTGGGGATGAGCAAAGTATCGAGCAGAACCTCAGTACCTTTTCCAGCCATATGACCAATATTATCTCTATTCTGAAGCAGATGTCACCTAAGAGCCTTGTGCTTCTGGATGAGCTTGGAGCGGGAACTGATCCTGCTGAAGGCTCTGCTTTGGCTATTGCCATTTTGGAGCACATTCATGCCTTGGGCTGCCGCATGGTCGCAACCACCCATTACAGTGAGTTGAAGGCCTATGCCTATGAGCGCAAAGGTGTTATTAATGCGAGTATGGAGTTTGATGTGAATACGCTTAGCCCGACTTATCGTCTGCTAATCGGGGTGCCGGGACGAAGCAACGCCTTTGCTATAGCGGAGCGTCTAGGTCTGTCCGCTGATATCCTAGAGTTTGCACGCGGGGAAGTGAAGGAAGAGGACTTACGCGTTGAGAATATGATTGCATCCCTGGAAGAGAATCGACTTGGAGCAGAGCAGGAGCGTGAATCGGCCGAGAAGCTGCGTCGTGAAATGGAGGAGCTGCGCAAGCGCCATGAACAAGAGCTGGAGAAGCTGGAGCAGCAGCGGGATAAGCGCTTGGAGAAGGCTGAGGACGAGGCGCGGCAAATTATCGAGAAGGCCAGACAAGAATCCGAGAAGATCATTGAGGATTTGAGAAGGCTAGCTCAAGAGGAAGGAGCCGCAGTCAAACAGCATAAGCTGATTGAAGCTCGCAAAGCGCTGGAAGAGGCTGAGCCTAAACAGCGCAAGAAAGCACCTGCTGTACGCAAGGCGCTGAAAGAGAAGGCTATTGAACCAGGGGACGAAGTATCTGTTTACAGCCTGAATCAGAAGGGGCATGTCGTGGAAATTGCCGGCAAGGAGGCGGTTGTTCAGCTAGGGATCATGAAGATGAAGGTTTCGATGGATGATTTAGAGCTGATTAAGCAGCAGCCGGCTGCCAAACCGGCCCAGCGTTCGGTTACTAATTTAAAGCGTACACGCGATGATTCCATCCGCAGTGAGCTTGACCTCAGAGGCTCTAACTTGGAAGAAGCGTTGATCGAAGTGGACCGCTTCCTGGATGAAGCCTTCTTGGGCAATCTGGGCCAGGTTTATATCATTCACGGCAAAGGTACAGGAGTGCTGCGAACAGGGATTCAGGACTATTTGCGCAGACATAAGCATGTGAAGAGCTACCGTCTAGGCAACTATGGGGAAGGCGGTGCCGGGGTAACGGTCGCTGAGCTGAAATAATGAATTGGGAGGGAAGGGAGATTTGAAACCCGTGGATCTGCTGCTGGAACATCCGCTAGGTATGATCATCGGCATGTTCTCGGTTGCGATTTTGGAGTTAATTGTCTTTCTCTTCTTTTTTGAACTGCTTACATCTTATCGCTGCTGGGAAGAGATCAAGAAAGGTAATATTGCGGCAGCCTTAGCCACAGGCGGCAAAATTTTTGGAATATGCAATATTATGCGCTCAGCTGCAGCAGGTGCAACGATCTATGAATTTATGATCATTTCTGCGATTGGTGTGGGCCTGTTGTTCGGTGCATATCTGTTGTTTGAATTTTTGACTCCGGTCTTCCGGATTGATCGGGAGATTGGCATGGGCAATCGGGCGGTAGGCATTATCTCACTGGCAGTTTCTGTATCCGTGTCATTCGTGATTGCCGCCTGTATTGCCTTATTCTAAGCTAAAGAGGGTTGATTAGATCATGGAGAATACGATTTGTCCTTGGTGCCAAACCGAAATTGTGTGGGATGAAGAAATCGGTCCTGAAGAGGAATGCCCGCATTGTAATAATGAATTAAAAGGATATCGTACCATCAGTGTAACGATTGATTCCGAGGAGGAGGCTGAAGAGGAAGCAAGAGAAGAGGAAGCTTATTCATCATCTTCCTACTGGGATGAGGATGACGCTACAAATCTCAAAGTTGCCGGAGCTCTGGAGGCTTATCTTCCGGAGGGTACGGATTTGCTTGCCTATGAGTCAGCTGTTGAGAAAATTATGGATGCTCAGGATCAAGTTCCAGAGTGTCCGCACTGCCGGGAGTACATGTTGTTCACAGGAACTCAATCCGTTCAGGAACAGGGATTCAAGAGTGTAATTCCCGGTGGATTTAAGCTCCCGCTGTTGGATGCGCCCTTCAAGATGAATGTGTATGTCTGCTCATCCTGTTTTCATGTCAGCAGCTTCTTGTCCGAGGATGACCGTCTGCGCTTAGTTCACCGGGCACAACAGCTTCACGAGCGGTCCTAATCATGATTCCCCTTCAAGTGGGACATTCTAATTCAGAGATGTCGCAACTTGGAGGGGGCTTTTTTTTGGCTAGAAAGGCTGTTTTGAATCATCAATCCATCCTGCTGCTGATCGTTAACGGGCTTTTTGTGCTTGCCGGAGCCTTGTCGGGAACCTTTTTAAATGTTTATTTGTGGCGGACACGGCCGGACTTTGCCATGATCGGATGGTTTACCTTCAGTCAGCAGCTTGCTTTAGGATTAACCTTTTGGCTGGCCGGTAAATGGGTGAAGGAAAAGGACAAGATGATCTTCCTCAGACTCGGTATTTTGGTATCAGGGGTGTTCTATTTGCTTGTGCTGTGGGCTGGACCGGCAACAGTTCATTTAATTTGGCCGCTCGGGCTACTGTTTGGGATTGGTTCGGGACTGTTCTGGCTTGCCTTTAATGTGGTTTATTTCGAGGTGACGGATGTTGGCACGCGGGACTTGTTCAACGGCTGGGTAGGTATTCTTGGTTCGGTCATTGGCTTGTTTGGACCTTGGGCCTCAGGATGGATCTTATCCAGTATGAAGGATGTGCACGGGTATAGGGTAATCTTTATAGCTTCTTTAGTGATCTATACGTTAGGTGTACTGCTTAGTCTTAAACTGAAGAAGCGCAAACGTGAAGGCTCCTACGACTGGAAGCTGCCGCTGACCTTGTTCCGCAGAGGCAATCCGTGGAGGCAGGCGGGTACAGCCTCTATGGCTCATGGAATTCGGGAAGGTGTTTTCTCTTTTCTTCTGAATCTGCTCGTATTTATAAGCACCTCTAAGGAGTGGAGATTGGGGCAATTCTCCTTTGCTGTTTCCTTCGTATCCCTCATCACCTTTTGGCTGGCCGGAAAATTTTTCAAACAGAAATACAGATATTATGGGATGTTGATTGGGGCGATCTGCCTCCTGCTGACAGGTATACCTCTGCTATGGAAGGTGAATTACGGAACATTGCTTACGCTTGGGATCGGTTCGGCATTTTTTATGCCGCTTTATCTGCTGCCGATGATCTCTTCCGTATTTGATTTGATCGGTAAGAGCGATGAGGATGTGGAGAACCGTGTTGAACTGGTCGTTGTGAGGGAGCTGAGTATGATGGTCGGAAGGCTGCTCGGCACGCTGCTGTTTATTCTGTGCTTAGGCTTCCGTCCTCAAATGCAGGCGCTCACTTGGTTGATGTTCCTTGTAGGGGCATCACCGCTGCTTAGTTGGCTGTTTTTACGCAAGCTGCTTCGAAAGTTCAAGAGCCCCGCTATGCCCCAGAGAACTTCATAAGCATAACCCGTGTATAAGGACACGAAGTAAGCCCTGCCGCTATCAAAGCAGAGGGCTTATTGTCATATAAAGGCAATAAATTATGGGGATGGCTTGGAGGAACGCTGCAGGGAGAACAGTTCCAGATGAGGGTGTGGGTATCCCAAGATATCTTGTGTAATGCGTTCTGCTGCAATCATACTATATACAACCCCACTTCCTCCGTAGCCCTCGATAAAAAACACATGAGAAAACTTGGGATGCGCTCCGAATAGAGGCAATCCGTCATGGGTCTGTCCGAACACAGCTCCCCAAGCATAATCTGCCTGTACCTGCCCAGCTCCGGGAAACAGCTCGTTAAGCTCCTGAAGCAGCTTCTTGCTCTGATGCAGATGCCTCTGAGGGGACAACCCATTCCCACGCAGAGGCTCGTCAAATCCGCCGACAAGGACCCGGTTATCAGGAGTGGTGCGCAGATACAAATAAGGTCTTCGGGTTTCCCAAATTAGGCAGCGCTCATGCCAGCTCTCGAGAAACTTCACCGGTTCTGTTGCAATGGCGTAGGACTGGGTAAGATAGACCCCGCGATCTTTTTTGAATTGTTGAGTCTCATAGCCTGTGGCCATGATGACCTTTCGTGCTCGAATTCCAAGCTGACCGCTCTGGCACAGTACACCATCATCCATAAACCGCATTCCGGTAACCGGCGTGTGCTCATAAACTCTTGCTCCGCGCTTCACCGATTCCTGCAGGAGGGCATGGGTAAAGCGGAACGGATTCAGCTCCGCATCGCCTGAAGTGTAAATTGCCCCGGGCTTGGTAAAGGGAAATTTGCTAGCGATATCCGTCTGGCTCAGCCACTCAGCAGGGAAGCCGTGGCGCTGCAGCGTCATGAATTCTTCCCGAAGCATCTGTAAGTCCTCTGCCGTGCTTGCAAAATATAGGCTGCTGCGGGGGATGAAATCAGGCTCCTGCTCAAGATGGGGCTTAAGGCTTGCAGAGATTTCACGCAGCCGAGCGACCGCTTCTATGCTGGCACGATAAACTTCCACTGCGGAGGATTCTCCGAAGGTATGAATCATGGAGGTTAAGGTCTTATCGCTGGAATACTGGATAAGCCCGGTGTTTACCATGGAGCTTCCCCCGCCAACGCTTCCTTTCTCCAATATTGCTGGCTTTATTCCTTGTAATGTTAGCAAATAAGCACAAATAGCTCCGCTCATTCCGCCTCCAACAATCAAGATGTCACATTCAAGCGGGCTTGCCAAAGAGGGATATTGGGGCGTGCTGGGCAGTGTATGCTGCCAATAATAAGTGCCTTGGTGAAGATCCATAAGGCTAAAGCTCTTCCTTTCCCTTAGCAGGATGTTAAAAAAATGTGGCAGGTTATGAACATCACATAATCAAGTGCGAACAGGACATACTACGTAATGCCAATATGCAGAAAAAGGAGGAGATTTCATGAACAACCACCAAATGCAGCCTTTGTCGGTAAAGGAACTAGAATATATATCAGATTCTATCTCCAATGAAGATATGCAAATCAAGCTGTGCTCCGCTGCAGCGATATCTTCACAGACCCCCGCCATTCAACAGGCGTGTATGCAGTATGTTCGCATCCATGAACAGCATTTGCAGAGACTTGCGGATTCCATTCGTCAGCATGAAGCTTTGGCTCCGTCCCATATGCAGTAAAACTAAAATTAGGGGAGGCTCTAACATTGAATAGCCCATCTGGATCATTATTGCCCGAGAAGGACTTGTTAAACACCATTCTTGCTGATCTTCGGCGAACCGTTCGGGAATACTCGACGGCTGTAACAGAATCGGCTTGTCCTGCGGTAAGACAGATGTTCACTGAATTAACCGATAGTTCGCTTCGCTTGCAGGGTGATCTCTATCAGCTGATGGCGAGCCATCAAATGTATAATGCTCCTGTAAAGGCTCCTCGCGATGAAGTGAGCAAGAGAGCACAGTCTGCAAGAAAAACTCAAGAAGATGCATATCGATTTGTACAACAGCGATTAGGTACGACGAACCCGTATATGGGGGCGGCGGTTCATCAGCAGTCAGTTCAGCATGCGCCTCATCAGGGCTCATTTTATAGCTAACCCATTATAGGGCCTAACGAAGTCAATGAAGTCAGCCCTTTTCGAACACCGTCTATCCTTAAGCGTACACAGAGGATGGGCGGTTTTTATTTGCAGAATAAATAATTTAATGTAATATAGGTATAAAACTTAAGCTGGCGCTGGAGGTGCTCTATGAAAGAAGTGAGCGAACTGAAGAGAAAGGTGCTGGATCTCCTGAGAGAGGATGCCAGATATACGCCGGAGCTGCTGGCAACCATGCTGGGAGTTACTGCAGAGGAAGTAAAGAAGGCGATAGCTGAGCTTGAAGAGGACCATATCATTGTAAAGTATGCGACAGCCATTAATGAAAGCAAACTGGATGATGAGAAAGTAACCTCTCTCATTGAGGTACAAATCACACCTGAGCGCGGGCGGGGATTTGACGCGATTGCTGAGCGGGTTTACTTGTTCCCTCAGGTGAAATCCGTATATCTTATGTCCGGTGCCTATGATCTTCTTGTTGAAGTGGAAGGCCGTAATCTGAAGGAGGTAGCGAGCTTTGTTTCTGACAAATTGTCTACCTTAGAGTCGGTTCTTTCAACCAAAACGCACTTTATTCTTAAAAAATATAAACAGGACGGAGTTATCTTCGAAGATCATGAAGAGGATCACCGTCTGATGATTTCTCCGTAAAGGAAGTAGTAGAATATGAAGTCAAATGCTGATACTGAACTGCCCCAAGAAATCAAGACATCAATGCGTTCTTATCTGGCGCCTAGAGTGCAAGAGATTCAGCCCTCGGGAATCCGCAAGTTTTTTGACCTGGTGAGCGGAAATAAAGATATTATTACACTGGGTGTGGGCGAACCGGATTTCGTGACGCCATGGCATGTGAGAGAATCCTGTGTATATTCCCTGGAGCGGGGCTTCACCCGCTACACCTCTAATGCAGGTACCCCTGAGCTTAGAGAGGCTATTGCACAGTATTTGTACAACGCCTTTCAGGTTGCTTATGAACCTAAGGATGAGATTATCGTGACCGTAGGAGGCAGCGAGGCGATTGATCTAGCTCTGCGGGCTCTGATCGAGCCGGGAGATGAAATTCTTGTGCCAGAGCCGTGTTACATCTCCTATTCGCCAATTACGATGATCGGCGGAGGGATTCCCGTTGGAATCGAAACCTTTGCGAAGGATAATTTCAAGCTTAAGGCGGATCAGCTTGAGGCCAAAATTACGCCTAAATCCAAGGTGCTTGTTCTTAGCTATCCGAGCAATCCTACCGGTGGGATTATGACCTATGAGGACTGGCTCCCTATTGCCGAAGTCGTTAAGAAGCATGATTTAATAGTGATCTCGGATGAAATTTACGCCGAACTTACTTATGGTCAGACCCATGTGAGCTTCGCATCCCTCCCGGGAATGAAGGATCGTACCATTCTGGTGAGCGGATTCTCCAAAGCTTTTGCGATGACCGGCTGGAGAATGGGCTACGCCTGCGGTCATCCGGATCTGATATCGGCGATGCTTAAGATTCATCAATATACCGTAATGTGTGCGCCAGCTATGGGGCAGGTTGCTGCTCTGGAGGCTCTAACCAACGGCCTGGAGGAAAAGGACCGGATGGTGGATTCCTACAACCAGCGCCGCCGTCTGGTGGTACAGGGGCTTAGAGATATTGGACTTGATTGCCATGAGCCGCAGGGCGCGTTCTATGCCTTCCCAAGTATTCAATCCACTGGGTTGACTTCTGAGGAATTTGCTCAGAGACTGCTGATGGAAGGGAAAGTTGCGGCGGTTCCCGGAGATGTGTTCGGACTCGGAGGTGAGGGATATCTACGATGCTCCTATGCAACATCGGTAGCACAGCTTAACGAGGCAATTCATCGGATTGGCGAGTTTGTCCATCGTCTGAAGCAAGGCTGATCGGCCTGACTTGAATTCATCCCATTTTCTTTAACATATTTTTCTTTTTTTAATTGATAATTGGATGGTGGACATGTTATAATTTGTCTTCGGAAGAGATGGAAGAGTTGGATAAGAGATTAGGGTGAGCCGCCTTAATGCTTTTTTATTCATCTTAAGAATAACTGTCCCGTTCAGGTTATGATCGGTAGACCGTTTTACTTGCCAAGGAGGGATCACCCGTGAGTTGTGAGGAATATAATTTGCCTTTTTATTTCGGAGGATTTGTTGCCGAAGACCGTGAGGATTGGTCGTCGACTCAACATTATGCAGCCGCGGATGGAGCTCACAGTCTTTCCTTGGAAGACGAAATTCGTCTGTTACGGACGAAGATGGAACAAATGTTTGTGAAGGAGAAGTCCTTCACTTCAGATATTGTAATTGAGATTAGTACTTTGCTGGATTTGAAGATTAATGAATACATGAAGAGAAAGCAGAGGCAGCTCTAAGAAGTTTGTCCTTCGGAAGATTCCCATGGGGAGTCTTCTTTTTTGTTTGTTCAAGGCTGGCCTGGTAGGATAGTGGGTTTAAGCAAGGACAGAATATGGTATTATGGTTCAGTGCGTGTTTACAGTGCGTGTACTGTGAATGAAAAGTTCTTGATGAAGGGATTGTCCTCGAATGAAGGTATATACTCGAACAGGCGATCAGGGAATCACATCGGTCATTGGGGGTAGGGTAAGTAAAGATGATATCCGGGTCGAGGCTTACGGTACGATTGATGAGCTGAATAGCTTTGTAGGCCAGGCTGCATGCCTTGCTAACGATGAGCAATTTGGGGATCTTAAGCAGCATTTGCTGCACATTCAGCACGAACTGTTCGATTGTGGATCGGATCTTGCCTTTGTAAATCCTGGCCAAGGTGCCGCTGTCTATAAGACAAATGCTGATATGGTGCAGCGTTTGGAAGCTTGGATGGATGAATATGAGAAAGAGAATCCTGCGATTGAGCGTTTTATATTGCCGGGAGGAACACCTCTCTCCTCAGCTCTTCACGTTTGCCGTACCGTATGCAGACGAGCAGAACGCAGAACTGTGACGCTGGGAAATGTAGCGGAAATTAATTCGGAGGTGCTTCGATATATGAACCGCTTATCGGATTTTCTGTTCGTGGCCGCCAGAATGGCGAATGTGAGACAAGGCTGTCCGGATGTGGAATATGAACGGAGCGGGAGGGTGTTCAAGTAATTATGATGAATGAGTACTATCCTCCAATTACTTATATCGTGCCACCGGAGGAAGATGGATACCTGCTCAAAACCATACTCCAGAAGAGGCTCCGCGTATCCCGGAAATTGCTGTCCAGGCTGAAATTAACGGAGCACGGTATTATGCTGAACGGTGAACGTGTCTATATCAGTGTTAAAGTCCGGCCGGGGGATGTCGTATCCATCCAGCTTGAGCAGGAGATATCTGAAGATATATTGCCGCAGCCTATGGATTTGGATATCCTGTATGAGGATGAAGCGCTGCTTATTCTTAATAAGCGGGCAGGGGTTATTGTTCACCCTACTCATGGCCACTATACGGGAACTTTGGCTAACGGCGTGGTTCACTATTGGGCGGAGCAAGGAGTCCGGTACAGATTTCGGCCCGTGCACCGACTCGATCAGGAGACAAGCGGGGTGCTGGCTGTGGCTAAGAATGCCTATGTCCATCAGCACATCTCTGAACAGATGATTGCCGGCCAAGTTGACAAGAAATATGCTGCAATTGTTCATGGCAGACCCACCCCCTCAGAAGGCACTGTGGATGGTCCTATTGACCGGGACCCTGCTGAGCCGCATAGGCGGATCGTAACGCCTTCAGGGTATCCGGCTCTTACGTATTATAAGGTTGTCGAAAAATATCATCAGGGCTCAATGGTGCATCTCAAGCTGGGCAGCGGACGGACGCATCAAATTCGTGTCCATATGACTTGGATGGGATGCCCGTTGATCGGTGACAAGTTGTATAGTCAGGCGGGAAGGGGAGAAGACGAAGCCCGGGAGCTGCAGTCAGCTGGGAAGCTGGACGAGCTGATTGACCGGCAAGCTCTTCATGCCAGGGAATTAGGATTTGTCCATCCGCTCACAGGCGAATACATGTTGTTCACAGCCCCGCTTCCCGAAGATATGGAAGAGCTGAGGGATGCTCTAAGGAGTCAGTCTTTTTTGAGCCATAAAAATGATCAGATAGGAGATAAAGCATGAGTAAACTGGTTGTCTATCAATATCCAAAGTGCAGCACTTGCCGCAATGCGGTGAAATGGCTTCAAGCTGCAGGTCATGAACTGGAGTTAAGGCATATTGTCGAAACACCGCCAACACCGGAAGAGCTGAATGATCTTGTGACGAAGAGCGGCCTGGAGTTAAAAAAGTTCTTCAACACCAGCGGGGAAGCCTATAAGTCGCTCGGGCTTAAGGACAAGCTGGCTGATTATACAAGAGAAGAACAGCTCAAACTGCTGGCTTCCAACGGTATGCTGATTAAGCGTCCGATTGTAACAGACGGTGAGAAGGTAACAGTGGGCTTCAAAGAGGACAACTACCAGGCGGCCTGGAGTTAATCAGCAGCTTTAGGGGATTGCAGGAAGCAGGAGCTGCTCTTTTACCTCTATGCTATACTGAAACAGATGACTTCATTATCCGATAAAATAAGAGATGAACATGATATAAGGAGAGAGAGCTTTGACGGATGGCAACAGAGAGACTTTACTGCTAGTGGATGGGATGGCTTTAATGTTCCGGGCTTATTATGCCACCTCTGCCAGTGGCTATATCCGGCGCACCAAGGCAGGTCTTCCCACGAATGCCATATACGGATTTATGCGTTATTTCTGGGATGCGGTGGAGACCTTCGGCCCTTCGCATGTGGCTTGCTGCTGGGATCTTGGAAGCAAGACCTTCCGAAAGGAGCAATTCCCGGCTTATAAAGGGAACCGTTCTGAGGCTCCGGATGAGCTAATCCCGCAGTTTACAGTGATTCGCGATGTCATGGAGAGCCTTGGAATTCCGAATATAAGCGCGGTCGGATTTGAGGCCGATGATTGCATCGGCACATTGGCTTCCAGATATAGCGGGGAGATGCGGGTGCTGGTACTGACCGGAGATCATGATATGCTGCAGCTTGTGGACGAGCACACCAGCGTTATCATCATGAAGAAAGGTCATGGCAATTACATGGTATATACCCCTGAATCTCTGATGGAAGAGAAGCAGCTGACCCCCAAGCAGATTATTGACCTCAAGGGACTTATGGGGGATCCCAGTGATAACTATCCCGGGGTTCGCGGAATTGGGGAGAAGACAGCGCTCAAGCTGGTGCAGGAATTCAGGGATGTGGAAGGGATATTGGCAAACCTTGATAAGCTGACGAAGGGCGTACGTAACAAGATTGAGAGTGATCTGGAAATGCTTCACCTGTCCAGGCAGCTGGCTTCAATACGCCGTGATGTAGAGCTCGTATGCGATATGAATGCTTGTCGTCTCGAACTGAATCACCCTGTAGTAGCGGCAAAATTTGAGGAGCTGGAAATGAAAAGTATTTGTACCTGGATGGGAGTGGCAGTCGGTTCATGAGCGTATGGCATAATGCGGGGAAATTAAAGGTATTTGCACTATTATTAACAGTTATAGTCATGCTGACAGCTGTTGATCCGGGCGGCGTTGCAGTTGCGGCGCAGCCTAAAATTCAAAACGGAGTTAAGAAGGTGAAGGCAGCTGGACGGACCTTTACGGTTCAGACGGTTCATATCCCCAAGGGAACGCCCGTAACAGCAGGTCTTGCGAAGGGACAGGTCGGGAAGACGGAGTCTCTGGCTGGGATTGCCAAACGCTATCATGCGCAGGCAGCGATTAACGGAACGTTCTTCTCGGCATATGGAGGACCGACAGACCCTTATGGAACGCTTATTCTTAATGGCCGCACAGCCTATATCAGTCGTTACGGGACGGTCATTGGGTTTCTGAAGGATGGAACGGTGCTGATGGATACGCTCCGAATGTCTCTGAGAGGCACAGTAACGGCAACAGACGGGAAATCAACCGGCTGGTATGCGACGTGGATGAATCGGACACCGGAGAAGACTGCGAACACCATTGTCTTATTGACTCCTGATCGTGGAGCTAATGTAGGTTTTAGTGGAGGCATTGCCGTAACCGTTAAGGAGGGGACGGTTAGCAGTAAATCTGTAAATTCCAATGCAGCCATTCCGAAGAACGGGTATGTTATTGTATTTGTAGGCAGCGAGAAAAAGCTTGCGGATCGCTTTGCCGTAGGCAGCACAGTAGACTATAGCCTCAGCTATAGTGATGATAAGAACCGCGAGCTGCCCGCTTGGAGTAATGTGGTGACTGCACTCGGAGCTGGACCAAGGCTGGTGAAGGACAGCAAGGTGGCGCTGAATGCGAAGGCGGAAGGCTTTAATGATCCTAAAATTCTCTCAGCCTCTGCCACAAGAAGCGGCATAGCTATAATGCAGGATGGCTCGATCATGCTGGCGACCGTAAAGGGAGCAACCATGTCTCAGTGGGCTGCAATTATGAAAGCCATGGGAGCTAAGCAGGCAATGAACCTGGATGGCGGAGCCTCTTCCGGCTTGTATGCAGGGGGGAAGCTGCTAACCTCTCCCGGACGTCTTCTCAGCAACGCTTTGGTTTTTGGCGCTGGTGTAAAGTAAATAGTCTGATTAATAGAACATAGAAGGCCGAACCCCTCCAGGGGTTCGGCCTTCTATGTTCTACAGACCTAAGTTTCATACAGAACTTGTCCGGACAAAGTCAGATCGTATCCCTGCAGGGCTGCAAGCTCTGACTGAAAGGCATCCGAGCGAATGACCCCCAGCAATGAAGGAATCCACTTTGTGCTTTGCGGGGTCTTCAGAACAACAAGATCATAGCGTTCTTCGATCAGAGGGATAAAATCAACCTCTCCCGCCAGCCTTGCAGTCTTTTCTGTACCGACCCCGACATCGGCCGTTCCGGAGGAAATGCGGCTGGCCACTCCCATATGGCTGGTTTCCTCGCGTTCATATCCCTGGAGGCTATGGCGGTCAATATGATGAATTCTAAGCTGTTCATCCAGCAGTACTCGGGCTCCAGACCCTTTCTCGCGGTTAGCAAGAACCAGACCAGGCTTCTCTAAATCCCGCCAGCTGAGAAGGGATTTGGGATTACCGGCCTGCACATACAAGCCCGCCTTCCGTTTAAGCAGATTGATTACCATATAATCATAGCCGGTTAATAGCTTGCTGATATAAGGGAGATTATACTCCCCGCTCTCTGCATCAAGCAGGTGGGTACTGGCAATATCGCTTTGCCCTTGAATGAGGGAAATTAGTCCTGCTATGCTTCCAGCATAAGAGCGCAGCGGCCGGTAGGCCGGATTCTCTCTCTCCAAGTATCTGGCGAGCAGATCCAGGCTGATCTCCTGGCCGGTGATCACAAGTGATCCTGAGCCTGAGGCTGCAGGAGAGCCGGTATGCGGTAAATCAACAGATGCCGCCTGCTCGGAAGAACTTCCTGCTGCCGTCATGCTGGAGCGTTTATAGCTTTCTAGATCCGCTGCATCGATGCGCATTTGTTTACCTACACGATACGAGGGCAAGAGTCCTTTCTTTATCAAATCATAGATGGTTAGCTTCGAAACCTTGAGCAGCTTGGCTACTTCTTCGGTTGTATAAGAATGATCGGTCATTCTGTTTCTCCTTCGTCACTAAATAGATATATCTAATTATAACTAATTATATCTAAATAGAACTAATTGTAATATAATAATATTGGATTATACATAGCTAGGAGGCAATCGTTTTGAAAAAAACAAAACTTGTATGTGTATTATTTATCGTATCGGCAATGCTCATGCTATTGCTGGCTGGCTGCGGCAAGGATTCAGCTAATAAGGAGTCAGCTAGCAATGAGACTAATAAGCCTTCGGCACCTGCAACAAGTCAAGTGGAACTGACAATCTCAGCGGCAGCAAGCTTGAAGGACAGCATGGAGCAGCTAAGTGAAACTTATGAGAAATCCCATACAGATGTTCATCTTGTTTTCAATTACGGAGCATCAGGATCGCTTCAAAAGCAGATCGAGCAGGGAGCGCCTGCAGATATCTTCATCTCAGCAGGCAATAAACAGATGCAAGCTTTGGTTGACCAAGGGCTGATCGAAGCGAAGGATTCATCAGTGCTGCTGAGAAATGAGCTTGTACTGATTGTGCCTAAGTCCTCGTCCCAAACGCCAGCAACACTTGACGATCTGAAGGGAGAGTCAACCAAGCTCATTGCCATGGGAGACCCAGATGCCGTTCCGGCAGGCAATTACACTAAGGAATCCCTTGAATCTAACAAACTTTGGGACACGCTAAAACCTAAAATGGTCTTTGCCAAGGACGTGAGACAGGTGCTCACCTATGTAGAGACAGGAAATGCGGATGCCGGATTTGTATACAAAAGCGATGCGATGATCTCGGACAAGGTTAAGACCGCTTTCGTGGTTGATGCCTCTGCCCACAAGCCGATTGAATACCCTATTGGCCTGCTAAAAGCCAGCAAAGAGCAAGAGGCTGCTCAAAGCTTCATTAAGTTCCTGGAAAGCGCAGAGGCGCTAGAGGTGTTCACTAAGTTCGGCTTTAGCACTGTGTCATGAATCAAAGCTTATCCCAAGAGGAGTTCTGGACACCGGTAATCCTCTCGGTTAAGGTATCCATCCTGTCAGCGATTATTGCATTCATACTTGCGCTTGCCGCTGCTTTATTTATGAACAGTCGCCGCTTTGTCGGAAGGACTGCACTAGAGACTATATTTATGCTGCCGCTAGTGCTTCCACCGACCGTTGTTGGCTTTTTGCTGCTGGTCAGCTTCGGAAGGCGTTCTATCATTGGCAAGATGTATGAGTCGATGTTTCATATGCCGATTGTATTTACTTGGGGGGCTGCTGTCATAGCGGCCTCCGCTGTTGCCTTTCCTCTTGCGTATCAGACGATCAAGACGGGTCTCGCCTCGCTGGATAAGGACCTGCTCAGTGCAGGTCGATCTCTCGGCGCTTCAGAGTGGCAGCTGCTTAGGTATGTGATAGCTCCGCTGGTCAAACGCTCGCTGGTAACGGCCTTTATTCTGGCCTTTGCACGCAGCCTTGGCGAATTCGGAGCTACACTCATGCTAGCAGGCAATATCCCTGGCCGGACACAAACACTGCCGACGGCAATATATATGGCCTCCGAGTCTGGCGATATGACTCAGGTATGGCTATGGACCGGACTTATGGTATTCATCTCTTTCCTGCTCTTGACTGTCGCCGGTCCTCATACGCGGCGTTCCGAGTAGAGAGATTAGTCGGTAAAGTGCGGCTCACCGAGGACCTGGTTCAAAAAGCTGCGCAGCTCCGTGCCTTCTTCCGAATTCAGGTTGAAGACGGCTTCTAGGTAGCCTTCTTCCTCAAGATCATCGCTTCCGAGAATAGCCGTCTTTCCGCTTTGCAGATCAAGCACTAGCTTCTTGCCGTAGAACCGATTGGTAGTCGTAACAGCCAGGTCAAACCGCTTCAGGGAAGGGCCGATAAAGGTCACAAATCTTGTGGAAGTTTGTTCTGTGCTGTCGCTCAGGAAGTCCAGATCTGTATCGGAATGGTTGCTCATGATAATGCCTCCTTGAGGTAGTTGTACAGAGATAAGTTCTTTACCAGTCATTATATCCGAATATATAAGCCTAAGGGAAATACCCTATCCGTTGACTCGTTTGGAAAATATGGTATTATATACATCAACAGGATATACATTAGAGGAAGCACCTCTCTTGCTTTAGCAGGAGAGGTGCTTTTTTGTATGTGCTGATCTTATCGGAGGTGTTAAGTCATGCGAATTGTATTTCTGAACAGTTTGGAGAAGCGGGTAGAAGGGGAGCTGACCAGCAGCAGTCAGGTCTGGATTGGAGAGGAGCAGGGACTCTGGCGAATAGGCTGGGACGAGATGGGGGACCAGGAATCTCCTCTTTGGTACGAGGGGGACTCCTGGTCAGAAATGCTGCACATTTACCGGCACAGGCTGGCCGCCAAGCTGGCGGAGGGTTTTCGGCCTGTCATCGAAGGCATATTTCATGAAGGCGAGGCGCAGGGTAGCGGCCGTACACTTGCAGCTCAGAAGCTGATTTGTTACAGCGAGCTTCACGCAAATGAAGAGCTGTATAATGAGTTATGCGCTTGGCGGCGCAGACGCGCAGCACAAGAGCGCAAGGCCCCTTATTTAATTGCCAGCAACCGTCTGCTGCGGATGATCAGCGCCTTTGTGCCGAAGACTTCTGCAGAGCTGCTTCAGCTTCCGGGAGTGGGAGAAGGAAAGTCAGCGGAGTATGGTGCAGATCTGCTAAACATTACCGAGGGGGCAAGCCGAACTCACGATTTTCCCCTTACATGGGTATTCTCCGTTATTGACCAAGAAGTCTTTCTCTCCTGGCAGTACAAACAGAAGGAAGCTAAATATCGCCAGGAGATTGAGAAATTTAATCTGCGCCGCTCCCTGATGGAAGGCGTACAAGAAGGACTGAGCTTGGAGCAGCTGTCTCTTCGTACAGAGCTTGACCGCAGAGAAGTGTTGGAAATGCTTGAAGTACTGGGAAAGGAGGGGCACAGCTTGGAGCCGCTTGTTGCTCTGGAGCTTGCTGACACATCTGAAGCAGAACAGAATCGTGTATGGGAAGCGTACCAGAAGCTTGGCGATGAATACTTAAAGCCGGTTCTGCAGCATGTGTATGGTCCAGAGCGAATTGCGGCTGAAGGAGAGAAGCTGGAGCGATTATATGAGCTGCTGCGGCTGATACGTCTTCGCTATCGCAGCCAGCCTGATTCAAGGGCTGTTCGGAGCGCTGGCTAAGGACAAATAAAGGACGAAAGCCTTCGCTTCTTGGGGAAGCTTCATGGCTCTCGTCCTTTATGATCAGATCCAGTCTTTTTTGCGGAACAGGTAGAACATTCCCAGGCCCATGACCGTCATAATTCCAATTACAATGAAATATCCATACTTTGTATGCAGCTCCGGCATATTGTCGAAGTTCATACCATAGATACCCGTAATGAGGGTCAGCGGGATGAAGATGGTCGTAATTGCGGTGAAGACGCGCATGATTTCATTCGCACGGTTCGCAATACTTGACTGATAAGCTTCTCGTAAGTTTCCCATCAGTTCCCGAAAAGTATCAAAGTTTTCGGAAATTTTAACGGCA
The DNA here is from genome assembly GCF_003060825.1 of Paenibacillus sp. CAA11. Classification (NCBI taxonomy): domain Bacteria; kingdom Bacillati; phylum Bacillota; class Bacilli; order Caryophanales; family Paenibacillaceae; genus Paenibacillus; species Paenibacillus sp. CAA11. Next base: position 1,465,251 of record NZ_CP028922.1, read on the forward strand.
TTTTCATAGATGTCGCTAAAATATTTCTGCAGCTGATCATCAATGAGCCGCAGATCTTTTTTGTTCAGAATATTAATAACTTCCTTCTGCGGGCCTAGCATCTTCTTGAGCCACAGAATTTCACTCCGCAAACCAATAATTTCGTTCAGGTGTGAGCGCTTGGTATGGACAAGGATATCCTCTTCCAGCTTTTCAATCTTATCTTCGATTCGGTCACCGACCAAGAAATAATTATCTACGACCAGGTCGATGAGCAGGTACAGGAAGCGATCGGGTTCGCTGACCTCCTGCTCCCAAAGAATGGGTTTGATGGCTCGCAGCTCATTAAGTTTCTGACGGGTTAGAGTAATTATAAAATGACGGCCTAGGAATACATTGAGCGCACGGAGGAAAATTTCCTCATCATCAAATCGAATACTATTCACTACAATAAAATAATGATTATCATAAATTTCAATCTTCGGCCGCTGATCTTCTTCGCTCAAGCAGTCTTCTACTGCCAGATCATGCAAAGAGAAGAGCGGCTGTAATACGGCTAAATCATCCACATCCGCATCAATCCAGTAGAAGCCTTCGGATGGCGCATTCAGTGTGAGTTCAACATCTTCTACCGGGGTAAAGACCCCTGCGTTTACATGCCGGATTTTCATCTGGTTTCACTCCTTTGCCTGTCCGAGGACAGGGCTATGCTCTTAGGAAAGCACAGGGGAAACCCAGCAGCCTCCGGTCTTTGCTGCTACTGTAACCTATTGTAAGCAAGGATGCACCGTAGAACGAAAGAGTCCCCTGCCTTCGTCCCGAGCAAGCTGCTGAGATTTTCCCTGTGCTGTTGTATATCTGGGGACTTGCTCTGCGGACTAGAGTCGCCTTCCATTCTTAGTTTCACCTCGTTATGCTCAGTTTTAGACACCAGTATAGTATAACGCCGGATCCTGGCGGTTATCAAGATAAATTGGCAGCAGGGACGGCTTAAGTGGAGCAATAGATGGAACAATATATGGAAGGCGGTAAAGGATGGTGCAAATGCGGGTGGAAATTAGGCCCAGCGCTTGACGGGCAGATGCTCATGCTTTAAAGTATTGATTAAATCAAGATATAGGCTTTGTAATATTTAATCCTAATTTCATACAGCGAAATCTTATCAAGAGCAGGTGGAGGGACTAGCCCGATGATACCCGGCAACCGGCGAGCAATCGCACGGTGCTAATTCTTGCAGGACATTTAAGCGAAGTGCTCGCTTAAAGTCTCTGAGAGATGAGAGAGGCGCATATAAGTGTAATCAATGACCTTTCTCGATAGCTTCGGGAAGGGTCATTTTGTTATTTACACATGCCAACACTTGTTTGCAGGCCCTTTTCATACTGGATTTTCGCAAACTTTGCAAAGGAGTGAGCCCAGCTTGCCAATTAAGATTCCTGATCATTTGCCCGCCAAAGAAGTGCTGGTCGGCGAGAATATTTTTGTTATGGATGAGAGCAGAGCCTACAGGCAGGACATTCGCCCATTACGTATCGCCATCCTGAATTTGATGCCTACGAAAGAGACTACAGAATCCCAGCTTCTACGGTTGATCGGCAATACGCCGCTTCAGGTTGAGTTTACTCTGCTGCATCCAAGATCCCACATTTCCAAGAATACCTCGCAGGAGCATCTTGAGACGTTCTATAAGACGTTCGATGAAGTCAAGCACCGTCGTTATGACGGGATGATCATTACCGGGGCACCCGTTGAGCAGCTTGAGTTCGAGGAAGTAAACTACTGGAATGAAATTCAGGAGATCTTTAACTGGAGCAAGTCGCATGTCACCTCGACCATTCACATTTGCTGGGCCTCCCAGGCAGGGCTTTATCATCATTTTGGCGTGCCGAAGGTACCGCTTGAAGAAAAATGCTTCGGGGTGTTCTCCCATAGAGTCAACATCCCAAATACGAAGTTGCTTCGGGGATTTGACGAGCTGTTCTATGTTCCGCATTCCCGCCACACGGAGGTGCGGCGCGAAGATATCGAGAGGGTGCCTGAGCTGGATATTCTGGCAGAGTCGGAAGAGGCGGGCGTCTACCTGGTTGCAACCCGGGACGGCAAACAGATATTTGTTACAGGCCATGCGGAGTATGACCCACTGTCGCTCAAATGGGAATACGACCGGGATGCAGCCAAAGGGCTGGATGTTAAGCTTCCGCTTCATTATTATCCTAACGATGATCCGACGCAAACGCCTCCATCGGTATGGAGAGCACACGCAAACTTATTATTTTCCAATTGGCTAAATTATTATGTGTATCAAGAGACACCTTACGATATCGACGAGCTGGCTGAGTTCGTCTATGAAATATAGCGAGGAGATGGGCTTAACAATGGCAGAGGACAAACTTCGTATAGAGAGCAGATTGGCACAAATCGGTTCGGTCAGTGAGCCTGTTACAGGAGCGATAAATTATCCGATTTATCAGGCAACGGCGTTCAGGCATCCAAGACTAGGGCAGAGCACTGGCTTTGATTATGCTAGGACGAAGAGTCCTACGCGTACTATTCTGGAGGAGGCGGCCGCCGAGCTAGAATCGGGTGATGCAGGCTTTGCCTGCAGCTCAGGGATGGCTGCTTTGCAGATCGTCTTTACCTTATTCGCCTCGGGAGATCATCTGATTGTCTCACTGGATCTGTATGGGGGGACCTATCGCTTGCTGGAGAGAATTCTCTCGAAGTATGGAGTTACTGCTTCTTATGTGGATACGAATGATTTGGAGGCACTTGAAGCATCAAGACAGCCGAATACCAAGGCAGTATTCATAGAAACGCCGACCAATCCGCTTATGATGATCACAGATATAGCGGCAGTAAGCGCTTGGGCCAAGAAGCATGGGTTACTTACAATTGTAGATAACACCTTGCTTACTCCATTCTTTCAACGTCCGCTAGAGCTTGGAGCCGACATTGTTGTGCACAGTGCTACCAAGTATTTAGGCGGTCATAATGATGTGCTGGCAGGACTTATTGTCACCAAAGGCAAAGAGCTGTCGGAGGAGATTTTCTTCCTTCATAATTCTATCGGCTCGGTACTGAGTCCAACCGACAGCTACCAGCTAATGCGGGGAATGAAGACATTAGCTTTACGCATGGAGCGCCACCAGACTAACGCGCTTGCGGTATCGAATTATCTTAAGACACATCCGCAAATTGACAAAGTGTATTATCCGGGGCTGCCGGAGCATCCAGGCCACCAAGTTCAGAGCAAGCAGTCCTCCGGCAATACGGGAATCTTCTCCTTCAAGGTGACAGATGCCCGTTATGTCGAACCGATTTTGCGCAATTTGAAGCTGATCGCCTTTGCGGAGAGCTTGGGCGGGGTTGAATCGCTGATGACTTATCCTTCGGTACAGACGCATGCGGATATTCCTCTGGAGATTCGAGAGGCGATCGGGGTGGATGACCGGCTGCTGCGCTTCTCGGTAGGGATTGAGCATTCGGATGATATCATCGCTGATTTGGGTCAGGCGCTTGAGGCGGCTCGAATTGAAGTGGAACAAGGAGGCTGTGCTCATGGCTAAATCAATTCAAGAAGCTCTTGATCCGCTGAACGTACGGAATACGAAGCTGGATACCAAGCTGCTTCACTTTGGTGCTGAGGTGGATCAGGCTACAGGGGCCTCCAGCGTTCCGCTCTATCAAGCTTCAACCTTTCACCATGCGGATATTTTTAACCCGCCGCAATATGATTATTCCCGCTCAGGGAATCCAACCCGGCAGGCCTTGGAGGATTATATCGCCCTGCTTGAGGGCGGTGCCGCCGGATATGCCTTTCCAAGCGGAATGGCAGCCATTTCCACAGCGTTCATGCTATTCTCGGCCGGGGATCATCTGATCGTAACAGAGGATGTATATGGAGGTACATATCGGCTGCTGACAGGTATTCTAGGGCGGCTTGGAATTGAAGCTTCATTCGTTGACATGAGCCGGCCAGATGTTGTCAAGGCAGCCTTGAGACCCAACACTAAGGCGGTCTATATGGAGACCCCATCCAACCCGACATTGAAAATTACGGATATTGCCGGAATTTCAGCATGGTGTAAGCAGCAGGGGCTGCTGAGCATCGTCGATAACACATTTATGACACCTTACTACCAAAGACCGATCGAGTTAGGTGCAGATATTGTACTTCACAGCGCGACCAAATTTTTAGGCGGTCACAGCGATGTCCTGGCCGGGCTGGCAGTAACTGCAACGAAGGAGCTGGGCTCCGAGTTAAAGTATTTACAGAATGGGCTTGGCAGCGTACTGGGCGTGCAGGATTGCTGGCTGCTGATGCGAGGGATGAAGACCCTTGGAGCAAGAATGACGCATAGTGAAATCAGCTCCCGCCGCATAGCCGAGTGGTTGGAAGGTCGATCTGATATTCAGGCTGTTTATTACCCCGGGCTTTCCAGCCATCCGGACAGGGAAATTCATGCGAAGCAAGCCACAGGGTATGGTGCGGTAGTTTCCTTCGATGTCGGGTCTGGAGAACGCGCTAAGAAAGTTCTTAACCAGGTTAAGCTTCCACTTGTTGCCGTCAGTCTTGGCGCCGTGGAGAGCATCCTGTCCTACCCGGCTATGATGTCCCATGCAGCCATGCCTGCAGAGGTGAGAGCGGAGAGGGGCATCACGGACGGACTGCTGCGTTTCTCGGTAGGTTTGGAGGATGTGGAGGATTTGATGGCCGATTTGGATCAAGCGTTGGACCAGGAGTAAAGTACAATTTTATTAAAAAAATATTGTATTATTTTTCACGCACCTGCCTGTTCGGGTGCTTCTTTTCTGTTATGGAGTATGTTAGGATTGAAATATGAATGTACAAATTTTATGTGTATGCCCGAGCTTTTGTTAGGGGAAGGAAGGAGGCTGCTCTCGTGGTAGCTATTGATTCTATATTAGATAAAGCGCTCAGAGGAGAACGCTTGAACTTGGAAGATACGATCGCCTTGTTCGAATCCGATGAAATAGAGAAGATGGGCCATACGGCAAATATCTTGATGCAAAGAAAGAATCCGGATCCGATCACAACCTTTGTGATCGGACGTAATATCAACTACACCAATGTTTGTGACGTGTATTGCCGCTTCTGTGCATTCTATCGCAGACCAGGGTCTGATGAAGGATATGTGCTTCCAGATGAGGTGATCTTCCAGAAAATTCAGGAGACCATTGATGTGGGCGGTACGGAAATCTTAATGCAGGGCGGTACGAACCCTAACCTGCCATTCAGCTACTATACAGATTTACTGCGCAACATTAAGAAGAGATTTCCGGACATTACGATGCACTCGTTCTCACCAGCCGAGATTCAGAAGATGAAGGTAGTGTCGGATGGACTTTCGCTGGAAGAGGTAGTTCGGCAAATTCACGAGGCAGGTCTTGACTCTCTGCCAGGCGGCGGAGCGGAGATTCTGGATGACCGTACGCGCCGGAAGATCAGCCGCCTCAAAGGCTCCTGGACTGATTGGATGGATGTTATGAAGACAGCGCACCGGATCGGTATGAATACGACGGCTACCATGGTTATCGGGCTAGGAGAATCCATGGAGGAGCGTGCACTTCACTTACAGCGTGTTCGCGATGCACAAGATGAATGCATTCAGAACGGATACGATTCCGAGGGCTTCCTGGCGTTCATTCCGTGGACGTTCCAGCCGGATAATACGAATTTGAAGCAGGAGCGGCAAACTCCTGAGGCATATTTGAAGACTGTGGCGATCAGCCGTATTGTGCTGGACAACATCAAGCACCTCCAATCCTCTTGGGTAACTATGGGGCCAGAGGTTGGCAAGCTCTCCTTACAGTATGGCTGCGATGATTTCGGAAGCACAATGATTGAGGAGAACGTCGTGTCCTCTGCTGGAGCAACGCATAAGGTTAACATTGAATCCATCCTTACACTGATCCGTGAAGCAGGCAAAACTCCTGCACAGCGTAATACGAAATATGAAATTTTGCGTGTATTTGATGATGCCGATGTTAAGGTTGACCATGATTTCATCATGCAGAATTAACCTGAACTCATTTCTGATCTCTTATTGCTGCGTACCTGCTGATTATCAGGTATGCGGCTTTTTTGTTTGTGTTTTTTTAAATTATTCATTCTAGAAGGAACCAGCTCTTTCCGTCAGGGTCTTCGTATATCCGGCTTGCATGCACCATATACTTTGAGAAGGAACTGCGGAAGGGAGCTTGGTGCCATGGAATTGTTCGTCATTACGTCGTCGGTGGAGTCGGAACAAGCCGCAGAGCGTTTTTGTCTCAGGTTTCGTGCATTAGGTAATTTAAATCAAACGAGATCCGTTTTCCAAATCACATTTAAGGTTGAGGCCGAGCGGGTGACGGTTATTTGTGAGGGGGATGAATCTGTCTCCTTGTCTGGACGAGCCTTACTGGCTTTAAAGGCCCGTGCAGCTGATGCCGTTGGTGAGCATGTGGCTGAGCATAAGGAATCCATGATTGTTCAAAGACTGCTTCATAAGTATTATCCTGAGATTCCTCAAACTGAGCGTCCTGTTGTTGAGGAGCTTACTCGAAAAATGCTCAATGGAGAGGAAGCAGATCTTATTCATGGGCATAGAGCACGTGAAAAACATGTGGCTGAAATCTCCAAGGGATTTTATGAATATTTGCAAAGCACCTCTTATGTGGATGTTGATGGAACCATTGCTTTTCGAATGAGGGATTATCTGGATACGTTGAAGGAAACCTTGGATTATGCGGTGGACGAATATTTGCTTAGCAAGCAGTATGAAGAGTTCATTGGAATGCTGAAATATTTTGTTCAGTTCCAGGAGCCTCGAGTCCCTGTTATTCACTTGCTTCATAAGGGAGGAACCGAATTTGCTCTTCTGGATGAAGGCCTAAAGCCGGTAGAGCCTCTTCCGGGTCAAGGGGTGTCGGCTCATATGGCGGATCAGGAGCTGGAGATGGAGGACGTTGTTGTCAGCACGCTTATCTCCCTCTCTCCGAAGCGAGTAGTAATTCATACGCTTGAGCCAGAGCTTCTTATCATTTCGACCATCCGGCAGATTTTCGGGGAGCGGGCAGAGCTGGGCAAGGTGTTGCCCCCTCAAAATGCTTGACTCATGCGCTTAGCAGAGCTTATAATTACTGACATAATTCCTTAATGAACAGCGATGACAAAGATAAGAACCATGGATTTAGGAACCGTACAGAGAGAGGGAACCAGGCTGTAATTTCCTCCGGCGTCCGACTTGGTTTACCCCTTTGGAGCTGCGATTCCGAACATGCCAGTAAGAATCGCCGGTGCATCCCCGTTACTTGATGCTTAATGAAGGGCCTATCCCCTAGATGGATGGAAGGCCGAATTAGGGTGGAACCACGGGTATAACACTCGTCCCTTTGCGGGACGGGTGTTTTTTGTTTTGCTGTAGTGATTTATATGATAGGAGGAAATTTGAAATGGCAATATCCATTAGTTTGCCGGACGGTTCTGTCCGGGAGTATGCGGAAGGCAGTACGTTTGAGGATGTGGCGGCTTCCATCAGCAGCGGGCTTCGTAAAAATGCGGTAGGCGGTAAGCTTAACGGCATTACTGTAGACCTGAATACAAAGCTGGAGAACGGGGCTCAGGTGGAAATCCTGACACTGGATTCCCCAGAGGGACTTGAAATGATGCGCCACAGTACAGCCCATTTGTTGGCTCAAGCGGTGAAACGCCTTTATGGAAATAAAGAGGTTAAGCTGGGCATCGGACCCGTGATTGAAGACGGTTTCTACTATGATATGGATTTGGAACACCCGCTTAATCCAGAGGATCTGCAGAAGATCGAGAAGGAAATGGAGCGGATCGTTGGCGAGAATCTGCCGATTACACGCCGCGAAGTGAGCCGTGAGGAAGCGATCGCAATCTTTACCGAGCTTGGCGATCCGTATAAGCTGGAGCTGATTCGCGATCTGCCCGAGGACAGCGTGATTTCCATCTATGATCAGGGCGAATTCTTCGACCTGTGCCGTGGTCCGCACGTTCCATCGACTGGCAAGATCAAAGTGTTCAAGCTGCTGAGCGTCGCCGGAGCGTACTGGCGGGGGAACAGCAAGAACAAAATGCTGCAGCGTGTCTATGGTACAACCTTTGTGAAGAAGGCCCAGCTGGATGAGCATCTTCACCTGCTGGAAGAAGCCAAGAAGCGTGACCACCGGAAGCTTGGGAAGGACTTGAAGATCTTCACTTTCTCTAATCTTGTGGGACAAGGCCTGCCAATCTGGCTGCCAAACGGGGCTAAGCTGCGCCGTACCCTTGAGCGTTATATTGTAGATTTGGAAGAGCGGCTTGGTTACCAGCATGTGTACACTCCGGTAATGGGGAATGTTGAGCTGTACAAAACTTCCGGCCACTGGGAGCATTACCAGGAGGACATGTTCCCTGTCATGGAGCTTGATAACGAAGAACTTGTGCTTCGCCCAATGAACTGTCCGCACCATATGATGGTTTATAAGAGCGATCTTCGCAGTTATCGCGATTTGCCGATTCGGATCGGTGAGCTCGGCCTGATGCACCGTTATGAGATGTCCGGTGCATTGACAGGTCTGCACCGCGTGCGTGCAATGACCTTGAACGACGCGCATATTTTCTGCCGTCCGGATCAGATTAAGGAGGAATTCGCACGCGTTATTCGCTTGATCCAGCAGGTATACGATGACTTTGGCATCAAGGATTACCGATTCCGCCTGTCTTATCGTGATCCGCACGATACGGAGAAATATTTCCCGGATGATCAAATGTGGGAAATGTCGCAGAGCATGCTGCGTGAAGTAGTGGAGTCCCTGGACATTCCGTTCTTTGAGGCAGAAGGTGAAGCAGCTTTCTATGGTCCGAAGCTTGATGTGCAGATTCGCACAGCTCTTGGCAAGGAAGAGACACTTTCGACCTGCCAGCTTGACTTCCTGCTGCCAGAACGCTTTGAACTGGAATATGTGGGAGATGACGGACAGAAGCACCGCCCTGTTGTTATTCACCGGGGTATTATCAGTACGATGGAGCGCATGACTGCATTCCTGCTTGAGAACTTTGCCGGAGCGCTTCCGCTATGGTTGGCTCCTGTACAGGCCAAGGTTATTCCGGTATCAGGCAACTTCGAGGACTATGCCCGCAAGGTGACGGAAGAGCTGCAGGCTAGCGGTATTCGCGTTGAAGCAGACCTGCGCAATGAGAAGCTTGGTTATAAGATTCGTGAAGCTCAGCTGGAGAAGATTCCGTACATGTTCATTGTCGGTGAGAACGAACAGACCGAAGGAACGGTATCTATTCGTAAGCGCGGCGAAGGCGACTTGGGGGCTAAAGCGCTTGGTGAGACCATTGCCCTTCTTCAAGAAGAAATCCGGACTCACGTGATTTAAAGCCGCTTCATTGATTTTCGGTAAATAACAGTAACGTATAAATTATGGCGCATGTGGACACCCTGCGAAGTAAGGGGGAGGTTTATACATGCGCCAATTTATGTTAAATCGAAAATTATGGTTCACCATTACGCTTGCTTTGTTACTTAGTGCCATTGCCGAAGCAAGCCTAATCCATGCGAGTCCAATTGAACAGGATGATAAATCACAGAGCTTAGGGTCGGCAGGAGTGTTTTCATTTCGGCTTCCTGGATCCATCCAGCCCGCAAACCATCAAGATCGGCTAATGACGAACAGGAAGACCTTCGCCAAGCCCATTCTGGTTTTGGGGGCCCGTCAAGCTTGGCCAAAGCTTCATAAAGCCGCCGCAAAAGCCGATACGGTAAAAGTGCTAGCTACAGGATATACAGCAGGGTACGAGTCTACTGGAAAGCGGCCAAATCACCCACAGTATGGCATTACCTATTCTGGGGTTAAGGTTAAACGAGATAAGGATGCTGTCTCCACAATCGCTGCGGATCTGAAGGTTTTTCCGCTCGGGACGATACTCTATATTCCCGGGTACGGGTACGGTGTTGTAGCAGATAAAGGTTCAGCGATCAAAGGACATAAAATCGATCTATATTTCTCGACAACCAAACAGGTTTTTAAGGAATGGGGTAAGAAGGAAGTCGAGGTCCGTATCGTCAAGCGCGGCAGCGGGAAACTGACGGAAGCTATGCTGAAAGAGCTTGGAAGAGCGGTTGAAGTTAATAAAGAGCTTCCGGACAGAAATTGGGAGAGGAGCATCTAGTCCCGGTTCGCATAGGAGTCCGCAGGTCTTCGCATAATAATTGATGGAGGCCCAGCGATGGACTCCCTAGAATAATCCGGGAGGTGCAAGTGATGAAAGGTAATAACTTTCAAGGTCCAGGTGCAGGCGTAGGTGCAACAGGAGCAGGTGCAACAGGAGCAGGTGCAAATGCGGCCCCAAGAAATTATAAAACACCTAATGAGAAGTACGATGAGGAATTTGCTGACTTGAGCGCAAACCCGGTGACTCAAAAAGCGCAAGCTTCTCATCAAGCGGGCAGCACGCATACTGGCTTCAAAACACCTAACGAGAAGTACGACGAGGAATTTTCCGAATTGAGCGGTAATCCCGTACAGAAGAAAATCCAATCGTCACAAAACAACAAGCGCTAATCATAATCTGTAGATTTCGCGCTAGCTTCAAGGGAACAGGATGTCCTTCATTCGAGGGCATCCTGTTTTTTTGTATTATTTTTCCACACAACTCGGTCTTGAGGCGGAGATGAATTTCAATCCCGCGCCGCTATGCGAAAGATTGGCTATCGGGTAAACTGATAATCAAGAACACAGAAAGCGATGTGGAGGCGAAAAAATGAAAAGAGGCTTTGGGGGACGAATTTTTGGGGGGCTGCTGCTTCTTGGTATCGGCGGAATCCTCCTGCTCAATATGATGGGGATTATCAATACGAGCTTAAGTTATCTAATCTCAACATTCTGGCCTATGTTCATCATTTTTGTCGGAATTTCACAGTTGAGCATCAGCAGCAAGAATGGAGGGGGCTTACTCAGCGGGTTCATTATTTTGGCAATCGGTGGGTATTTTCAAGCAAGAAATCTCAATCTGATTGATCTGTCGATGGGTGAGATGATTCGGTTTGCGGCCCCGATTCTCTTAATTGTTGGCGGTCTGTATGTGCTATTAAAGCCAAGGCAGCGGAATGGACGACCTGACAAGCATTATGATCCGCCAGGGCCGCTGGAAGAAGCGGAGATTCCTCCTTATCAACATCCGGAGATCAAGTCTAATTTAGATGAAGTGTTCGAGCAGACTTTCCCGGAAGAGAAGCAAAAGCAAGAGCACGAACCTAAGCATAAATCAGAATACAGCCGTCCCAAATTTGATACAACCTATGTCCATGATAACGAAAAGATCAACAGATCCGGCTTTATAGGTGATGTTAGGATCGGTAAGGACTATTTTCAGCTTAAGCCTATGAACATTTCCCATTTTATCGGCGATACCATTATTGACCTGACCAAAGCGCAGATTCCCTATGGGGAGACCAAAATCAACGTCTCTGCTTTTATAGGTGATGTGAAGGTGTTCATTCCTGAGGACATGGATTTGGGGATAACGGTAACGTCCAGCTCCCTTATCGGAGATATGAAAGTCTTAAAGGAGAAGCAGGGCGGCTTTATGAGCAGCTGTGTATCTCAGACTCCGTATTACTCTGAAGCAAGCAAGAGAGTCAAGCTGAATGTTAGCGTGTTTGTTGGCGACGTTCGCGTCAACTCGGTAGGTTAATTATGATGCTGAAGGTGATGAAGAATACCAAGTGGGAGCTTCTCAGCTATTTCCTTCTTACGGGAATTGTTACGGCAGGCGCTTTTTATGCAGGCTGTGAAGCTGGGTACATCGTAGTCAAGGACGCCAGGATGTGGATTTATTATGTGGTCGGCGTTCTGATCTTTACTTTAGTTATTGGCTATATTGCCGGACAGCGTATTCAGCGAAGAATTGATTTGCTTCATCTCAATATGCTGCAGGTAGCTAAGGGGAACCTGGGCGTTCGAATGCCCAATACGCCAGACCAGACCTTTGCAGGAGTATATGGGGAATTTAATACGATGATTGAAGCGGTGGAGAAAAAGATGAGACTGCTTCAGCAGTTGGGTGAAAAAGAGGTCATCGAGAAAGAACAGGCTGCCGAGAAGGCGGTGCTTGAGGAACGGCGGCGGCTGGCTCGTGATCTGCATGACACAGTCAGCCAGCAGCTTTTTGCTGTTCATATGGCAGCATCTTCGCTGCCGAAGATGCTGGAGCTTAATGAGGAGCAGGGCAAGCAGGTCATGCAGCAGCTCATTCAAATGTCTAATACCGCCCAGAAGCAGATGAGGGCACTAATTGCCCAGCTGCGTCCGATGGAGCTGGTGGGCAAATCGCTAGCTGAAGCGCTTGATCAATGGTTCCCGGATTATTGCCGACAGAACGGACTAAAGGGAATGAAGGATCTTGATCTTGAAGGCAAGCTATCCGAAGCCATTGAACACCAGCTGTTCCTGATTATTCAGGAGGCGATGGCGAATATTGTGAAGCATTCCGGGGCGCGCCTTGTCAGCCTTTCTTTGCGGGAGGGTCCAAGGCAGGTGGTGTTAAGCGTGAGCGATGACGGGCAGGGCTTCAGTTCTTCCTTGCCCAAGCAGGGGTCCTATGGACTCACGACAATGCGAGAACGGGCCGAGAAGCTGGGAGGGCAAGCTGAAATTATCAGTAACCCTGGAGCGGGAACGACCATCCGCATACATATACCTAAGTTTGAGGATGGCATGAAGGGGGAAGACCAATGAATGACACGAGAATCAAAGTAATGATTGTGGACGATCATGATATGGTTCGAATGGGGCTGAAAACATATTTGATGCTGGACCCGAGCTTTGAGGTTATCGCTGAGGCGGGAGATGGCTCGCTGGCACTGAAGATGCTAAAGGAACAGTCTCGGGATGAGCATCCGGATATTCTGCTTATGGATTTGATGATGCCGGTGATGAACGGGGCTGAAGCCACCAGGGAGATTCTTGCCCTCTATCCTGAGCTAAAAATTGTGATTCTGACCAGCTTTCTTGAAGATGATCTCGTTGTGGAGGCTATCGAGGCCGGGGCTGTGAGCTATGTGCTGAAGACTGTATCGGCAGAAGAGCTTATTTATGCTCTCCAAGGGGCCTATCGCGGTATGCCGGTTATGACCGGAGACGTTGCGCAGGCTCTTACGCGGGGAATTCGTCAGCGTACAGTGCAAGGCGAAGATTCAGGGCTTACCGAACGCGAGAGGGAGGTACTGCTGCTAATTGCTGAAGGAAAAAACAATAAAGATATTGGAGAAGAGCTGCATATTAGCATCAAAACCGTCAAGACTCATGTCAGCAACCTCCTGATGAAATGCGAGCTGGAGGATCGGACACAGCTTGCCATTTACGCTCATCGGCAAGGCTGGGTTACACGCTGAACCTATATATATGCTGATAATAGCAAGGGATGGACTTTCTTATCTCCTTTTTAATTGTTTTTAAGGTATGTTTAAGGTTTATAGTAGAAAATATAGACAACAAGTTAAACAACCCTTATAAACAGGGATAAGGAGGCCATGACAATGGATGATCAAAACAAAAAGACAAGTGAGCCCTTTGGTGAGGATGAGAATAGAGAACTCAATAAATCGGAGAATCAAGGTTCTTCATATTATTATTCGTACGGATCTTTCCAATCGTTCGATCGGGATCCGAAGGAGCGGAATACTAACGACATGAATGAAGAGAGAGACAATCATAGTACGCCTTTTCCATCTGAAAATGTAGAGATTACTCCTCCTGAACCGGTACGTCCGATGCCGACCAGCTACCCGGTTCGCCCTTCGAACAAAGAGGGATTTGGTCAAGCAGATCAAGGCGGAAACGGGGGCCAGGGCCATGGGAATGATTCGGGAAAGAACCCGGGGAACTGGCAGTATAACCGCAAGCCGAAATCCGGAGTAAAATCGATCATTGCCGGTGTCCTGGCAGGAATGGTCATCATGACTGGCGCTATGGCTTATGCAGATCATGAGAATATCTTTACGGGCGGCAAGGCGGCTACCACAGCTGCTGTTCTAACTTCGAGCGTGGATACGGCTAATACCCAATCAACAAAGAGCTCTGCAACCACGGCGGCCTTGCCAATTTCGAATCCGGGCGATGTAACGACCGTGGTCAAACAGGCTGGACCTGCAGTGGTGCAAATCGAGACTTTGTCCAAATCCAGCGGCCAGTCCTCCAGCAGCGGGGGCAGCACTTTTGATAGTGATCCGTTCTACAAGTATTTCTTCGGAGATAACTACTTTGGCGGCAGCAACGGCGGGGGCAACAACGGTAGTGGCAATAGCGGAAACAGTGGTAACAGCGGCAGCGGAAGCTCCTCAAGCCAACTGGTTCCAACAGGCCTTGGCTCCGGCTTTATTTTTGACAAAGAGGGATATATCTTAACCAATGAACACGTAGTTCACGGAGCGGATGTAGTACAGGTTACTGTACAGGGAACCACTAAACCTTACGAGGCCAAGGTGCTGGGTAAGAGCTATGATTTGGACTTGGCTGTTCTGAAGATCAATGGTAGCAGCAGCTTCCCTTCTATTCCACTCGGGGATTCCAATAATAGTCAGGTAGGGGAATGGATGGTAGCCATCGGTAACCCTCAAGGCTTTGATCACACGGTAACCAGCGGTGTACTCAGCGCAAAGGGACGGGAAATTACCATTGCTGGGGAGAACGGTGAGAAGGACCGCAAGTATAAAGACCTGCTGCAAACCGATGCTTCTATTAACCCAGGTAACTCCGGCGGACCACTTCTGAACTTGAACGGTGAAGTGATCGGGATTAACGTTGCGGTCAGCTCCGATGCTCAAGGCATTGGATTTGCGATTCCAACCAGCACGATTACCGAAGTACTCGACAAGCTGAAGAATAATGAAGCAATTCCGGCCACTCCAGAGCCGTTTATCGGGGCAACGCTGCAGACAGTGACTCCGGAGGTTTCCAAACAAATGGGTACGGATGTAACAGAAGGCTCCTTGGTGGTAGAAGTAATGTACAAATCCCCTGCCTACAATGCCGACCTTCGTCCGTATGACATTATTACGGGTGCTAATGGACAGAGCTACTCAACCAATCAGGAACTTATCGCCTTTATTCAAAAACAAAAAGTCGGTGATAAGGTAACCTTGAACATTATCCGCAATGGTAAGAAGATGGATTTGTCTGTAACAATTGGCAACAAAAACGATTTCCAGACACAGACGACACAGCAATAATACCGAGACTGGCGAACAACCAGTGAATTAAGGCATAATGAAGCGGCAGGGAATTTTCCCTACCGCTTCTTACATATCCGGCAAGGATAATATCATTTCGGAAAAGGAGAAGGATTATGCGATCCGGAATATTGGTCATTGACGATGATGAGAAAATAACCTCGATGCTTCGCAGGGGCTTGGCATTTGAAGGATATGATGTATATACCGCGAACAATGGGGCGGAAGGCTTGCAAATGATGTTGACCGCCGACCCTGACTTGGTGGTATTGGACGTGATGATGCCGAAGATTGATGGCTTTGAGGTGTGCCGCAGGCTTCGGGAGGGAGGAAGCACAGTCCCCATTCTTATGCTGACGGCCAAGGATGAGGTAGAGAACCGAGTGAAGGGACTGGATATCGGTGCAGATGATTATGTGGTCAAGCCGTTTGCCTTGGAAGAGTTATTAGCAAGGGTTCGTGCGTTACTGCGCCGCAAGGAGAGCGGCGGAGAAGAGGCTGGTCAGCGGCTGATCTTTGAAGATGTCGTAATGGATTTGGATTCTCGTGAGGTTATACGCGGAGGGAAGCGGCTGGAGCTGACGGCGAAAGAGTTCGAGCTATTGCATCTGTTCATGCAGAATCCCAAGCGTCTCTTAACCCGGGATCTGATTATGGACAAGATCTGGGGTTACGACTATAGCGGAGAATCAAATGTTTTGGAAGTATACGTGGCTATGCTGCGTCAAAAAACAGAGGAGCATGGTGGCAAGCGGATTATCCAGACCATCCGCGGTGCCGGGTATATTCTGAGAGGAGAATCTTAAAAAATGTCGATCAGATTGAGGCTGACAGCTTGGTATACGGGGATTCTTTGCGTAACGCTCATTCTGTTCGGCGCTACCATCTACTCAGTTGTCCGGTATAATATTTATACGGAAGTTAGGAAGAAGGTTATGGAGCAAGCGCTCCAGATAAGGCAGTCTCAGAATTTAACGATCACCCAGGGCTGGGACCTGCAGCTGGACACGGCTCAGAGGATCAGGCTGGAGGATGCGCGGATTTTCTGGCAGAATACCAATTATGTTACCAATATGACCACAGTCTCTCAAGGGATGCTGAACCGGAATTTGGCGTTCCCTGTCCCTAGCCTGGAGGAGGTTGGTACCGACTCTAAATTCGTGACCTACAAGACCAATGGAACCTCTTACAGCGTTCTTCAGGTACCGATTACATTGAATGTAAATGGAACGACTACGATCATAGGATTAATTCAGCTCGCGACCAATACAGCTGCCGAAGACCGTATCATGGATCAGATGCGAACAGTGCTGCTGTTCGGTACATTTGCCACTCTAATTGTAGCTTCTACATTCGGCTTGTTCCTTGCCCGGAAATCAATGAGTCCGATCGGCAAGGTGATTAACGCCGCCGAGCAAATTCGTACAGGGAATGATCTGAGTGTGCGAATCGATTATGACGGGCCGCCGGATGAGATCGGCAGGTTAATCGGTACGGTGAACGGCATGCTGGCGCGGACAGAGGTGTTCTATAAAGATCTTGAAGAGGCCTATGCGGCTCAGCGCCGCTTTGTATCCGATGCTTCTCATGAGCTGAGAACCCCGCTGACCACCATCAGGGGTAATGTTGATCTGTTGAAGAAGGTATGGAGCGGATCGACCGAAACGGCCAAGAGAATGGATGAGGAGAGTATCAAGCAGCTGTCTATCGAAGCTGTGAGTGATATTGCTGATGAGTCCAAACGAATGAGCCGCTTGGTCAATGATATGCTGTCGTTGGCTCGTGCTGATGCAGGTCAGACCATAGAACTCTCGACGATTGAACTCAACCCTCTTGTTGATGAAGTGGTGAGGAGGGCACAGTTCCTGCCGAGAAATGCAGAATGGATACAGGGGGATCTGAGCATGCTGCAAGGGGTATTTGTTCACGGGAACAAGGAGTATTTGCAGCAGATGCTGTTTATTTTTATTGAAAATGCCTTCAAATATACGCCATCAGGAAGCGTTACCATTGACGCAATGTTTAATGCGAACCAGATCGGCATCAGAATTGCTGATACGGGAATTGGGATGGACCGCAGTGAAGTGCCTTATATCTTCGAACGCTTCTATCGTGCGGATCAGTCACGCGGCGTTACGCCAGGAACGGGACTTGGCTTGTCCATTGCCAAGTGGATTATTGACGAGCATCAGGGATCGGTGGAGGTATTGACCCGCAAAGACGAGGGGACAACCTTCATTATCTGGCTGCCTGCAATCTTTCATGCCTTGCCCGAATAAGGTATAATAATTGAAGTGTTCCCTCTTCGAGAATGAATTGCTTAATTTAATGGGGAACAAGGAAGGCGGGATTAAGCCCATGGAAGTTGTTAAAATTTCGCCGCGTGGATACTGTTATGGTGTGGTGGATGCAATGGTGCTTGCGCGCCAGGCTGCCGCAAATCTGGATCTGCCCCGGCCTATCTATATATTGGGCATGATTGTGCACAACAGTCATGTCACGCATTCCTTCGAGGATGAAGGCATCATTACGCTTGACGGGCCGAACCGCCTTGATATCTTGGATAAGGTGGATAAGGGAACGGTTATATTTACCGCTCATGGAGTATCCCCAGAGGTTCGGCGTATTGCCAGAGAGAAAGGGCTCACCACCGTCGATGCAACCTGTCCAGATGTGACGAAGACCCATGTTCTCATCAAGGAGAAGGTGGAGGACGGATTTGAGGTTATTTATATCGGGAAGAAAGGACATCCCGAACCGGAAGGTGCGGTAGGGATTGCTCCAGATCATGTGCACCTGATTGAGAAAGAGGAAGAGATCGAGAGCCTCCATATCCCAGCTGGAAAGGTGATTATCACCAACCAGACGACCATGAGTCAATGGGATATTAAGCACATTATGAAGAAGCTGCTTGAGAAATTCCCGGGAGCAGAAGTGCACAACGAAATTTGCCTTGCAACCCAAGTACGTCAAGAGGCTGTTGCTGAGCAGGCCGGTCAGGCGGAGCTCGTAATTGTGGTGGGAGATCCCCGCAGCAATAACTCCAATCGTCTTGCCCAAGTCTCCGAAGAGATCGCAGGGGTCAAGGCTTATAGAATCGCCGACATTACAGAGCTCCAGACAGAGTGGCTGAAGGATGTTACCCGAGTTGCTGTAACCTCCGGGGCTTCGACGCCTACGCCAATTACGAAGGAAGTTATTGCTTATTTAGAGCAGTATGACCCTGCTGATCCGGATACGTGGGAGAAGCGGAGAACGGTTAATATGAAGAAGCTATTGCCGCCGGTTAAGGTGAAGACTACGAATACACCGCAATGAATTTAGACTGGATACAAGACATCATTCGCATTAAATTAACATTTTTATGTAAAATCTCCTATGGTCTAATAAAGTAATGTATAATGATAGGGAACGCCTGGAAATACAGGTGTCCCTTTTTGTTTTTATATAAGATATCAATTGGGTTATCAATGAATATAGAGATAGACCTCGGAGAATCAGGGGGCTTGTGAGCAAAATGGAGATGACAGACACTTCTGTAGGAGACAAGCTGCTTGAGCAGGCTGAAGATTTAGCCGTGAAGATTTCTGACAGGCAGTATGAGCTTAATCCTGAGCTGCAGGACCGCTTTGGACAAATGGGCAAAATACGTACGATTCAAGATTCGCTATACAGTCTAAGGTATCTCGCTGAGAGTGTGTTGATGAACAGTCCTGCACTATTTCTGCATTATATCTCCTGGCTTAAGATTCTGTTAAAGGGATATAAGGTGTCAGATGAGGATCTTAGCTTGAACCTAAGGATTATGCACGATGTGTTGAAGAAGCACTTCTATCATTCGGATAAATCCCTGATCCTGCATCATTTAGAGATTGGAATGAGCCAATTGGAGGCAGTGGAGGACCTGCCAACCTATCTGCTGGAAGACAACCCGCTGTTGGCCGAAGCTCATGCTTATTTGCAGGCACTGCTGAATGGCGATCGCAATAGGGCATGGGAAAAGATAGAGAAGCTAGTCAAGGACGAGGTCCCTGTTCAATCCATCTATATGTTCATATTTCAGCCCACTCAGTACGAAATCGGACGGCTGTGGCAGCTCGGTACGATTAACGTGGCTCAGGAGCACTTTTGCACCGCTGTTACGCAGTCGATTGTGTCCAGGCTGTATCCTTATTGGATACAAGGCAAGGCAGGAAAAAAGTATAGCATGGTAGCTGCTTGTGTGGGGAATGAGCTTCACGAGATTGGGCTTCGTATGCTCACAGATTTTTTTGAGATGGAAGGGTGGAATACCTATTATCTTGGAGCCAACGTTCCGAGCCGCAGTCTCGTTCAGACTATTGGTCAGCAGAAGGCAGGCTTGGTAGCGATATCGGCAACGATGACCTATCATGTGCATCTGGTACGTGACTTGATTGCTGAGATCAGGCGTGACCCGGCTTGTCAGAATGTGAAAATCATCGTAGGCGGTTTACCGTTCAATATAGACCCGAGTTTATGGATGGAGGTAGGGGCAGACGGTTATGCACCAAATGCGGAGGAAGCGCTGGAGACGGCTAACCGTCTTGTCTCTGCTTGAGGGTGAATTGCAGTTCCTCTAAAGACGCCAAAAAAAGGAGGCGTAACGATGAAAGAGGCACGTGAACCCATAGGAGAGGTTTTGGTATTAAGAAAGACGATTGAACATCTCTCGGATGAAATTATTCGCAGCAAGGAATATGAAGAAAGAGTTCTTTCGGAATTTTCATCCATGAATAATGAATTGGTCACACTACAGCGAATGCTTGCCAAGAGCAATGCTGAGCTGGCGGAGGCGCGGAAGGAAGCGGACCTTGCGAATTTGCAGAAAAGTTCATTTATAGCTTCCATGAGCCATGAGCTGCGAACACCCATGAATGGGATCATTGGAATGGCGGAGCTGCTATCCCTTACGGAGCTTGACGCGGATCAGCACAGGTCGCTGGATATCATTCGGAATTCGACTCTGCTCTTGCTGCACTTAATTAATAACATACTGGATCTATCCAAAATTGAAGCCGGGCAAATGAAGCTGGAGATGGGTCAGGTTCATCTCCCATCCGTTCTTCGGCAAGTGTTTGGCCTGCTTGAATTTAGGGCAACTCATAATAAGAATAAGCTGGTCATGAGGCTGGATCCTTCTCTCCATCTGCTTCAAGGAGATTCCCAAAGGCTTACTCAGGTATTGCTTAACCTTACCGGAAATGCAGTAAAATTCACCCAAGGTGGAAAGGTAGAGGTCAGCATTACAGTGCTTCAGGATATGGAAGAGGCCCAGCAGCTGCGCATAGAGGTGCAGGATACGGGAATTGGTATCTCGGCAGAGAATCAGTCTAAGCTGTTCAAGCCATTCGTCCAAGCCGAGATTGCCTCGCGTGGACAATATGAAGGAACGGGTTTAGGGCTGTCCATCTGTAAATCTATGATTGAACTTATGGCTGGAGCCATCGGTGTGAATAGTATAGAAGGAGCAGGGTCTACTTTCTGGGTGGAGATTACGCTCCTGAAGGATAATTCAAAGACCCATAGTGCAGTGGAAGAATCCGAAGTTGTGGAGGGGGAAGAGCAGCAAGAGGAGCTTGTAGCTACCGATGACTCTGCACAAATCGCTAGACAGCCAGGATTGTTACCCGGCGGGCAGAAGCTGCTGCTGGCCGAGGATAATCCGATCAACCGTCAGGTCATCCTTTTGCAGCTGAAGAAGCTTGGAATTGAGCAAGTGACCGTTGCGGAGAATGGCAGGGAAGCTATAGCTGCAAGATTTGAAGGTGAACACCGATTGATTCTGATGGATAATCAGATGCCGGAGATAGATGGATTGGAAGCGACTCGGGAGATCAGAAGGCGGGAGCAGGAGGAAGGCAAGTCTCGGATTCCCATTATAGCGATGACAGCGAATGCTATGGTGGGCGATCGGCAGAAATGTCTGGATGCCGGTATGGACGATTATATTGCGAAGCCGGTGACGCTCGAAGCTCTTCATCATATGCTTGCAAGCTGGATGGCGACGAACAAAGACGCAAGCAGTCTTCTTAACCTGCAAACGGTGAGTGAATTGCTGGACCTGAGCGACCATGGGGACGCTTCGATTCTGCAGACCCTATTGGAGCTGTTCAGAGAGGAAACTCCCCAGAAGCTGGCTGAGCTAAAGAGATTAAGCGGCTCATACGATTATACGGCACTGGCATCAACGGCTCACAGCTTGAAATCGGGCAGCCTAAGTATGGGAATGGCCTATCTTGCCTCGCTCTTTGAAGAGATTGAACGGCAAGCGAAGCGAGAGAATGTAGCAGATCCCTTTTTGATGAAGCAGATTGAGCAAATTTATGAAGACTCCTGCACGGCATTAGAGGAGTATTTATAACAAGCTTAAGTGGAAGTGTTAATAAATATACCTGCAGAGCGAAAATCCTCCTATTTTAGTGATTAAGCTAAAAGAAGGGGAACGGAGCACTGCAGGTATATTTGCGCTTGACGAGAGAAGGGCAATTTGGTATAGTTGCTTTATTGGATAAAAGCATAAAAGCTTAAAAGCGTTTAAGTGTAATAGATATTAGCCTAAATATATTCTGTCATTATAGAAAGGAAGTAGAATTATGATCGTGATTACATCATCCAAGGTGTCGGAAGACAGAATTCAAGAGATCGTTCAAGTGATTGAGCGGGAAGGAGTTCAAACCCATGTCTCCCGGGGCAGTGACCGGACGGTAATTGGATTAATCGGCAGGATTGAACCTAAGCTTGCGGAGCATCTAAGACAACTGAAGGATGTAGAGCAGGTTGTCAAAATTTCAAAGTCTTATAAACTGGCTAGCCGGGACTTTCATCCGGAGAATACGGTGATTCGGGTAGGAGATGTAGAAATTGGCGGCGATCAGCTGGTTGTCATGGGCGGTCCCTGTGCGGTGGAGTCACCGGAACAGATTGATGAAATAGCACGGTTGGTGAAAGCGGCTGGCGGGCAGATATTACGCGGGGGGGCTTTTAAGCCGAGAACCGGACCTTACAGCTTCCAGGGCGTAGGTGTAGAAGGGCTTATTATGATGGCTGAAGCAGGCAAGAAGCACGGCTTGCTGACGATTACAGAGGTTATGACACCCGAATATGTAGACATTTGCGCAGAGTATGCCGATATTCTGCAAGTAGGCACACGGAACATGCAGAATTTTGACCTCCTCCGTAAGCTGGGAAGCTGTGGCCGTCCTGTGCTGCTTAAACGGGGATTTAGTGCGACCTATGACGAGCTGCTTAATGCTGCCGAATATATTCTTGCCGGGGGCAATCCGGATGTGATGCTATGTGAGCGGGGGATTCGCACTTTTGAAACTTATACCCGCAATACGCTCGATCTTTCGGCCATTCCTGCTCTTCAGCAGCTGAGCCATCTTCCGGTTATCTCCGATCCAAGTCACGGGACGGGACGCAGAGAGCTGGTAGAGCCTATGTCCAAAGCATCTGTGGCTGCTGGTGCAGACGGCTTAATCATTGAAATGCATACGGACCCGGATAATTCTATGACTGGGGATGGTGTTCAATCTTTATTCCCTGATCAGTTTGCCAGACTGCTCAAGGATTTGGAGAAGCTGGCACCTATTGTAGGGCGTCGCTTTGATTCCCCAAGCTTGGTTCTGGAAAGTTAATCCTTACGGCAGCAGCTTGTTCACTACTACAATCCTAGAGAGCATCTATTAACCCTTCCAGCGGGGCTGGAAGGGTATATTGGCTTTCTGGAAAAACCTTGTACATAATGTGATAATACCTAACATTGCATTATAAAAATACCTTACATAACTATTGACGATAGCAGGAACATGGATTTATAATGACGACAACATAAAATTAAAGTATGAACGTTAATCGTAGCAAGACGCTTTAATGTTCGTGATTGGGAGGAAATGAGGATGTCGGCACAGCAGGTTTTGAAAATGATTCAAGAACAACAAATTGAGTGGGTGGACTTCCGTTTTGTCGACTTGAGCGGTCGTTCCCATCATATTACTCTGCCTGCCAAAGAGGTGGATGAGGAGACTTTTGTGAATGGGGTAGCCTTTGACGGTTCGTCGATTCCAGGATTCCGTGGAATTGAAGAATCCGATATGGTAATGATGCCAGATCATGGCTCCGTTTTCGTTGATCCGTTTACGGCTCATCCAACACTTAACGTCCTTTGCGACATCTATACACCTGAAGGTGAACGTTATGAACGCGATCCGCGCAGCATTGCAGCTCGTGCTGAGAAATATCTGCAAGATAGCGGTGTGGGTACTCATGCGAACTTCGCACCTGAATCGGAATTCTTCATTTTTGACGATGTCCGCTTCGAGAGCGGTATGAACCGTTCTTTCTATTCTGTGAATTCGGATGAAGCGAGCTGGAACTCCGGCCGTGACGAAGACGGTGCCAATCTTGGATTTAAGGTCCCTGTGAAGGGCGGCTATGTGCCGGTTGCGCCTACGGATAAAGGTCAGGATCTAAGAAGTGAAATGTGCCGTTTGCTTGAAGAAGTGGGTCTTCGCGTTGAACGTCACCATCACGAGGTAGCTACTGCAGGACAAGCGGAAATCAACTTCCGTTTTGATACATTAGTGAAGACAGCCGATAACTTGATGGTTTACAAATATATCGTTCAGAACACAGCACAGAAGTATGGCAAGACAGCAACCTTTATGCCTAAGCCTTTGTTCGGAGATAACGGCAGCGGCATGCACGTTCACCAGTCCATTTTTAACGGGGACACGCCTCTGTTCTATGAGAAAGGTGCCTATGCTAACCTAAGCGAAATGGCGCTGCATTATATCGGCGGCATTCTGTATCATGCCCCTGCACTGATCGCATTTACGAATCCGAGCACGAACTCATTCAAACGTCTTGTACCTGGCTATGAAGCGCCAGTAAACCTGGTATACTCCAAAGGGAACCGTTCTGCAGCAGTTCGAATTCCAGTCGCTGCAGTAACACCAAAAGGATGCCGGATCGAGTTCCGTACACCGGATTCCACAGCTAATCCGTACCTTGCATTCTCTGCAATGCTGATGGCCGGCCTTGACGGCATTAAGCGCAAGATTGATCCTACCAAAGAAGGCTACGGACCGTTTGACAAGAATATCTATGAATTGTCTGATGAAGAGAAGAAGAACATCCGCAGCGTACCTGGATCTCTGGAAGAGGCTTTGGACGCTCTCGAAGCAGACTGTGGCTTCCTGACTGAAGGCGGCGTATTTACAGAATCTTTCATTAAGAACTTCATCGAATTCAAGCGCAATGAAGCTAGATCGGTATCTACAAGAGTTCATCCGCATGAATACAGCCTGTACTTTGATCTGTAAGATCAAAGGTTAAGTCCAAAGGACGTTCTTTTATAATTCATGTATCGCACCTCTTATGAGATTGGAATACCCCTTTTTTGGGGTTATCCGATCATTTCAGTAAGAGGTGCTTCCTTTTACGGGATCACTTGCTCACAATAAAGCATTAATGTGTCAATTCTGCAAAATGTTAATTGAACTACTTAAATCAACTTGCTGGATTTGAGGTTTGTTGCTATGATTAAGCCTAACTATTAGGGTCTATCGAAGCCCGGTTGTTCAATTTGCAGCAGTGCAGTTCTGTTAATCTGCATAGATTGAACTAAAGTTATGTGTTTACCTTCCTGTATAACGGCGCAATAAGGCCTATGGCATTCATTTCTTTAGTTCATTCTATATAATTTGCTAAAATTTGCGTGAGAGAGGATGGGAGAAACACTTGAGTAAGAGAGCTTATAACTTTAATGCAGGTCCTGCGGCGCTGCCCTTAGAGGTGTTGGAGCGCGCACAGGCAGAGTTCGTGGATTTCAAAGGGACAGGGATGTCCATTATGGAAATGTCTCATCGCGGCAAGGTTTACGAAGAGGTTCATCATGAGGCTCAGGCCCGCTTGCTCAGTTTGTTTGGCAATCCTCAGGGGTACAAGGTGTTATTTCTGCAAGGCGGTGCCTCGACACAATTCGCTATGATTCCATTGAATCTCCTGACCGAAGGCAAGACGGCCGGATATGTCCGAACAGGCAGTTGGGCGAATAAAGCGCTAAAAGAAGCGAAGCTCGTAGGCAGCACTTTTGTGGCCGCATCGTCAGAAGAACAGAAGTATATGTCGGTACCGGATCTCAGCCGGCTGGAACTGCCCGATAATGCTGCATATCTCCATGTAACATCTAATGAGACGATTGAGGGCACCCAGTTTAAGAGCTTTCCTGATACAGGGAAGGTTCCGCTTATTGCAGATATGTCCAGTGATATCTTGTCCCGTCCTTTTGATTTGACCCAGTTCGGCATGATATATGCGGGCGCGCAGAAGAATCTTGGACCATCGGGCGTGACCGTAGTGATCGCAAGGGAGGAGCTGGTGTCATCTTCTCCAGAGCATCTGCCAACTATCTTCCGGTATGACACGCATGCCAGTAATAACTCCCTATACAACACACCGCCTTCCTTCTCCATTTATATGGTGAATGAAGTGCTGAAATGGATTGAGGAGCAGGGGAACTTAAGCGGCGTGCAGCAGAAGAATCATGAGAAGGCTCAGCTGCTCTATGATACTATTGATGATAGTGAGGGCTTCTTCCGGGGCTGCGTAGATCAAGCTAGCCGTTCAGAAATGAACGTTACTTTCCGTCTGGCGTCTGAGGAACTTGAGAAGGAGTTCATCAAAGCGGCGGAACAAGAGGGCTTTGTCGGTCTTAAAGGTCACCGCAGCGTTGGAGGACTTCGTGCTTCGATTTATAATGCGGTTCCTCTTGCAAGCATCCAAGCACTGGTTGACTTTATGAAGCATTTTCACGGTAAATACAGCAAATAAGGTAGAAATCATAGCCCTTCCACGATCAGTGGGAGGGTTTTATCTGCTTTTTCAGGATAAGCTGATATAATAGAAAAGCGCAGCTTAGCCGCTAACTTAATGAAGAGGTGTTAAGAATATGGCATTGCATATTGTTTTGGTTGAACCTGAGATTCCGGCGAATACCGGAAATATTGCACGTACTTGTGCTGCCACGGG
This sequence comes from Paenibacillus sp. CAA11, assembly GCF_003060825.1. Taxonomy (NCBI): domain Bacteria; kingdom Bacillati; phylum Bacillota; class Bacilli; order Caryophanales; family Paenibacillaceae; genus Paenibacillus; species Paenibacillus sp. CAA11. The sequence goes on from NZ_CP028922.1 coordinate 1,491,527, forward strand.
AACTCATCTGCATTTGGTAAGACCGCTTGGCTTCCGGACAGATGATGCGACATTAAAACGGGCTGGCTTGGATTACTGGTACGCTGTTCATATTGAATACCATGACTCTTTTGCAGAATTGCAGGAGTTGTATCCTGAAGGACGTTATTTTTATGCTACGACAAAAGCCGACAAATACTATCATGATTTTCAGTTCCAAGATGGGGATTTTCTTGTATTCGGAAAAGAAACGAAGGGATTGCCGCCTGAATTGATTGCTGCTAACCGGGAAACCGCCATGAAGATGCCTATGACTGACAAGGTACGCTCCTTGAATTTGTCTAATTCGGCAGCAATTGTCGTATATGAAGCGCTCCGGCAGCTTAATTTTCCGAATATGACTTAATTATTCTGAAAGTTTACAAAAAATATTAAAATCCGGCAGGATTCGAGACATTTATCGCGAAATATATAAATTAAAGTATTTCCGCTTTTTGCTAACTTTTTTGGGAGAGGTGTCTTTTATCATGAAACCTGCTGGTGTGGTCCGCAAAGTGGATCAACTGGGTAGAATTGTATTGCCCAAGTCGCTTCGCAAGCGATATCAAATGAACGAGGGGGATCCTGTCGAAATTTTGGTTCAGGGGGACCACATTATTTTGGAACGTTATCGGCCAAAATGTGTATTTTGCGGATCCATGGAAGAAGTAAATGAATTTAAAGAACGTATGATTTGCAAACAATGTTTATCAGAAATGACTCAGCTACCCCAATACGGTTAATTACAGCCGACAAACTGTGAACCTACATACTGGTCGTTAAGGAGATAAACCAAGAGCACCCTCATGTGGGGTGCTCTTTCTTTAGTTCTATTATTTATAGAATAAAAAGTGCGTTGGAACGGGGCGAAGGGCGCCATCGGAAGGATGATTTACGACTCTACCATTAAGGATCAACGATGTAGAGCCTCCTCCATCTAAATTATAAGCATCCACTACCCCCATATTCACCATTTTGTTCTGCAGCTCTTCAAGTGTTGCTCCGGATGTTCCGCCTTCATTGTAGCCATCCACCACCAGAATAATTAGCTGATCATCCTTATAGTTCCCGATAACCGTTCTTGGAGCACGGTAGGGGGATTGCTTCCATTTGTCGGGAATGACAGTCTTGCTGCCGTTCTTAAGCAGGACGGGCACAAAACTTGCTCCAAAGGCGGGCTTATACCGGTCGAGATCCTGCTTGCTGTAAAATTTACCGCCAATAAGTTTGCCGCTCTCACTAATCCCCACAAAGCTTAAGTCCTTATAGCTGGGTTCAAAGCCCACTACATACTTACCGTTCATCACAGTGGTGCTGAGCGGGTACCTGCTGCCTCCCGCATCCGCAAAGCCGCCGGCGTTAATCCCGGCCACGGCTCCGTGGCGTTTGACGGCCGCAAGCGTAGTCTCCGCACCGCCCAGCTTGTCCTTGCCCAGGACCATCTTCATGGCTTTAGGATTCTTCAGTTTAACTTTCATGGCATAGCCGCGGTACGTTCCCGGGTTCATCTTATACAGCTCAATGCGGATATTATCGGACTGAACATACTCTACAGGAACGCCTAATTTGGAGGTAATACGCTTGTTATAAATAGTCTCCGGTCTAGCGGCTTGTGCCGCTGTGGTCTTCACAATGTCACTCATAGCCTTTGTGGTCTGCATGTAAAGAGCTGTAGTTTTGCGTATGGAAGAAACCGCCTGCTTGGCCGTTTGCTCCGCCTGAGACAGTCCTTCTGTCACCATGCGAGTGCGTTCCTTAATGTCTACATCAGGCACAACTTTAGGAGCTGCGCTGTTCCAGTTAAGCTGACTGCTGCTGATCCAGAGCACCAGGAGAAGACCGAAGAAAGGAGCGGTCGCGAGCAAGAAGAACCGGTTTACTTGTTTGACTTGTAGGTTCATTTTAACAAATCCATCTTCTTCTGCAGCTCCGCCAGCTGCTTCTTCACTTCACTTAGCTGTGTATAGAGTTTGTTGCTGTTATCGGTCTTATTGCTTGCATTATCCTTCGTAAAGGTTAGCAGCTCATTCAAAGAATCCACCTTGCTCTGCAGGAGGGCAACATCTTCATTCAAGGCGGAGAGCTGGGCCCCGTAATCGGCTCTCATAGCAGCTGCTTGAGCCTGCCACTTCACATCAAGCTCATGTAGCATGGACTTCTTCATATGCTGGCTGTAACCATAAGCGGCAGCAATACCGGCGCAAATCAGCAGTACCCATAAGACAAGGAAAGCTTTCACGGAAGGACGGCGATTTCTCTCGTTGCGAGGAGCCGAAGCTGCAGGAACAGGCTCCGTATCGTAAGGCATATTATCACCTCGGTCATTCCTAATTTTTTACCAGACTACATTCTATCATGCGTCTATTTATTTCGCAAAAAAGCGACATGGTTCTCATAGCGCGTGCATATATAGGGTTTGCCTGCAATAGAATGAGAGAGAGGTTAGAACTAAGCTCTTATCTGAAGAAATAATACAAATCTAGAAGGAAAACATAGAAGCTTTGATAGGAAGGGGAATCGAACATGAATCAAGACGAATTTAGCGAGAGACTTAGAAGCATTACTTCCAGTGGGCCACAGCTAATCTCTCTGGCGGAGGAGTGCCCTGATCCGGAGCTTGTTCCTTGGGAGCCGCTGAGAGCAGCAGCGGCTGAAGCTTTACGCCCGGCGAATCCTCACAGCTGGCCTGAGCTCCCGCTTGGCGGCGGGCCGCTGCGAGAATGGCTTGCGGCTGCGCTGAAGGGACCGGCTGGCGATGAGATCAGCCCCGGGCAGCTTCTCCTTGCCGGGAGCGGGCTGGCCGCGCTGAACCTGGCGCTGCACCTCTGGGCCGCGCCAGGCGGGGCGGCGGCGGTGCAGCTGCCGGCCGAGCCAGCGATGCTGAGGCTGCTTGCCCAGCATCGCCTTCATCCCGTCGCTGTTCCAGCGGACAGCGACGGCATCGAGCCGGCGGCGCTTCGCCGGGCCGCCGCCAGCGTGAAGCCCGCGCTGATCCTGGTCACGCCGCCAAGCGGCGGGTGGACAGTGGCGCGGGGAGAAGCGGTGCTCCGGGTAGCCCGTGAGCACCGGGTGCCGGTCCTTGAAGCTCGAGGACCGGGGATAACCAGGTGGCGCGCCGTAGGGCCGTCGCTGGTCGAGCTCAGCAGGCTGGACGGAGGTGGCGGCGTGATCGAGTTCGGCTCGCTGGAGCCGCATCTGCCGCCGCTTGGCTGGCTGCGGGCTGCTCCAGAGACCATTGCTGCGCTGAGTGCAGCTGTCCCGTCGTTTAGCCCGGAGGGATTCAGCCTGAACGAGCTGGTGCTGAAGCGGCTGGTCACGGCTTCAGCCAGTTCATTCTCATTGGCTGAGTATGAAGCCAGTGTGTACCGCGAGTATGAAGCGCGCAGCTTCATGCTTCATTCGCTGCTGAATGAAGCAAGCTGGCAGGGGGTTCAGGTTGTTCAAGACAATGGGCGTTCACTCTGGGTGAAGCTTGCGGCAGGGATGGATGCAGAGGCGCTGCTAAGGGCCTCGCTTCGGGAAGGGGCACAGTTCGAGTCAGGGAAGGAGAGCTGGCTTCAGGGCCGGGAGGAACTTGAGCGAATGATTCAGCTGGTGTATACATCGAACAGCCAAGCTAGGTTGGTTCAGGCTGTAAGCAGAATTAAAGGTGCCTATCTGGACTTTCAGGGGAGGTTGTCCAACTAACGGATGCTAATTATCGCATTCCGGTGCTAATCCAGCCGCCGCAAGCTTCCGGCTCTCCAGCAGCTCTGCATACTCAATCAGTGCCTGACGGCCCTCTTCGGTCAGGATGTACCTTCCCCGGGAGATGCGGCGGAACCATCCATAGAAGTTACGCTGCAATATAGAAGCCGCATTTCCGACACCGCTGTGGGCTTTAATTTCACGAGGGGATAAATCAATGCCGCCGCGGAGAGCATCGGCCACCAGCAGAGTCTTCTCTCGGTAGGCTGTGACAAGCTTCCGCCCATTGCTTCCGCCTACGTTGTAGTCACCGCTGCGCTCCCTGAATTCATGGGCTAAGCGGTTGACGCGATGCTTGATGGGCTTGGGTAGAGGAGTGCCATCAGCGGGTTCAGCCGGGCTGCACAGCACTTCAACAAAGGCGGGCTTTGTCTTATATACAGTGATGGTAATCAGCCCAAGTCCCAGTCTCGTACATAGCTGAGCGATTTCCCGCCATCGCTGGTTATGTGCCCCTTTCTTGGCCCGGTTTCGCTCGACAGCCAGATAGACTTGGGAAGTCAGACGCTGGCGCTGCTGCCCTTGCAGGAGTAGAGCCAGATTGAAGGTTTTCTTAATTTCTACAACGAGCGGCTCGTCTGCCCCCGGCTTGAATCCCACGAGATCACAATGCTTGACCTCCCCTTTAATCTCATACCCGCGACGTTCAAAAAATTGCTTGAGCGGCAAATATAACTCGGTCTCATGCTGAACTGCCATGCTGAGTTCTCCTTTGATTTTCCTAGTGATCATCCATCTTTTATCTTAACATATTTGCCCTGGATCTGACCCTTCTTCACATATCGCTTCATGGAAATCCCTTCAATGCTGGTATGGATTTTCGGCAATTTCTTGCGCCTTCTCGCATAGTTATGTAATACCCTTTTTACAATTTATCTTTAAGAAACAGCACTTTGCAGGCTTATAGCGGCAGGTAGGATGCGAATACAAAGAGAAGCACAGGAGGTACCGAGCATGGATATTTTCGAACGCATTTCGGCTTATCGGGCGGAGAACGATGCGCTGGCATGGAGTGGCACGTTCAAGGATTATGTTGAACTGCTCCGAAAGGATCCCGCACCTGCCATGACCGCACATGCCCGGGTGTATGAGATGATTCGGTCCTATGGGGTTGAAGAGGTGGCCGGTCACAAGAAATACAAGTTTTTCGAGCAGGAGATATACGGTCTTGATCTTGCACTGGAGAAGCTGGTCGAGGAGTATTTCCATTCGGCGGCCAAAAGGCTTGATGTGCGCAAGCGGATTCTCCTGTTAATGGGTCCTGTCAGCGGGGGGAAGTCTACCTTGGTGACCTTGCTGAAGCGCGGGCTTGAGAAGTTCTCGCGGACTCCAGCTGGAGCCGTATACGCCATTGAAGGTTGCCCGATGCATGAAGATCCGCTTCATCTGATTCCTCATGAGCTGCGTCCGGCCTTCGAGGAAGAATTCGGCATCCGGATCGAGGGCGAGCTTTGCCCGGTCTGCCAGTTGAAGTTAAGAACCGACTATGCGGGAAATATTGAGCGGGTTCGTGTCGAGCGCGTCCTGTTCTCCGAGGCGAATCGTGTCGGCATCGGCACGTTCAGCCCCTCTGATCCGAAATCCCAGGATATTGCCGACCTTACCGGAAGTATTGATTTCTCAACGATTACGGAATACGGCTCTGAGTCTGATCCGCGGGCATATCGGTTTGACGGCGAGCTTAATAAGGCTAACCGGGGGCTTATGGAGTTCCAAGAAATGCTGAAATGTGATGAGAAATTCCTGTGGAACCTGCTCTCCCTGACCCAGGAAGGCAATTTTAAAGCCGGGCGATTCGCGCTGATTAGTGCGGATGAGCTTATCGTTGCGCATACGAATGAGGCGGAGTATAAGACCTTCATTGCGAATAAGAAAAATGAGGCCCTTCAGTCCAGAATGATCATCATGCCGATCCCCTATAATCTCAAGGTATCAGAGGAAGAAAAGATTTATGCCAAATTGATTGCCCAGAGTGATATGAGTCATATTCACATTGCTCCGCACGCCCTGCGGGCCGCAGCGATTTTCTCGATCTTAACCCGCTTGAAGGAGACGAAGAAGCAGGGAGTGGATTTGGTTAAGAAGATGAGGCTCTATAACGGGCAGGAAGTTGAAGGTTTCAAGGATGCGGATCTGAAGGAGCTGCAGCATGAATATCTGGACGAGGGAATGTCAGGGGTTGATCCAAGATATGTCATTAACCGGATTTCCAGTGCGCTTATTAAGCAGGATCTAGCCTGCATCAATGCGCTTGATATTTTGCGGGCGATCAAGGACGGGCTTGACCAACATGCCTCAATTACAAAGGAAGAACGGGAACGTTACTTGAACTTTGTCGCCATCGCCAGGAAGGAATATGATGAGCTCGCTAAGAAGGAAGTGCAGAAGGCGTTCGTATACTCTTTTGAAGAGTCGGCCAAGACCTTGTTTGAGAACTACCTGGACAATATTGAAGCATACTGCAGCTGGACGAAAATTCGCGATCCTCTAACCGATGAAGAGATGGACCCAGATGAGCGGCTGATGAGATCCATTGAAGAGCAGATCGGCATTTCGGAGAACGCCAAAAAGGCGTTCCGTGAAGAAATTTTGATCCGGATTTCCGCATACTCAAGAAAAGGTAAGAAATTTCAGTACCACCATCATGACCGTCTGCGTGAAGCAATTGAGAAGAAGCTGTTTGCTGATCTTAAGGATATTGTAAAAATCACCACATCCACCAAAACCCCGGATGAGAATCAGCTGAAGCGGATCAACGAGGTAAGTAAACGCCTGATGGATGAGCACGGCTATTGCCCCGTATGCGCGAATGAACTGCTGCGCTATGTCGGCAGCTTGCTGAACCGCTAATTCTAATCAAAGGCCCTATGGTTTCCCGTATGAAGCGGGCAATCCCATAGGGCCTGATCTGGCTATATTCGATGTAAGGAAGTTTAAACGGCTTAGCCTTGAGCCTGCAATACATAATCTTTGAGTGCCTTTTTTAGTATATATTGGCGGTCTAAGGGCCTTTGATCATAAAGCAGCTTGCCTCCGCTGACAATTTGGGTCTTATAGAAGGGAGCGGCTTGAGCGAAGTTCACCAGGGCAACCTCGCGGCACAGCAGTTGCTCCAGCTCTTTTTTAACCGATGTATGAATTTCAGGAGCAGGGGAACTGTCAGTCAGATAGGCGATGTCAACATTGCTGTCTTGTCTTAGGGATGCTTGGGCGGCGGAACCGAACAGAATAATAGAATATGCGCGGAAATGGCGGACAAGGTAACGGACAATATGCGTCTTTTCCTCGGGGGTTAACCCATTCACTAGAATCCTCTCCTTTTGGATGAGTATTAATCGTCACGGAATGACGTTTCTTTTCTATACATTATATAAATTTCAAGAAAATGTAAACTAAAATAACATCAAATTACAATTCAATATTTGTTCCAGGTTTGAAAAACAATTTTTATGGAGGGCTGTTGGGCTGTTCAACTAAGGAAGTGAAGCTATTTTAGCTTGTGATTTAAATAACTTAACATGTATACGTTTTTATATATGACATTAGTTCTTTATACCCATTACCCGGGAAGGGGATATCTCTATAATGATAAATGTTCTTGAATTTACCAAATTTTAAAGATAGAAGGGGACGACATCATGATTCAGCTCTCAAAGGCAAGGCAGAAGCAAATTGATTTTATGGGGATTACCGAACAGGACTTGGGTTTACTTCAGGAGCATCGGACGGTTTTTCAAGAAGTTGTCGAAAAGGTGGTTGATCAATTCTACATTCATTTAGAACATCAACCTGAACTTATGGAGATCATTAATAAGCATTCAACGATAGACCGATTGAAGGAAACGCAGCGAGATTACTGGATGTCCATTACGGAAGGGCAGCTTGATGATGCATTTCTTGAACAGCGTCTTAAAATCGGGCTTATCCACTCGCATATCGGTCTGTCTACTGACTATTATTTAGGCAGCTATATGGTGTATCTTGATATTGCAACCCAGCTGCTGCAGTCGGCAATGCCGGATGGCTGGTATCCGGTTGTTCATGCCCTAAGCAAGATGTTTAATCTCGACTCCCAGCTTGTGCTTGAAGCCTACAATAAGAAAGAGAAAGGCATACTGAAAGACCTGGCTGATGAGCAAGAGCATATGCTGCAGGCTGTCACGGGGGCTGCACAGGAACTAACCGGAATGATTGTGGAACTGAGCAGCAGCGCTCAAGCCATTGCGGAAACTGCGGAGACGGCGGCCCAATCGCAGGAGACCTCCCACGCCCTAATCGAGGAACTGAATGGAGATGTCGAGGAAATTGTAAAGATGAACACGCTGATCCGTAACATTTCAGAGCAAACCCAGCTGCTGGGGCTTAATGCGGCAATTGAAGCGGCGCGGGCTGGGGAAGCCGGAAGAGGGTTTGATGTGGTAGCCAAGGAGGTTCGCAAGCTGGCCGAGAACTCCAAGGGGGCAATGTCCCAGATTCAATCTCGTGTCGACGGGATTATAGCCAGATTACATAGAGTACAGCTTGAGTCCGAACGAACCAATGAAGGTGCTAGAAGACAAGCCATACGTTCCAAAGAGCTCTCTTCTTTTGTGGGTATGATGGAGAAGGTGGCAGCCGAGCTGAAGGAAATGCAGCATAATTAGTTGGAAGTCAATCACTCATAAATGAAATTAAAGGCCTCGCTTATTTTGTTAAGCGAGGCTTTTTTATTGCCTTTCGTTTGGCAAAAAGGGCTGTGCAGCTATGGGATCAGACTATACTTCTACTGCGACTCTATGAATATAGTAAATAGAATTCTGGAGAGTCAGATATTTAAGAGAGGAGGAGATCATACCGCTGAGCCAAGACCTGCCAGGCAAACGTTGACATCACAGAAATCTGTGAAGCCATATTCTGCACCCACAGCAGGGGAATTGGGACTGGGCCGTGTGCAGGTCCTGGAACCGCTCGGGGAACGAGCCCGGGAACCTAAAGGAGGATGCAGGAATGGAGAAGGTGACAATCGTTATTCCTACCTATAATAATGCGCCTTATATCCAATTAGCACTACAGTCGATATATCGCCAAACTTATAAACATTGGAAGCTGCTGATTATTGATGACGGGTCTACTGACGGAACAGTTGCTAGGATCAAACCGCTAGTAGACCTTTCACGAACACGTGTGAAAATACTCAAACAAAACTCTGGCATCTGTCGTGTTCTTAACTATGCTTTACAGCAAATTGATACCGAGTATTTCTTGCAGGTTGATGGAGATGACTGGATTGAGCCGGAAACTTTAGAGATAATGGTTCATGCAATGGAACGCAGTTCGTCTAGTACGGCGCTGGTTTATGCCAATACAATGCATTGGTATGAAAAAGCGGGAAAGCTTAGATTCCATAAAGTTGTGAAGCCTCGCAAGTTTCACAGTCGCTATGAATTTGCTATGTATGACCCGATGGTTCATCCCCGGTTTTATAGGACTTCCTGTGTGAAAAAGGTTGGGGGATGGGAAATCGATACGCTGACCTGGGGGAGGATGATGGAAGGACGACGCCTATTGCTCCGGCTGCTTGATCGGTATTCGTTCGGCTATATTGATTGTAATTTATATCATTTTCGTTATCATCAAACCAATCTTAGCCTAGACCAGAATGCGCCTATATACAATCAATTGAGGAAGCTGTATACCGATAAAGCTCTGCAACGTTGGGGTAATCTGTATACCGCTGAAATGGTGGGGCCAACTCAGTCATGGCAATCGCTTCGCCTGATACCTAAAATTCCAAGAAAGGGGTGAATATGAATATGCAGCAGCAGCATGGGGGTGATCACTTAATACACAAGGAGCCTACCTGATAGTTTTTTATGGGTAACTTGTGGTATATAAACGGCCGAATCAGAGCATGGGGAGTGATTCCTATCGTGCCCGGTTCGGCCGTTTGGTTCTGCGCAGGAAAAGGTAAAGTTGCTTATTTAGTCAAACATGCCGCCGGGCGTCTTTATGTTCGATTTCTTTGCGCCAACGGGAAAGCTCAGGAATTTCCACCTGATTCATGATGCAGTTAATGTATAAAGCTTCTCTAAGATCAAGATACTCATCATCGAATCCCATCTCAATCATTTTAGCCACAACAGGAACGCTTTGTGCGGAGCCTAAGCGGCACAATCCGCTGGCAAGCTTGGTAGCATGAGTCAAGTTCCGCTCTTTCTGCAGCAGCTGGAGCAGGGACGATTCTGCGGATGATGCAGACATGCGGCCAAGCGCTTCAGCGGCATACAATTTGAAATAATCATCAGCTTCCTGCTCATAACGCGAGGTCAACCGGGCGATGACTTCATCGCCTCCAATGCGTACTAAGGCATCAAGGGATTGCTCTACGAGAAGATCGTTCTCGCTTGTTAAGAATTCAATCAGCAGGGGGACGGCGGATTCCAGCTTCATTCGTCCGGCTGCTTGAGCGTAGTAAGCCGTTGTATAATCCTCAAGGTCCTCCCGATTGTGATCCTTCAGCTTGCCGATGACCTGCAGTTCAGCCAGGGCGCCAGTTTGCACCATTTGCGTGATGAGATAGTCTAAGTAGTCATACTCTAAGTCCCCGTAATCTAATCCGCGGCTGGCTTCAAGCATCTGCTCAAAGGCTGCTGTAAGCTCTTCGGCAGATAAAGAAGCGATACCCATATGTACCTGTGCTTTGGTGCGAATCTCCTCTGGCAGATGCTCCAGCTCGGATGATACCTGTTCAAGCAGACGGGGAGAGCTGCTGAGCAAGATTTGACTCAGGAGATCTTTTTGCATATCTTTGAGGTCATCGGAAAGAAGCAGCTTTACGATCTCTGCAACCGTTTGAGAGCTTTGGGGGAAATGAATGGCCCAATGAAGATATACTGAACCGGGATTTTCCGTGCGGCGAAGCTTGTCCAGTACTAGCTCCATAATTCCATCTGTATATTGATAGCTCTCTGCAAAATATTGAATGGCTCCGTTGCTTACTAGTGCATCGGGATGCAGCAAGAACGGTTTAACCTGCTCGGGTGTAAACATGAGTAGAAGTCATCCTCCCTCTAATGAATTGACTGCTATGTAGATAGGTGTCTTATTATAACATAGGTGACCGGAAGTCAAACATAAGGCTGCTCTATTGGACTGTTCTGCGGTCCGTTAGGGCAGCCCCTATGCTCAAATCATTTTCCGGTAATGTTTTTTTCCGTCATAAGTGAATCGAGCTCTTTGCCCTTCAATGACTGTCTCCAGATGAACGGAGTGTCCCCAAAGGGAATATACGTAGGGCAGCGTGCGCTCCAGATATTTCAGGTCCAATTCAATACCTTCATATTGATGCTTCATAAGCAGTTCCCCGGCATGGTTGAAATCACCGTTAACGATCACAATATAAGGAGAGCCTCCATTTACGCGGGAATAGACGAGTTGATCTCTAACATTCTCCCAGGCTTTATCCGTGATCGTCCATTCATGACCCTGCTTCTCAAATACATAGAGGTCCAAATCCCGGACCAAGTCTTTGTTCAGATAATTGCGGAGGAAAGAGGTATCCATATCAAATTCACGCACCTCGAAGATCTTCTCTCTGCCCTTGCCGGGTTCTCTTCCGAGTCTCTTCTTCTCCTCATCTGTAGGATGGTCCCAGCGATGCTCAATGTTCTCAAAAATCTTCAGGCCCAGGTAATAGGGGTTCAGACTCTGTGTGGACGGTTGGACCACCGAAGCGTTCAGCTTGGCGAACTCAATGGTGTCCTCACTCGTCAGATCCAGCTCGCGAATAATGCGCTGGTGCCAGTACGAAGCCCAGCCTTCGTTCATGATCTTGGTCTCCATCTGTGGCCAGAAATACAGCATCTCATCACGCAGCATGCTCATAATATCGCGCTGCCAGTCTTCGAGCACCTCCGAATATTCCTGGATGAACCACATCATATCCTTCTCGGGCTCAGGAGGGAAGGAGATGCGGTCATGCATGCTGCCTGCGTCTTCGCTGCTGTTCTCTTCCTCTGAAGCTGGCCTTGCGTCCAGACCCCAGAGGTCGCTATATTCACCCTCAGGCTTGGGATTTCGCCGCTGCTGCTTGGCCTGCCGTGTTCTCTCTTCCGTCCATCGGCGCTTATCCGAAGAGCGGGACCGGATCACATGAGGATCTACATGCTCCTGGATGGACAGGACGGCATCGATGAACTCCTCAACAGCTTTCGTACCATGGATGAGCTCATATTCGGCAATCCGCTCGGCGGTAGCAGACATGCTCTCTACCATATTCCGATTGGAGGTGGAGAAGCGAACATTGTTTTTGAAAAAATCACAGTGGGCAAGCACATGAGCGACAATCAGCTTGTTCTGGATGAGTGAATTGCCCTCCAGTAAAAAGGCATAGCAAGGATTGGAGTTAATGACAAGCTCGTAAATTTTGCTGAGCCCCAGATCATATTGAAGCTTCATTTTGTTGAAGGATTTCCCGAAGCTCCAGTGTTTAAACCGGGTTGGCATCCCGTATGCCCCGAAGGTATAGATAATGTCCGCCGGACAAATCTCATAGCGCATGGGGTAATAGTCGAGGCCAAAGCCGTCTGCAATTTCGGAGATTTCGGAGATAGCTCGTTCTAACGCAAGAAGTTCGTCATGATTCATAGCGTTCCTCCTGGATAATTTCTAAGGGCCGGTAGTATACTTGAACCAAATTCGGAGAAATTTGTTGAATGAAGTCAAATAACTTGGAAAGAAGGCATGAAGGCATGGAGAAGAAATATGTGAGAGAAACCCGCTGTTTTAAAACGGCCCGGGTATTTCCGACAGATGTTAATAATCACAACACCTTATTTGGGGGCAAGCTGATGTCCTATATTGATGATATTGCCTCGATTGCGGCCTCCAAATGCTGCCGGGTCAATACGGTAACGGCCTCAACAGATTCGGTGGACTTTCTCCATCCGATTAATCCAAGTGATTCCGTAAATTTGGAGGCTTTTGTTACCTGGACAGGACGCAGCTCGATGGAGATCTTTGTTAAGGTCATCCGCGAGAATCTGGTGACAGGGGAGAAGCTGATTGCCGCTACCTCCTTCCTGACCTTTGTGGCTATAGATGAGAAGGGTCAAAAAGTCATGGTGCCTGAGATCATTCCTGAGACGGCAGAGGAGCTGAAGCTGCACGAGACGGCTGCATCAAGGGCGGAAGTCCGGCGCCACCGCAGGGAAGAGAGCCGTAAGCTCGCGGCCTATCTGACCACGGATTACCCTTGGGAAATGTCCTGATTCGTCCTAGGCTGTCCCCTGTCTTTTTTGAAAGAAATGCTTCAAGGCCGTATAGACCTCAGCGCGTTCCTTGATCACATAATGCATGAACTCAGGTCTCTTAATGTTGCGGTAAGCAGACATCAGGGTGCTCCCCCGGTTATACTGATTGATCTCCCCATAGCCGAAAATGTTGCACCGCTGCAGCAGCTCGTCAATGAGCTTCACACATCTCTCATTATCCGAGGTTAAGTTATCACCGTCCGAGAAGTGAAAGGGATAAATGTTGTAGCTTGAAGGGGGATAGCGGGCATCGATGATTTCCAGGGCTTTCTGGTATGCTGAAGAGCAGATCGTACCTCCGCTTTCTCCGCGGTTAAAGAAATCCTCCTCAGAAACCTCTTTAGCTTCCGTATGATGGGCAATAAAGATGATCTCTACCTTCTCATATTGGCGGCGGAGAAACCGGGTCATCCAGAAGAAAAAACTTCTTGCACAATATTTTTCAAAAGATCCCATGGATCCCGAAGTGTCCATCATGGCGATAATCACAGCGCTGGAATGGGGGATCTTGATCTCCTCCCAGGTCTTGTATCTTAGATCATCCGGTGAAATTCCATGTACTCCAGGAGCGCCTTGTCTGGCATTTCGCCGCAAATTCTCAAGGATTGTTCGTTTTTTGTCAATGTTGGACATGATCCCTTTTTTACGTATGTCGTTGAAACGGATCGAATCTGTCTCCAGCTGCTCATTGTCCTTCTCCTTCATATATGGGAGCTCAAGCTCTGTAAACAATATATCCTCCAGCTCATCAATGCGAACCTCGGCCTCAGTTACATCAGCTCCCGGCTGGTTCCCGGCTTCTCCGCCTTGGCCAGGCTTGGTAGGGCGTTCTCTAGCCAACACGTCGCCTACCTGGGAATCCCCGTCTCCTTGCCCTACATGCTTTTGTTTATTGAAATTATGGACGAAGCGGTATTCCTCCAAATTTCGCAGTGGTATTTTAACAATCTGCCTCCCATCGGACAGGATAATATTCTCTTCTGTGATCAGATCCGGCAAATTTTCTTTTAAGGCATCTTTGATTTTTTGCTGGTGGCGCTGCTGATCTTGGTATCCTTTACGATGCAGCGACCAGTCCTCTCGGGATACGATAAACTGGTGTTTATTAGAGAATGGCATAGCAGGCACCTCCTGATCTATAATTTGCTGTTTCAAGGCGAAGCTATTGTAAGAAAAGTATATTCATAAGAGGGAGCGTTATGTGAGGGAGTAAGTACGAATTGAGGCAACTTTGTCTCTTCGTAAAAGGGTTAGAGAAGAATGGTGTTAACGCGAAAAACGCGATCACTTTCTGAATGGGAGCTGTGGATGTATAATCTTATCAGCAGGAGCATATAGAGACACGTTTGTGTGCTTTAATAGAGACTTTTATATAGTAGAGAGGAGCCGTTCTATGACAGCAGGGACTTTATTTATTAACGGGAAATTTCCGCCTGGAATTGCGAACACGCATACACAGGTTGACGCGGTCTATGTAGAGGACGGAATGATTCGTGAAATCGGCCGTGCCGCAGATTTGAAGCTGCAGCTGTCAAGTCAGACCTACCGAATCATCGATTGGAATGGAGCTTATGTATTGCCAGGCCTTGCTGACTCCCACATGCATTTGGGCATGCATGGGATGAAGCTAACGATGCTGGATTTCTCCGCTGCAACCTCGAAGGCAGAAATGCTTCAGCTTCTTACGGAGCGGGCAAGACTAACTCCAGAAGGGGAATGGATTCTGGGGCTGAACTGGAATGAGAACAATTTTAGTCCTGCAGTTGCTCCTACAATTGAAGAGCTGGATGCAGTGACAGATCGGCATCCAGTCTATTTGACGCGCACATGCTTTCACGCCTTCCTGGCCAACACGGAGGCATTTCGCAGAGCGGGCATTACGGATCAGACTCCTGAGCCTGCTTCAGGCGCATTTGGCCGGGGCGAGGATGGCCGGTTAAACGGCTGGATCTATGAGGAAGCCTGCCAGCCTTTTATCAAAGTGCAGCCAGAGCCGGATTATACAGCTAAGAAAAATGCGCTGAGAGTAGCCTGCCAGGATGCGTTGCGGCTTGGATTAACGGCCGCGCATACAGAGGACTTAAGGTTTATCGGCAGTCTGGAGACGATGCTTCAAATTCACCGGGAGCTACAGGAAGAAGGCCTCCATTTTCGAACACACCAGCTTGTTTACCATACATTTTTGGATGAAGCTGAAAGTTTGGGGATCAAAGCGGGCCATGGAGATGAGTGGTTGAAGATCGGCGCTGCCAAAATATTCTCAGACGGAGCAATCGGAGGAAGAACTGCATATCTGCTTGAACCCTATAGTGATGCGCCTCATACACAGGGGATGGCGATTCAGCCGCTGGAGCGGCTAAATGAGATCACTCGCCGTGCAAGAAGCTTAGGTTACCCGATTGCAGTCCATGCCATTGGCGATGCAGCTGCCGATATGACGCTGCGAGCGATGGAGACTCATCCGCTTACCAAGGAGTTCCCTTTGCCAGATCGATTGATCCATGCACAAGTGCTCAATCGTGCGCTTGTGGACCGAATGACCCGGCTGCATCTTGCGGCCGATATTCAGCCACGCTTTGTTCCCAGTGACTTCCCTTGGGTTATGGAACGAGTAGGGAAGGAGAGAACCGAATATTTGTATGCATGGAAGAAGCTGCTGCAAGCCGGGATCGCTTGCGCTGGGGGAAGTGATGCGCCGATTGAACCGCTGAACCCGTTTCTCGGACTCCATGCTGCAGTGACAAGGCGTCAACCTGGAACAGACTTTGAGGGGTTTCTTCCGGAAGAGAAGCTCAGTATAGATGAATCTATCCGGCTGTTTACGGTGGGAAGCGCTCAAGCAGCTGGGGACGAGCATGTACGAGGAGCCATCAAGCCAGGAATGGCGGCGGATTTCACGGTAGTAGACCGGGATATTTCCATGGATTCTGAGGAGCTGCTTCGTGTGCAGGTGCAGATGACAGTTGTTAATGGTAAAGCAGCATATTCAGCAAGTTAAGTATTATAATAGAGAAGTTTGATATAGATCGTGGAGGTTGTTCGCATGCGCTTTAAAGATGTATTCTCAATTATCGGACCTGTGATGGTTGGACCGTCCAGCTCTCACACTGCTGGTGCCGCCAGAATTGGTAGGGTAGCTAGGCATTTGCTTGGCAAGCAGCCGGAGGAGGCGGTTATTACCTTTTACGGTTCATTCGCTGCAACCTATCAAGGGCACGGAACGGACCGGGCGATTGTGGGAGGATTGCTGGATTACACGACCGATGATTCACGCATCCCTACAGCCTTGTTAAGAGCAGAGGAGGCAGGGATGACAGTCCGGTTTGAAGAAGGGCGCGGAGGAATGCGGCACCCTAACACAGCAAGGATTGAGGTGACTTGCGATGGGGGACAGACCAAGCTGTCCATCATCGGGATTTCCATCGGAGGAGGAAATATTGAGATCCAGGAAATTGATGATTTTAATATAAAATTAACCGGAATTTATCCGACTCTTGTCATCCGGCACTTTGATTTACCGGGAGTTATTGCAGGAATAACCCGAGAGCTCAGTACCCATGGTGTCAACATTGCACACATGTCGGTGGATCGCAAGAGCCGCAACGGACTCGCGATGACTGTAGTGGAACTGGACGGACATGCTGATGAGTCCGCTATTCAACATCTGCAGGAGATGGAATCCCTCAAGTGGATTGGACGGGTCGATTTATCGGAACCAAGCGCTGTATCAAATTAGGAAGAAGAAAAAATCAGGAGGATAAGAATGAACTTTAGCACATTGGAGGAGCTGGCTGCTCTTTGCCGTGAACAGAACAAAACCATTGGAGAGTTAATGGTGGAGGAGCAGGCGAGAGAATCGGGCCGTTCTACAGAGCAGGAGTTTGCCACTATGGCAGACTATTATGAAGTAATGAAGGAGGCGGTACGCCGGGGGTTGAATGAAGATACGACATCTCCTAGCGGCCTTACAGGACTGGATGCACAGAGAGTCATGACCATGGCATCCAAGCAGGAGTTAAGCTTGGGCGGACCGGCAGGAGAAGCGCTGGCATATGCGCTCTCGGTCTCGGAAGTGAATGCCTCGATGGGGCGGATTGTGGCAACGCCAACTGCCGGATCCTGCGGTGTGATTCCAGGGGTATTCGTAAGCAGTCAGCAGCGGTTCGGATGGACCGATGAACATATGGTGTATGGATTGTTTGCCGCAGGGGCTATCGGCTATGTCATTGCCAATAACTCCTTCATCTCTGGAGCTGAAGGCGGGTGCCAGGCTGAGATTGGTTCTGCAATCGGGATGGCTGCCGGAGCTTTGGTTGAGCTGCGCGGAGGATCCCCGGAACAGGCCGTTCACGCAGTTGGTCTTGCCCTTAAAAACACACTCGGACTGATCTGCGATCCTGTCGGAGGGCTTGTTGAGGTGCCTTGTATTGTCCGTAACGGTTTTGGAGCAGTAACTGCACTGGCTGCTGCGGATATGGCTATGGCTGGTGTACGCAGCGTTATTCCATCGGATGAGGTGATTCAGGTTATGATGGAAGTAGGCTCGTCTATGCCTGAAAAACACCGGGAGACAGCCAAGGGCGGACTCGCTCAAACCCCTACAGGACGTAAGATTATGCAGGGGTTATAATGAGGTTTAAAGACCTGCCCTTATAGGCAGGTCAATTTTTTTGAAAAAAAATCTTGATAATTAACTTTAATTTGTGTTATATTATTATTCCGGCTGTTGAACAAGAGTTTGGCTGGATATGTTGGTGCAATCGAGAGACAGTTGAGTTAAAAAAAACTTCTTGCATCTTGCTTGCTGACATGTTATGATATAAAAGTTGACGCCGACGAGTTCGGTTGAGACGAAAGAACAGTTTGATCTTTGAAAACTGAACAACGAGTGAGATATAAATGAGAATTAACGGATGAATTTCAAGTCCATCTCGATTTGAAATTCGATCCTTTCTCGTCAGTTTCAAAATGAGTCACAAGCTTTACCTTTATTGGAGAGTTTGATCCTGGCTCAGGACGAACGCTGGCGGCGTGCCTAATACATGCAAGTCGAGCGGAGTTATTTAGAAGCTTGCTTCTAAATAACTTAGCGGCGGACGGGTGAGTAACACGTAGGCAACCTGCCTGTAAGACTGGGATAACTACCGGAAACGGTAGCTAATACCGGATACACAAGTTCCTCGCATGAGGGACTTGGGAAAGACGGAGCAATCTGTCACTTACGGATGGGCCTGCGGCGCATTAGCTAGTTGGTGGGGTAACGGCTCACCAAGGCGACGATGCGTAGCCGACCTGAGAGGGTGAACGGCCACACTGGGACTGAGACACGGCCCAGACTCCTACGGGAGGCAGCAGTAGGGAATCTTCCGCAATGGACGAAAGTCTGACGGAGCAACGCCGCGTGAGTGATGAAGGTTTTCGGATCGTAAAGCTCTGTTGCCAGGGAAGAACGCTTGAGAGAGTAACTGCTCTTAAGGTGACGGTACCTGAGAAGAAAGCCCCGGCTAACTACGTGCCAGCAGCCGCGGTAATACGTAGGGGGCAAGCGTTGTCCGGAATTATTGGGCGTAAAGCGCGCGCAGGCGGCCATTTAAGTCTGGTGTTTAATCCTGGAGCTCAACTCCGGGTCGCACTGGAAACTGGGTGGCTTGAGTGCAGAAGAGGAGAGTGGAATTCCACGTGTAGCGGTGAAATGCGTAGAGATGTGGAGGAACACCAGTGGCGAAGGCGACTCTCTGGGCTGTAACTGACGCTGAGGCGCGAAAGCGTGGGGAGCAAACAGGATTAGATACCCTGGTAGTCCACGCCGTAAACGATGAATGCTAGGTGTTAGGGGTTTCGATACCCTTGGTGCCGAAGTTAACACATTAAGCATTCCGCCTGGGGAGTACGGTCGCAAGACTGAAACTCAAAGGAATTGACGGGGACCCGCACAAGCAGTGGAGTATGTGGTTTAATTCGAAGCAACGCGAAGAACCTTACCAGGTCTTGACATCCCTCTGACCGGTACAGAGATGTACCTTTCCTTTACGGACAGAGGAGACAGGTGGTGCATGGTTGTCGTCAGCTCGTGTCGTGAGATGTTGGGTTAAGTCCCGCAACGAGCGCAACCCTTAACTTTAGTTGCCAGCAGGTCAAGCTGGGCACTCTAGAGTGACTGCCGGTGACAAACCGGAGGAAGGTGGGGATGACGTCAAATCATCATGCCCCTTATGACCTGGGCTACACACGTACTACAATGGCCGGTACAACGGGAAGCGAAGGAGCGATCTGGAGCGAATCCTAGAAAAGCCGGTCTCAGTTCGGATTGCAGGCTGCAACTCGCCTGCATGAAGTCGGAATTGCTAGTAATCGCGGATCAGCATGCCGCGGTGAATACGTTCCCGGGTCTTGTACACACCGCCCGTCACACCACGAGAGTTTACAACACCCGAAGTCGTTGAGGTAACCCGCAAGGGGGCCAGCCGCCGAAGGTGGGGTAGACGATTGGGGTGAAGTCGTAACAAGGTAGCCGTATCGGAAGGTGCGGCTGGATCACCTCCTTTCTATGGAGAATCGTCTTCGGTGGTGAAGACATTCAAATATGGGTTAACCTTGAGTTAACCAACCATCTCACTCGTTGGTCAGTTTTGAGAGCTCAAACTCTCAAAATGGATCTGCATGATTTCATCAACCCAATCGGATTGACCGAAATTCACACAGGTCGCAGTTTCTTCGAAACTGCTTTGATCCTTGAAAACTGGATAACGAAACGAAATTGCGTTTTAGAAACATCTCTTTAGCTGAAACTTGTGATCGAAGAGAACAAGTGAAGTGATAGCTACAGAGCGAGGTATTTTGGAGACGATCGATCCTTTGTGAGTGGGTTTCAACCTTGATTCATTTCAATTGAGAAACCAAGGAACAACAGAGCGTATCGGCCCAAAATCCGAGCGATTAGGTTAAGCTATTAAGAGCACACGGAGGATGCCTAGGCGCTAGGAGCCGAAGAAGGACGTGGCGAACAACGATACGGCCTCGGGGAGCTGTAAGCAAGCTTTGATCCGGGGATGTCCGAATGGGGAAACCCGGCTGGTGTAATAGCCAGTCACTCATACCTGAATACATAGGGTGTGAAGAGGCAGACCAGGGGAACTGAAACATCTAAGTACCCTGAGGAAGAGAAAACAAGAGTGATTCCGTCAGTAGCGGCGAGCGAACGCGGAACAGCCTAAACCAGAGAGCTTGCTCTCTGGGGTTGTGGGACGTCTCACATGGAGTTACAAAGGAACAGGTTAGTTGAAGAGGTCTGGAAAGGCCCGCCAGAGAAGGTAAAAGCCCTGTAGGTGAAAATGTGTTCCCTCCGAGACGGATCCCGAGTAGTGCGGGGCACGTGAAACCCCGTATGAATCTGCCAGGACCATCTGGTAAGGCTAAATACTCCCTAGCGACCGATAGCGAAGCAGTACCGTGAGGGAAAGGTGAAAAGCACCCCGGAAGGGGAGTGAAACAGAACCTGAAACCGTGTGCTTACAAGAAGTCAGAGTCCTCTATATGGATGATGGCGTGCCTTTTGTAGAATGAACCGGCGAGTTACGTTCCCGTGCAAGGTTAAGGTGAAGAGCCGAAGCCGCAGCGAAAGCGAGTCTGAATAGGGCGAATTGAGTACGTGGGCGTAGACCCGAAACCGTGTGATCTACCCCTGTCCAGGGTGAAGGTGCGGTAACACGCACTGGAGGCCCGAACCCACGAACGTTGAAAAGTTCGGGGATGAGGTGGGGGTAGCGGAGAAATTCCAATCGAACTCGGAGATAGCTGGTTCTCCCCGAAATAGCTTTAGGGCTAGCCTCGGAAGAAAAGAGTCGTGGAGGTAGAGCACTGATTGGGTGCGGGGCCCGCCAAGGGTTACCAAGCTCAGTCAAACTCCGAATGCCATGGACTCATATCCGGGAGTCAGACAGTGAGTGCTAAGATCCATTGTCAAAAGGGAAACAGCCCAGACCATCAGCTAAGGTCCCCAAGTGTGTGTTAAGTGGGAAAGGATGTGGAGTTGCACAGACAACCAGGATGTTGGCTTAGAAGCAGCCACCATTTAAAGAGTGCGTAATAGCTCACTGGTCGAGTGACTCTGCGCCGAAAATGTAACGGGGCTAAACACACCACCGAAGCTATGGCTTGATATGAATGTATCAGGGGTAGGGGAGCGTTGTATGTAGGTTGAAGGTGTACCGTAAGGAGCGCTGGACAGCATACAAGTGAGAATGCCGGTATGAGTAACGAAAAGATCAGTGAGAATCTGATCCGCCGAAAGCCTAAGGGTTCCTGAGGAAGGTTCGTCCGCTCAGGGTAAGTCGGGACCTAAGGCGAGGCCGAAAGGCGTAGTCGAAGGACAACAGGTGGAAATTCCTGTACCACCGTAAACCGTTATGAGCGATGGGGTGACGCAGCAGGGTAGTGACGCGGACTGATGGATGTCCGTCCAAGCAGTGAGGCTGGTGTGTAGGCAAATCCGCACACTTTAAGGCTGGGCTGTGATGGGGAGTGAAAATTACAGTAGCGAAGGTCATGATCTCACACTGCCAAGAAAAGCCTCTAGCCAGGTGAAGGTGCCCGTACCGTAAACCGACACAGGTGGGCGAGAAGAGAATTCTAAGGCGCGCGGAAGAACTCTCGTTAAGGAACTCGGCAAAATGACCCCGTAACTTCGGGAGAAGGGGTGCCTCGGTAGGGTGAATAGCCCGAGGGGGCCGCAGTGAAAAGGCCCAAGCGACTGTTTAGCAAAAACACAGGTCTGTGCGAAGCCGCAAGGCGAAGTATACGGGCTGACGCCTGCCCGGTGCTGGAAGGTTAAGGGGAGCGGTTAGGAGTAATCCGAAGCTGTGAACCGAAGCCCCAGTAAACGGCGGCCGTAACTATAACGGTCCTAAGGTAGCGAAATTCCTTGTCAGGTAAATTCTGACCCGCACGAATGGCGTAACGACTTGGGCGCTGTCTCAACGAGAGATCCGGTGAAATTTTAATACCTGTGAAGATGCAGGTTACCCGCGACAAGACGGAAAGACCCCATGGAGCTTTACTGCAGCTTGATATTGGACTTTGATACGATTTGTACAGGATAGGTGGGAGCCTAGGAAGCCGGAGCGCCAGCTTCGGTGGAGGCGACGTTGGGATACCACCCTGATCGTATCGGAGTTCTAACCTGGTACCGTAATCCGGTGCGGGGACAGTGTCAGGTGGGCAGTTTGACTGGGGCGGTCGCCTCCTAAAGAGTAACGGAGGCGCCCCAAGGTTCCCTCAGAATGGTTGGAAATCATTCGAAGAGTGCAAAGGCAAAAGGGAGCTTGACTGCGAGACTGACAAGTCGAGCAGGGACGAAAGTCGGGCTTAGTGATCCGGTGGTACCGCATGGAAGGGCCATCGCTCAACGGATAAAAGCTACCCTGGGGATAACAGGCTTATCTCCCCCAAGAGTCCACATCGACGGGGAGGTTTGGCACCTCGATGTCGGCTCATCGCATCCTGGGGCTGAAGTAGGTCCCAAGGGTTGGGCTGTTCGCCCATTAAAGCGGTACGCGAGCTGGGTTCAGAACGTCGTGAGACAGTTCGGTCCCTATCTGTCGTGGGCGTAGGAAATTTGAGAGGAGCTGTCCTTAGTACGAGAGGACCGGGATGGACGCACCGCTGGTGCACCAGTTGTTCCGCCAGGAGCACAGCTGGGTAGCTAAGTGCGGAAGGGATAAGCGCTGAAAGCATCTAAGCGTGAAGCCCCCCTCAAGATGAGATTTCCCAATTAGTAAGACCCCTTGAAGACGACGAGGTAGATAGGCTGGGGGTGGAAGTGCAGCAATGCATGGAGCTGACCAGTACTAATCGGTCGAGGGCTTATCCTAAAATAACCCCACAAAGTGAAGAAAAGGCTTCGAGGCTGATTCCGAATACTTTGCGGGGACCCCGAGAAGATCTAAATCACAATTTCGTTTCGTATCCAGTTTTCAGGTGATCAAACATCTGAACAATTGTGGGTCGATATCATGATTTGATATTTACTCGCAGGCTGTTTTTGAAGGTGGGTTATTTTCCTTGATGAATTTCAGGGAGCGATAGCGACCGGAAAAAACCTGTTTGGTGGCGATAGCGGAGGGGTTCCACACGTACCCATCCCGAACACGACCGTTAAGCCCTCCAGCGCCGATGGTACTTGGACCGCAGGGTCCTGGGAGAGTAGGACGCCGCCAAGCGAATTCCCTGATGGGAACTTTGTCTCGCCGATGATTCGGCAGATTAGATAAGGGCCCTTAGCTCAGCTGGTTAGAGCGCACCCCTGATAAGGGTGAGGTCGGTGGTTCGAGTCCACTAGGGCCCACCATTCTCTAACTTCCATCAATTGAGTGTATAGGGAATCCGAGAAGTATCGGAATGAATCGCAAAGTTGCACATCACTTTTTGGGATGAGATATGGGGCCATAGCTCAGCTGGGAGAGCGCCTGCCTTGCAAGCAGGAGGTCAGCGGTTCGATCCCGCTTGGCTCCACCATATATAAATTACACTAGTTCTAATGGTGTATTATTACTGACGCGGGGTGGAGCAGCCCGGTAGCTCGTCGGGCTCATAACCCGAAGGCCGCAGGTTCAAATCCTGCCCCCGCAATTGAATATGGCGGTCGTGGCGAAGGGGTTAACGCACCGGATTGTGGCTCCGGCATTCGTGGGTTCAAGTCCCATCGATCGCCCTTTACATAATAAGATTGGGGATTAGCCAAGCGGTAAGGCAACGGACTTTGACTCCGTCATGCATAGGTTCGAATCCTATATCCCCAGCCATTGTGGGTCATTAGCTCAGTTGGTAGAGCACCTGACTCTTAATCAGGGTGTCGAAGGTTCGAGCCCTTCATGACCCATTTAAGGTAGTATTAGCGGACGTGGCTCAGCGGTAGAGCATCGCCTTGCCAAGGCGAGGGTCGCGGGTTCGATTCCCGTCGTCCGCTCCATTCGATCAATCTAAACACTGCAGATGAACTGCAGTGTTTTTTTATTTACGGGGAGCATTCCTATGCTTCGATAACAAATACAGCCTATAACCCCGCTATACGTCGGTTATAGGCTGTATTTAAGTAAACTATAGGAATAGCATTCCGGCTATACCGGAGAGTATGCCCAGCACAACAACAGAAGAAGCAACAAAGAGGATAACCCGTCTTGGATAGGACCGGGCAATCATCAAGAGCGAAGGCAAGCTTACGGCAGGTAGGGTGAGCAGCAACGCGCCAGCAGGGCCTGCCCCCAGACCGAAAGACATAAACGTTTGAATTATGGGAATCTCTGCAGCCGTAGGAATGACAAATAACATGCCCGCAATTGCAAAGCCGATGATCACAAGTAGGTTATTCCCCTCCGCTATTCCAGCAGCAGGGAAGAGCCATACGCGTAGAGCGCCCAATATGAGTACAAAAATAATATAGGCGGGTACGATGCTGAGCAGCATGCTCCAAATGCTCTTGATCCAGCGAGTAAGGAAGGGACCGTTCTCAACAGTATCGGTCTCGGCAGCTGCTGCAAGCACCTCGTCAGGAATATCCGATTTATCGGCAAAGCGGTTGGCGAAGTAGCTTACCCCAAAAGTGAGCAGAATCCCGAACACCAGCCGAAGCATAGTGAACTTCCAAGACAGTACAAAAGTCATGAAGATCAGTGTGGCCGGGTTAATCGTCGGATTGCCTAACCAGAAGGCCAGGCTCGCCCCTACGGAGACGTTCTTTTTACGAAGGCCTACAGCAAGGGGAGCTGCACAGCAGGTACACATCATAGCTGGCAAGGAGGCGATTCCTGCAAGAGCTGTGCTTTTAAAATTAGCTTTGCCCAGCACCTTAAGCAGCCAGCCGCTTGGCAGCAATACCTGAACCAAGGAACCCAGGAGCACGCCAAGAACAGCTGCCTTCCAGACCGCTTTGAAATAAGCAACCGCATAATCCCAAGCAAGAATCCAGGACGGGGCCGAGGAAGTATCCACGTTCCCTCCGAGGATGGAAGAGCCCAAAGTGTGGTCTGTAATAGCTTTAAGGGCTTTACCGTAGTAAGGCCACCATTTGACGTAGCTCAATCCTGCAGCGGCTATGATCACAAAAAGAATAGCCAGTACAATAACTCTTGGGCTACGGTGAGATTGTACCGAGGAATTCGATGCACTGGATGTGTGTGTCATGACAACCTCCATATTTAGTTTTTTATTCCCAGAAGAATAGTATAACACAATATATATGAGTTTTTGCGTGATTTTCATGTAGTGGTATACTATTAGAGGATGGTTCGTGAGTTCACATGTGAATTAGCTCAAAGTTATATGATCTATATATTTCATTAGGAAAGAAGGAAATTCCCTTATGGAACAACCTAATCAAATTAAATTAACTTCACTTTCTTCTAAAGGGGGATGCGGCTGTAAGATCGGTCCGGCCGATCTGTCTCAAGTGTTGCGGAGTCTGCCTCCAGCTGAATATAATCCTAATCTGCTTGTAGGGCTAGATACCAGTGATGATGCAGGCGTGTACAAATTGACGGATGATCTTGCCATCGTACAAACGCTGGATTTCTTTACCCCTATTGTCGATGATCCTTACTCATTCGGTCAGGTAGCTGCAGCGAATGCGATCAGCGACATTTATGCGATGGGCGGAAAACCGCTAACAGCCTTAAATATTGTTGCCTTCCCTATACACACACTGGAAAAGTCGATCTTAACAGAGATCCTGCGCGGTGCTGGAGACAAGATGAAGGAAGCGGGTGTCACGCTGGTTGGCGGCCACTCCATTGATGATAAAGAGCCAAAATTCGGCTTAGCGGTGACGGGAGTGGTTCATCCCGACCGCGTGCGCACCAACGCAGGAGCGAAGCCTGGTGATAAGTTGATTCTAACAAAGCCTATCGGTGTGGGGATCTTGACGACTTCGATCAAAAAAGATCAACTAAGCGCGGATGAAGTGGCTGAAGTTACTCGGGTTATGGCTACGCTTAATAAAACAGCGGCGGAGAAGATGGAGTCTTATACAGTTAGTGCTTGTACGGACGTTACCGGCTTTGGTCTGCTCGGACATGCTTCGGAAATGGCCAAGGGCAGCAACACAGGCTTGGTAATTTATCATGAAAAGGTTCCTTTCCTGCCTAGGGTACGTGAACTAGCCGAGGCCGGATTTGTACCCGGAGGCACGAAGAACAACTTTGCACACCTTGAAGGGGATATTACTTTCCCAGAGGAGCTGGATTCCATTGGACAATGGATGCTTTGTGATGCCGTAACATCGGGAGGGCTGCTAATTGCTGTTTCGGCGGCGGAGGCCGATTCGCTTCTTCAAGATATGCTTGAAGCCGGTGTAGAAGCAGCTCTGATTGGTGAAGTGACCGCAGAGCATCCTGGACATATTAATGTTGTTTAATGTGGAAGGAATAAGGTCTGTAACAAGTAAACAAAACACCAAAGAATAACAAATAATAGCTGCAAGGAGCGATGAGTTTGTTTCAGGATATGGATGTAGAAGAGCTTCTTGCGAAGCAAGATCAGCATGAAATAGTACCAATAGATGTACGTTCACCATCAGAATATCGAGAAGCAACCATTCCGGGAAGTCTAAATATCCCGATCTTTACGGATGAGGAGCGGGCAGAAATTGGAACATTATATAAGCAGGTTAGTGTAGAAGCCGCTAAGAGTCGGGGACTGGAGATCGTATCAGCTAAACTGCCTGACTTTATCAAGGCTTTTCAAGCGATTCCTGGTAAGAAGGCTGTATTCTGCTGGCGAGGAGGCATGCGCAGCCGGACAACAGCCACGTTGTTAGGGCTCATGGGAATCAAGGCATACCGGCTTAACGGAGGTTTTCGCTCTTATCGCAGATGGGTTGTAGAACAGCTTGAACAGTACACGGTCCAGCCACCAGCTTATGTGCTTAACGGCAATACGGGCAATGGTAAAACATATATTTTGCAGCAGCTTGAGAAGCAGCATTATCCTGTGCTGGACCTGGAAGCTATGGCCGGGCACCGGGGTTCTGTATTTGGAGGAGTTGGATTAACGTCTCATAATCAGAAAAAATTTGATTCAGCCCTTTTAAAGCGTCTCCTTCAGCTGCAAGATGCATCTTGCGTGCTGTTTGAAGCCGAGAGCAAGAGGATTGGCAAGATTGCTCTGCCGGATTTTCTTCTCTCTAAGAAGGATGCGGCCGTGCATTTCTGGATTGAACTCCCCATGGATCAGCGGGTTCATCAGATTCTGATGGATTATCGGCCGGAGGAGCACCAGGAGGAATGTATGCGTGCTTTCAGAAGAATCAAGGAACGTATCCATACACCGATCGCGGCAGAGATCGAGAAGTTCCTGCAAACCGGGCAATATGCAGAGGCCATTCCTCTATTGCTCAAGCACTATTATGATCCAAGATATGAACATACTGCGCAGACGCTTGCGGAAAGCCAGCTTGTCCGAATCACGGCCAAGGATGCGGATGAGGCAGCAGAGCAAATCAGGCAGTATCTCAGTCGTGAAGGCGTTATTCGCCAAGCATAAAGAAAAGCGGTCCCCCTCAAGGGCCGCTTTTCTTGTACATTAAATTCAGTATTTTATAGTGCTTTATCATCTACCCCGTTTAACCAGCTCTCAATGTCTCCGATAACAGAGGCAACACAGCCATCTTCAAAAGGAGAAATCAGCCCAGCAAGCTTCACAAGCTCGGTAAAGGACTTGCTGCCGCCTGCGCGGCATAGATTGAGGTAGTCGCTCCATGCTGATTTCCAGTCTTCGTTGGACCGTTTCCAGAACTGGAAGGCACAAATTTGCGCCAGAGTATAATCGATATAATAGAACGGTGTGCGGAAAATATGAGCTTGTTTATGCCAGAAGCCGCCGCGCTCCAAGTATTCATTCTCATCATAATTACGATGAGGCAAGTATTTCTTCTCAATGTCTCTCCATGCTTGTTTACGCTCTGCCGGAGTCGCCTCAGGATTGGCATATACGAAGTGCTGGAATTCATCCACGGCAACCCCGTACGGAATAAACTGCAGGGAATCTGCCAGATGGTCAAACTTGTATTTATCTGTGTCTTCCTTGAAGAACAGATTCATCCAAGGCCAAGTGAAGAATTCCATACTCATGGAATGAATCTCAGCAGCTTCATAGGTTGGAAAAGCATATTCAGGCACTTTGTAGTGACGGCTGGAGTATACTTGGAAAGCATGTCCGGCTTCGTGTGTCAGTACATCGATATCCCCTGAAGTTCCGTTAAAGTTAGAGAAGATGAACGGAGCTTCATATTCACTGATATAAGTACAGTAGCCGCCGCCTTGTTTACCTTTCTTGCTGACGAGATCCATCAGATCGTTCTCCAGCATGAAGGTAAAGAATTCATTCATTTCAGGAGACAGCTCTTCATACATCTTAGCGCCACCTGCAACAATCCAATCCGGATCGCCTTTAGGCGTTGCGTTGCCGGATTTGAATTTGAAGTTCTCATCATAGTAGCTCAGCTTCTCAAGCCCAAGCCGCTCTGCCTGGCGTTTCTTCAGGCCTGAGGATACAGGGACAATATGCTCCAAGACCTGTTTGCGGAAATTGCTGACCATATCCGCATTATAATCGGTACGTGTCATGCGGTCGTAGCCCATCTCTACAAAGCTTGGGTAGCCCAATTTCTTGGCCATCCGCGTACGGACCTTAACGAGCTCATCGTAAATACGGTCAAGCTCAGCTTCGTTCTCTGCCATGAACTGGTATCTGGCTTCGGAAGCACGCTTTCTCATGTCCCGGTCTGTAGACAATTCGAAAGGAGTAAGCTGGGTAAGGGTACGCTCTTCGCCTTCAAACGGAATCTTGGCAGAAGCGATCAGCTGGGAATATTCTGTAGACAGCTTGTTCTCAAGCTGAAGGTCTTCGATAATGTCCGGACTGAATGTGCGGATCGAGACTTCTGCCAGCCGGAACAGCTGCTTGCCCCACTTCTTCTCCAGCTCGGAGCGGAATTTGGAATTAACAAGCGCTTTGTAATATTCGGTTATGTACTCCTCAATTACAGGCCCAATCTCATCCATGTACTCCTGTTCAGCTTTGTAGAATTCGTCGTTAGTATCAATAGAGTGGCGTACGCTGACAAGCGTCTCCATGGTGCCGACTTCACTGCGAAGCTTGTTGATGGATTCCAGGGTTTTATCCTGCTCTTCAAAGCTGTCGGCAGCCTTAAATTCGGTAAGCAATTCATTGAACTGCTGTTTTACTTTGTTAAGGTCTGGACGGACATACTGATATTCACTAAACTTCATAACCAATCTTCACCCTTTCTGTACAATCTATTTTCTATTATATATAATCTGAATGACAGAATACCAATAAAGTTTAATTAAATTTAAATTTATGCACTGTTATGGTTAAAGTGCTCAAATTCACAAGGCTTGACGAGAGGGGAATCAACCACTTGCGTTTTCCGCTTAGCATAATGTCGTATTTAACAGAGGAGAATATAAGGGACTTCATAGAAGCCTATCGATCATGGGGTCCTCTTCCAGGTATACTTCTGACCTTCCTGAAGTCATTTATCCCCCCGCTGCCTACGATTGTTATCGTGGGTATTAATGCAGCGGTATACGGGATGTGGCTCGGATTCCTGTATTCCTGGATTGGCATGGTTGCCGGATGTCTAACGACCTTTATGCTGGTCAAAACAGTCGCTTCATCCCGGTATGTTAGGAAATGGACGGATAAAGCGAAGGTCCGGCGGAGCATGGAATGGGTACGGCGCAACGGGTTCGGCTATGTATTCTGGCTTAGTATATTTCCAGTGGGGCCCTTTGTCGTAGTCAATATGGCTGCAGCAGCTGCCCGGATGCGCACAAGCTCCTTTATAACTGCTATTGCTTTTGGCAAGGCAATCATGGTTCTGGCCATTTCGTATATAGGTCATGATGTATCCCAATTTATTAAGCATCCTTACAGGCTGATTTATGTGCTGCTGTTTGTCGCGGTGTCGGTCTGGGCAAGCCGAAGAATTGAAGCCTATTTTGCAGCAAAAGCAGGGCGGGGAAAAGGAACGCTGAATCCTGAAGAACAAGCATCTTGAGACTTTAGCGGAAAAAGTCAGATTATTGTCACTTAACAGCACGTTTATGATGCAGATATAATTGACATAGACAAGAACTCGATAGGAGAGTTGGTGAATTCATGAATAAAACTGCCGATAACAAGGAGTACTCCGCAAAAACCAATAAGAATTTTGCAGGGCTTATCATTACAATCTCGGTCATTGCGAACATTATTATCCTTCTGCTGTTCTTCTCACCGATTGGCTATGAAGGAGCTGTTCAGTTTGATTTGACTATTTTCCCTAGACTGAACGCAATTTTTAACAGCTTCACGTTCATTTTTCTAGTGGCAGCACTGATTGCGATCATTAAGAAGAATGTGAAGATCCACAAGGTGTTTATTCTGCTAGCATTTACAACAACCTTGCTGTTTCTGGTGTCCTACCTGACGTTCCATTACATTTCACCAGAGACGGCGAAGTATGGTGGTGAAGGCTTTATTCGCCCCATTTACTTCTTTATTCTGATTACGCACAGCTTCCTTGCAGCCATCGTCGTACCTCTGGCGCTGTTCGCCTTGGTGTGGGGATGGACCATGCAGATTGCTAAGCACAAGCGGATCGTCCGCTGGACAATGCCGATCTGGTTGTACGTTAGCTTGACAGGCGTAATCGTATACCTCATGATGGCTCCGTACTATTAATGGGCCAGTGAAGAGAATCAGCAGCAGCCCCGTTTCTTCCAGGCCTTGCCGGAAGAGACAGGGCTGCTGCTTTGTCTAGAGGAGTAAGATATCGAGCTATTAAAGTCAGTAAGGTAAGGGGGATATGCGATTGAACGAACCATTCGGAATGCTGCTTCAGCTGTTTGAGAGAGCAGCACTGCTCTTGATTTGTCTGTTTTTTCTGACAAGGATTGCAAGGTTTAGGGAGCTTCTACAGAAGCGGACCTTCTCTCGTCAGGAGCTTACGATCGTAACGCTGATTTTCTCGGCATTTGCTATATTTGGCACCTATTCTGGAATTAATGTAGAAGGGTCGCTGGTTAACGTAAGGATTATAGCGATCATGTCCGGGGGAATTTTATTTGGACCCTGGGTTGGAGGAATTACGGGAATTGTATCTGGGATCCACCGTTATTTTATTGATATTCATGGAGTGACTTCAATCCCTTGTCTAATTACAAGCATCGCTGCGGGCTTTGTCTCAGGTTTTATCCATTTGAAAATAGCTAAGAGGCATCGCTGGAGTGCCGGTATCGTTGCCGGGATGGTGTGCGAGGGATTAACCATGCTGCTGATCCTGCTGCTTGCAGAGCCCCCTGAGCTGGGAGCCGATATTGTCTCGCGCATTGCAGCTCCGATGATCCTGGGGCAAATTAATGTGGGCTTAATTGTTCTTCTGGTTCAAAGTGTTGAAGGTGAGAAGGAGAAGGTAGCTGCACAGCAGGCAAAGCTGGCGCTCGATATAGCGAATAAGACGCTGCCTTACTTCCGCTCGATCAATCGAAATTCACTAAATACGATATGCAGTATTATACGGGAGGAAATTGGAGCCGACGCGGTGGCCATAACCGACACTCGTTATATCCTTGCTTATGTTGGTCTAGGAGAAGAGAAATACAATATAGGGCATGAAATTATCACCGAAGCGACCAAAAGAACCATTTCGAGCGGTGAAATTACGATTAACAACAAGGGGGCGGATGAGCGTACCCCGGAAATTCAGTCCCTAATCATCATACCCCTCAAGGAAAAAGGGGAAGTTACAGGTACGTTGAAAATTTACTACAGCAAGGCTCATAAAATCACCTATTCAATTGAAGCCATGGCTGTCGGATTGTCGCAGATGATCTCTACTCTAATGGAGGTTTCTAGGGTTGAGCAGATTAAAGAGATGGCTAATAAAGCAGAGATTAAAGCGTTGCAGACCAAAATTAACCCCCATTTTCTGTTCAATGCACTGAATGCTATTGCCTCTTCAATCCGAATTAACCCGGACAAGGCTAGAGAGCTGATTATCAACTTATCTGGATATTTAAGATTCAATCTGGAGCTGAACGACGATCTAATTGATATTAAAAAAGAGCTGCAGCAGGTAAGAGACTATGTAGAAATTGAAATGGCCCGGTTTGGGAACAAGCTTAATGTCATCTATAATATTGATGATGTGGAAGTCCGAATTCCAAGCCTGCTTATTCAGCCGCTGGTGGAAAATGCGATTGTACATGGGATTTTGAAGGGGAAGGGATCCGGAACCGTTACAATTACTGTACGGGATGTAGGAGATCGCGTCCGTATTTCCATTGCCGACAGCGGCGTAGGAATTCGAGAGGAGATCATACAGAATGTGTATACCGGTGAAATGCCATCGAATCACATTGGCTTGTTCAACGTGCATCAGCGTGTGCAAATGATCTACGGAGAAGGCCTGAAGATCCGGCGTACGAATCCCGGCACGGAAATTTACTTTTATATAGATAAGGAGACTTCATGAGAGCGATTATCGTGGAAGACGAATTCTTAGCCAGACAAGAACTGGAGTATTTGATCCGTACCCATAGCCAAATGGAAATCGTGGGGAGTTTTGAAGATGGGCTTGAGGTGCTGCGTTTCCTGCAGCAGGAAGAAGTGGATGTTATTTTTCTGGATATCAACATTCCCTCGCTGGATGGGGTGTTATTAGCTCAAAATATCAGTAAATTTTCAAAGAAGCCTTACATCGTCTTTATCACAGCTTATAAGGAGCATGCCGCACAGGCGTTTGAGATTGAGGCATTTGATTACATTCTTAAGCCCTATCCCGAATCAAGAATCCTCTCTATGCTAAACAAGCTTGAGACCGCATATGCGAAGGAGAAGAAGGAGCAGGCTGAATCAGCCAGTCCGGTTAAAGCAGGGCAGGAGAGTCAGCCAATCACGCACACGATTAACTTATGGAAGAATGAGAAGATCATTGTGACAGATATTCACGATATTTATTATGCTTCCGCTCAGGAGAAGGTAACTCAAGTATTCACTCGAAAAGAGGAGTATACGATGCCGATGAGCATTACGGAATTCCATAACAGACTCCCCCAAGATGCCTTCTTCAGATGCCATAGATCCTATACAGTGAATCTGTCAAAAATCAGGGAGATTATTCCCTGGTTCAACAACACGTATCTTCTTCGGCTGAGAGACCTGGAATACGAGGTTCCGGTTAGCCGCAGCAAGGTGAAAGAATTCAGGCAGATCATGCATATTTGACTGCATTTCATTCCGTATATTCTGCATTTCATTCCTGAATTGAATCGCTTACATTCCTCTGGCTGTATACTAGTCTTATCAAACAGGACACAGTCCTAAAAAGACCAACAATGCAGCGAAAGAGGGAGATTGGTATGGGAACCATAAAGACAAACCGCTGGCTCATCGTACTTGGAACAATTATCGTTCAAATGGGCTTAGGAACAATATATACTTGGAGTTTGTTTAATCAGCCTCTAGTGGATAAATTCGGATGGCAGCTGAGCGCTGTCTCTATTACATTCTCGATTACTAGCTTTGCCTTGGCATTCTCAACTTTGTTTGCGGGTCGCATCCAAGAGCGTGTCGGTCTTCGTAAGCTGATTGCAGCGGCAGGTGTGGTTTTAGGAGCAGGTCTTATTCTTAGTTCTCAGGCATCCTCGTTGGGGATGGTGTATTTGCTGGCGGGAGTAGTTGTTGGATTTGCTGATGGAACAGCTTATATTACTTCATTATCTAATTTGATTAAGTGGTTCCCGGAACGTAAGGGACTGATTTCAGGGATTTCGGTAGGCGCATACGGGACGGGTAGTTTGATCTTTAAATTTGTAAACGGATCTTTTATTGATGCGGTAGGTGTTTCTAGAGCCTTCATGTTTTGGGGAATCATCGTGATGGCAATGGTCATTCTGGGATCGTTCTTAGTTCGGGAAGCCACAGCTCAAGCAGCAGCCAAGGCTGATCAGAAGCCGGGAGCTGAGAAGCGTGCGGTAAAAGATTATACAGTGAAAGAAATGCTGCGCACCAAGGAAGCTTATCTGTTATTCGCGATTTTCTTCACTGCATGTATGAGTGGGTTGTATTTGATTGGGATTGTCAAAGATATCGGAGTGAAGATGGCCGGGCTGGATTTGGCTTCTGCAGCCAATGCTGTAGCAATGATTGCGATCTTCAATACAGCCGGACGAATTGTCTTGGGAGCCCTGTCTGATAAGGTTGGACGATTGAAAGTTGTAGCCGGCGCACTACTCGTAACTGCTATTGCCGTGATGATTCTCAGCTTTGTCCAACTAAATTATGGATTGTTCTTCGCTTGTGTTGCAGCTATTGCTTTCTGTTTTGGGGGGAACATCACAGTATTCCCTGCCATTGTAGGCGACTTCTTCGGACTTAAAAATCATAGTAAGAACTATGGTATTGTTTATCAAGGCTTTGGGCTTGGCGCTTTAGCTGGTTCCTTCATTGCCATCTGGCTTGGAGGTTTCCAAGTGACCTTTATGGTAATCGCTTTGCTCTGTGCGATTTCTTTCCTCATTGCATGTACTATTAAGGCTCCAGGCAGCCGGGAGCGTAAGCGCCGTGAAAGATTGCAGCTTAAAACAAAGCTCGGGTAATGAAATACAGCCCGCAGGTACAAGTTGTTTAACTTGTACCTGCGGGCTGTTTGCCGTGAAGAGCGTTATTGCGGGTTGGTTGTCCAAATCCCAGCAGCTTTTACGAATACGCGCGGAGGAAGTTTCAAGGTTGCCAGTGCCAATTCAGCAACATCCTCTGGCTGCATCATGCGGTCCTCGTCACCGATCTTAAGGCCGGCTCCAGAAGCCAGTTCGGTATTAACCGTGCTAGGCGTAAGTGCTGTTACACGGATGTTGGATTTGCGGACCTCTTGCATTAATGCTTCGGTCAATCCAAGTAGGGCGAATTTGGAAGAACAGTAGGCGGAGCCGGTAGCGAAGCCGCGTTCGCCTGCTGTAGAGGAGACATTAATGATGTTGCCGCTGTTTTGCTTAACCATTCCCGGCAGAATAGCACGGGTAATGTAATATGTACCCATCAAATTGACTTGAAGGATGCGTTCCCAATCGCTTGGATCCATTTCAAGCAGGGTGCCGAATTTAGCAATACCCGCGTTGTTGATCAGAATATCAATATTGCCCAGCTCAAGCTGCAGGGAAGCAGCGGCAGCTTCGGCCTGCTCACGGTTAGAAATATCTGCTGCAGCACTGGCTACTTTCACTCCATAAGTGCCCCCAAGCTCATCTTGGAGCTGCTTCAGATCCTCTGCAGTACGGGCAATCAGCCCCAAATTCACGCCTTCCTTAGCCAATGCTGTGGCAATGGCTTTGCCAATGCCTTTGCCAGCACCTGTAATAATGGCAGTTTGATTTCTCAAATCCATTGTTCAAAACTCCTTTTCTAATTGGTCTGATAAAAGGTAACTATTCTTATGATATTACAGCTGTGTACTGAAGTACAAGAATACGCATGAGCAACCTTACTCAAGCCTAACAAAATAGAGCGATTATGCGTGTTTGTTTTTATTGAAATGTCAGTATGTTAATATAAAAGCAAATCAATTACAAGGATGTGTGCTCCTGTGAAGCAGTTTAACTTTCACGGATGTGCAGCAAATAACAAAGACCGCTCTTTTTCAGTTAAGGGCGGTCTTTGTCGTTCATATGACTGTCTTGCTTAATGTTTCAAGTATATGATTCCGATGGTCTTAGGACCACAATGACTGGAGATCACGCAGCCGGCATCTGTAATCAGAATTTCCTTGACCCCGGTCATCTCAAGAAGAGTGCTGCGCAAAGATTCAGCATCTTCCTTCGCCAAAGAGTGGGTCACGAACAAGGTGCCTTTATCCATACGCTCTAGATTGCCCAAGGCGTTGTTAAGCATCTGGTTAAAGGCTTTATCCCGGCTCCCGCGCACCTTGTAGGCAGGAGTCATCTTGCCATCTTCAACCTTGATTACTGGGCGAATCTTCAGTAGGCTGCCTACGAAGTTCTGCATGCCGGAACAGCGGCCGCCTTTATGTAAATAATCAAGGGAATCAATAATGAATTCTGTGTCGACCTGTGGACGAATCCGGCTTAACAAATCCACGATCTCTTCCACCGTCTTCCCCTGCTGGGCTGCACGTGCTGCAGCCAGCACCTGAATCCCGATGCCAGTTGAGAGATTGAGCGAGTCAAATACAGTGACGGCTCCTTCCTCAAACTCCTCGGCAGCGATAATCGCGTTTTGATAGGTTGAAGACAGATGAGAAGAGAGACTGATATAAATGATTTGTTCCCCTCGCTCGATATGAGGGGTAAACGCTGTGATGAAATCAGCGGGTGAAGGAGCCGCCGTCTTAGGCAGCTTGCCTGACTCCGTAACCTTGGCGTACAGCTGTTCAGGGACGAGATCCACCCCATCCCTGAAGGTCTGGTCCTGGAACGTCACATAAAGCGGGACAATACTGATACTATATTCGTTCAGTGTCTCCGGTGAGAGATCACAGGTACTATCGGCAAAAATTTTGATATGACTCATGGTCATCACCTTTCCGCATACTAAATTTACGGTTATGCTCCTCTAACTGCATAGCCAATGGCAGTTAGAATGATTAAGAGTGCGATTGGCAGAAGGCCTACCACGAACCCTATAACGGCAAACCGTTTCTTCCGGTGTTTAAGAGCGAGACCGATGATCGCTAGAATCATACCCACCAGGTTTAGGAAGAAACTGATTATAATGACGATGACTCCGATTACGAAATACTGCTGGTCAGCGACTAAATTATAGAGTTCCTCGGTGCTTCGGTTTACATGTTCATCAAGCCGGCCAAAGGCGGCAAATGCAGAAGACATTCCAGCAATGTAACCGATAAATACAATCAGATTGACAATAAAGGAAGCGATGCCTGGACCGGAATGCTTCAAATCGTAAGAGGCTTCGCGTTCTGCTTGGGGATAGGGAGTAAAGCTGCTTTCATTTTCTGAAGAATGCTGCTGATCCATCTGTTCAACTCCTTGGGTCATAAAGTCTCATTCTTGTCTAATTTTTCAATATATCCGGATAAAAAGCAAGTAACATTTTGCTTTCATGAGAGAGAAGCTGTCACCTATAGCCTGATATGCATTACAATATAAGCAGCTTGTCTGAAATAATATTAGTGAAAAAGGGGAGAGAGCATTGGGAAGAAAATACGTTGCGATTGGGGCAATATTGTCCCTGCTGTCCGTAGCGATTGGGGCTTTCGGTGCCCATGCGCTTAAAAGTGTCTTGGATGAGAGCGCCCAGAAAACATACGAGACAGGGGTTCAGTACCATATGGTGCATAGCTTGGGTATTCTGATTGCAGCCCTGCTTGCTAACCAGTGGGGCGAATCCCGTAAGCTGCTGTGGTCCATGCGTCTATTGTTCATCGGCATTGTGCTGTTTTCAGGGAGCTTGTATGTGCTTAGCATAACGGGGGTCAAGATTTTAGGTGCGATTACCCCGTTTGGCGGGATCGCTTTTATTGCCGGGTGGATTTTATTGGCGACTGCAGCTCTTCAGCGAAAATAACTTCTTTAAAAAGAAGAACAAAAAAAGCGGGCATCCCTTGTTACTTACAACAAGGAGGAATGCCCGCTTTCTTATACATCAAGAATGTCTACAATCTCACTAAGTTTGTAGGTATATACCTGCTTCTCGTCCACATGATAGACGCTGAGCATCTCAGTATCGGCTACATAGTTGAGTATTCTACAAGGAATGTTGACCCGTCCTTTAGCGCCTTCAATAACCAATCTGACCAAGCGGTTGCTTGTGATATAGGATTGCACCCAGTCATTAATTTGGCTTCCTTTCGTATCACGCACCGGTAAGCTTTTGGATGGTGAAGCAGGAACAGCTTGTTCTTTGGATGAGGCTTGTCCTTGATTATCGGCGGCTTTGGACTTGAGAGAAGGCGTCAGCATGGACTTGCGTTTGGCCGCAAGCGAAGCTTCTATAATTTCACCGAGCTCAATGCCGGATTTAATCCGATAGTCTACAATCTCTCCATGATGTCCATTGATTAGCTCTATTAACGATTGAAGTGCCAGCGCGTTGGACTTGCTTTTCACTAAGATGTCGACGTTGAATAGAAAGCCCGTCTCGTTGTTGTTATTGTTATCCATAGTTTCTATAGTTCCCCCAAATCGCGCTTATCTCATCATCCGCTGGTACTAAGGCGGTATTCATAATAATAACATTATTCTATAGGGAAGCCTAGTCCATCTAGAACCTAAATTTTTAAATTTTCGGTCATGTATTTTATGGAAATTTAATTCTTATTTGAATAGTTCAGGCAAATGATCTGCGAATGGAGGGCGGACAATACCTTTTTCCGTAATAATTGCCGTTACATATTCGTTCGGAGTGATATCAAAGGCTGGGTTAAAGACCTTAATGCCTGCAGGAGCTGTCCGTTTGCCAAAGGCCTCTGTAATCTCGCTGTCCGGACGCTCCTCAATCGGAATATCGGCGCCTGTAGGAGTGTTCAGGTCAATGGTTGAGAGCGGGCAGGCAACATAGAAAGGAATGCCATGGGCTTTAGCCAGGACGGCAACACCGTAAGTTCCGATCTTATTGGCTACATCACCATTGGCTGCAATTCGGTCAGTCCCTACAATTACAGCCTGCACCCAGCCTTTGGACATGACATGTGCGGCCATATTATCCGTGATTAGAGTAACATCGACGCCCGCCTGCTGAAGCTCAAATGCTGTCAGACGAGCTCCTTGCAGGACAGGGCGAGTTTCATCAGCAAATACCTTTAGAGGCAAGCCCTTTTCCTGTGCAAGATAAATAGGGGCCAAGGCCGTTCCGTATTTGGCAGTTGCCAATCCGCCAGCGTTGCAGTGGGTTAGGACCCCCATCCCGCTTTCAAAAAGAGGCAATGCATGCTCTCCAATCAGTCTGCATACTTCCTCATCCTCTTGATGGATCAGTACAGCCTCTGCAAGCAGTCCAAGATTTCGGTTCTCCACGTCCGCCTGCTCGGCGTTCAATAGGGCAGCTCTGTCCTTCATTCGGTCAAGCGCCCAGAACAGGTTGACAGCGGTAGGCCTTGAAGTAGCAAGGTAATCGGCGACCCGGGTCATCTCAGCCAGCCATTCTCCCGGCTCACCCGAGAATCTCATGCCCGCCAGCGCTACCCCGTAAGCGGCTGAAATGCCGATAGCGGGAGCTCCCCTGACTTTCATGGAGGCGATAGCTTCCCAGACCTCCTCAGGCGTAGTCAGCTCAAGGAAGACAATTTCGTCAGGAAGCAAGCGCTGGTCGAGCAGGATCAGCTGATTATCCTCCCAGCGGATGCTGAGCAGAGGGCTATTCGTTAAGCTGGTCATTATACTTCTCCTCCTACCGCTTTGGCATTTCTTGCAATCAGCGTGACTTCTTCAATAGAGCTTGCGTAACGTCCCCGCTTAATAAGGGCTTTACCGATGTGAAGGGCAGCTACCTTGGCTTCATGCCGCAGGGTATCATCAGAAATCGTATCCACATCAGCGACATGGGACAAACCTACAATACGGCGAATCATTTTAGCTCCAGTATAACCAATCGTATCCCGAAGCACTTTCTGCAGGTAAATGTCTTGGTAGCCTGGAGTTTTAGCCAGAGGATCGAGCGCATCCTGATTCCATACTTTCCGGAAATTCGTTTCAAATTGCTGCCAGACCTCTTCGACAGACTTAAGCAGCCAGCTTCTGCGTTCACTCAGCACATTCTCGTCCGGACTCCAGCCCGGCTGAGCACAATAATTGAGCAGCAGGTTGGCAAGCACTGCGCCAATATCGAATCCCATGGGGCCATAAAATGCGAATTCGGGATCAATCACCTTGGTAGACTCTTGGGTAATAAAGATGCTCCCTGTATGAAGATCACCATGCAGCAAGGCTTCTCCATGGGTGAGGAATTTCTCGCGAAGCAGGGCAACTTCCAGATGAAGCTCATGATCCTCCCAGAGAGCCTCGGCTTCTTGCCGGATATCTTCGGTGAAGCTGTTGTTTGGTGAATTCCGATAAGGGTCGTCAAAGATTAAGTCTTCGGTAATTTTGCAAAGATCCGGGTTCGTGAATCTGGCTGCCTGAAGCTTCTTCTCTTGTTGATTCATTCCTAAGTCCGAGGTATAGAACAGGCTGTGAGCGATAAAACGGCCAATATGTTCAGCAAAGAGGGGGTAGGTTTGCCCTTCAATAAGCCCTCTGCGCATAATGGTATGATCACTCAAATCCTCCATAATTGTGATCGCAAGATCGTTATCATAACCGTATACTTCCGGTACCAGATCAGGCGCCAGTTGATGTTGAATTTGCAGCGCTTCTCGTTCTATGCGGGCACGGTCAAGACTAAGCGGCCATGACTCGCCAACGACCTTCGCATACGGAAGGGCCTGCTTAATAATGAGGCCTTTACCGTTCTTCGCATCCCTGATATGGAAGACAAGGTTTAAGTTGCCGTCTCCAATTTCTTCACAGGTTAACAGGGCATTTTCTTGAAAAAAATCAT
The DNA here is from genome assembly GCF_003060825.1 of Paenibacillus sp. CAA11. Lineage (NCBI taxonomy): Bacteria > Bacillati > Bacillota > Bacilli > Caryophanales > Paenibacillaceae > Paenibacillus > Paenibacillus sp. CAA11. The sequence continues at coordinate 1,532,152 of NZ_CP028922.1, forward strand.
CTACATTACGTGCTAAACGGACTGCTTCTTCCGAAGTCAGGGGATGATACAAAGACAAATAAATACACCTCCATAAATGGCGCCTTAACGCTGTTTCAAGCTTATTCAGACTATGCGTTTTGTCACAGTAAAGTTAGTATATCGGAAAAGGATGATTAATTGTATCCTTTTTTTGAACCAGGTCCTCTTTGTTTCGTTAAATGGATGTAAGGGTACAATAAAGTAAGGATGCAATAACTAATGAAAAGCGAGGGATTGACATGGCAAAGACGGAATCCAAGTCTTCTTCTAACAAGACCAAAAGCTCAAGTCTGCAACAAGTTCTAAATGAACAGGTTGCAAATCTAAACGTGCTATATGTGAAGATTCACAATTATCATTGGTATGTGAAGGGCGAGAATTTCTATACGCTGCATGTCAAATTTGAAGAGCTCTATAATGAAATAACACTTAAAATGGACGAGATTGCAGAGCGCCTTCTTACTATTAAAGGCAGCCCTTCCGCTACGCTGAAGGAGTACCTGGAAATCGCTACGATTCAGGAAGCAACGGGCAAGGAGGATCCTCGGGCGATGGTTCAGACGCTGATTGAGGATTTTGCCACGCTGACGGAATCCTTCCAAGAGGGCATTGAGCTTGCCGATGAAGAGGGCGACGAAGCGACCAGTGATCTTCTCACCGGATTCAAGGGAGAAATTGAGAAGCATATGTGGATGCTTCGCTCCTACTTAGGCTAAGAATGCAGTCGTCGCAATTTGCCGAAACGGAGCGCTCAGTTAAGAACAAATATTTTGCGTTAGCCTGTTAGGTTAACGTTTCCAAGGCTTGGCCAACGGATGGTCAAGCCTGTTGCTTTTATGGAAAATGGCAGGTCTTCATGGAATCGTCGTTGATAATACCCTGTAGTTACGTTAAAATATGATTTAAGGCTAATGAGAATCAATGAGAATCACTTAGAATGATTCTAATTTGATACTCATTATGATATAATGCACCAAAGGGGAGACGCCCCTACTAATCGCGTTAATGATGAAATTATGGAATAGATGAAGGGAGTTTGCGTTATATGTCTACAAAATTTGTCATCGAAGGACTCAAAGCGACTGTTGAAGGCAAAGAAATCCTTAAAGGTATTGATCTTGAAATTAAGGGTGGAGAAATTCACGCCATTATGGGTCCGAACGGTACAGGTAAAAGTACCCTGGCTTCCGCATTAATGGGACATCCTAAGTATGAAGTTACTGAAGGCAATGTATCTTTGGATGGGGAAGATGTGCTTGAGATGGCAGTTGACGAGCGTGCCCGTGCTGGTATGTTCCTGGCTATGCAATATCCAAGCGAAATTGCTGGAGTAACCAACTCCGATTTCCTCCGCAGTGCGATCAATGCTAGACGCGGTGAAGGCAACGAGATTTCCTTGATTAAGTTCATTCGTCAAATGGAAGGCAAAATGAAGGACCTTGAAATGAACCCTGAATTTGCCCACCGCTACCTGAATGAAGGCTTCTCCGGCGGTGAGAAGAAGCGGAATGAAATTCTGCAAATGATGCTCCTTGATCCGAAAATCGTTATCCTTGATGAAATCGATTCCGGTCTGGATATCGACGCATTGCGCATTGTTGCCAATGGTGTTAACGCGATGCGCGATGAAGAGAGAGGTTTCTTAGTTATTACCCACTATCAGCGTCTGCTTAACTATATCAAACCAGACTTCGTTCACGTTATGATGCAGGGACGGATTGTAAAATCCGGCGGCCCAGAGCTTGCAGAGCGTCTAGAGAAAGACGGATATGACTGGATTAAAGAAGAGCTCGGCATTGTTGACGAGACTGTCGGCCAAGAGCAAGAGGCCTAAACGGAAGGAGGAATACTGATGAGTACACAAACTGTTCTTCCGGTAGAAGCTTCAGAACTAGCCGCTTTCTCTAAAAACAGCGGTGAACCTGCGTGGCTGAGCGAACGTCGCGCCAAAGCGCTTGAGCAGGCTGGAAGCCTGGAGCTGCCAAAGCTGGAGAAAACAAGAATTGACCGTTTTGATTTGCAGAATTATGGACTGCCGCGTAAGGGCGAACCTGCGGTTTCTGGCAGTCAAGAGCTTCCCGAAAGCATTTCCGATCTCGTTAACCTGAATGAAGGCAGCAATTTGATTGTTCAGCGGAATTCAGGTGTTGTATTTACTAAGCTTGATCCTCAGCTTGCTGCAAAAGGTGTCATTTTTACCGATTTGGAGACGGCTGCCCGTGAACATGAGGAGCTTGTGCGTGAGTATCTATCCTCTGTAATTCCAGCAGATGAGAATAAACTTACAGCCCTCCATACTGCATTATGGAGTGGCGGGGTGTTCCTGTATGTGCCGCGGAATGTGGAAGTCGATGTGCCGCTTCAAGCTGTTTTCCTTGTGGATGATGCGACTTCGGTCTTCTCGCCGCATGTGCTGCTTGTGGCTGAAAGCAACAGCCGTGTTACCTATGTGGATAATTATATTTCAAGTGATTTGAAGCAAAATCTTGTTCATAACGGAGCTTCCGAAGTGGTTGTCAAAGCCGGAGCCAAAGTTCAATATGCTTCCGTACATCAGCTTGGCGGAGAGATCACGGACCTGACTTACCGCCGCTCTCTGATTGAGAATGACGGCAGCATCGAGTGGATCATTGGCGAGATGAACAATGGTGACTCTGTAAGTGAGACCTTGAGCATCTTGAAAGGCAATGGTTCATTGTCCGATGCGAAAGTAATTGCCGTTGGTTCGGGTTCTCAGCGGATGAACTACACCACCAAAGCGGTTCACTTCGGCAAATCATCCGAGAGTCAAATGATCACCCGCGCTGTTATGAGAGAACAAGCCTCCGCGATTATTAACGGAATTACCAAGATTGAGAAGGGTGCTACCAAGGCCAATGGTGAGCAAACCGAGAAGGTTCTGATGCTTAGTCCGAAAGCCCGCGGTGACGCAAACCCAATCCTGTTGATTGATGAAGATGATGTTAAGGCAGGGCATGCGGCATCTGTAGGCCAGGTTAATGCAGAACAAATCTACTATCTGATGTCCAGAGGGATCACCCGTGAACAGGCTGAGCGCCTTGTGATTTATGGTTTCCTGGCGCCTGTAGTTACCGAGATTCCACTGGAGCAATTGCAGCAGCAGCTGCAAAGTCTGGTGGAAAGGAAGCTAGGACAATGAACCCTTCAGTGATAAAGGAGCAGTTCCCTATTCTCCATCAGGAGATCAATGGACATCCGCTGGTATATCTCGACAACGCGGCAACTTCTCAGAAGCCTGTTGCTGTTATCGAAGCTGTTAAGCGCTACTATGAGTGGGAGAACTCCAATGTGCACCGCGGGGTTCATACGCTTGGAAGCCGGGCCACGGATGCTTATGAAGGCGCTCGTGAGAAGGTGGCTCGCTTCATAGGCGCTTCTAGCACCAAAGAGATCATTTTTACCCGGGGTACGACTACGGGGTTGAATATCGTTGCCTCTTGCTACGGCCCTGCTGCAGTGCATGAAGGCGACGAGATCGTGATTACGCAAATGGAGCATCATAGCAATCTGATTCCTTGGCAACAGCTCGCTCTGCGAACCAGGGCAACACTGAAGTATATACCGCTTCAGCCTGACGGCAATGTATCGCTGGAGGATGCGGAGAAGACCATTACCGACAAGACCAAAATTGTTGCTATGAGCTATGTGTCCAATGTACTTGGTGTCGTTAATCGAGTGAAGGAAATCGCCGCCATTGCTCACCGTAAAGGGGCTGTCATGGTGGTTGACGGAGCGCAGAGCACTCCTCATATGCGAGTGAATGTGCAGGATCTTGATTGTGATTTCTATGCATTTTCAGGACATAAAATGTGCGCTCCTACCGGTATTGGAGTATTATATGGTAAGAAGGCGCTGCTTGAACAAATGGAGCCGTACGAATTCGGCGGTGAAATGATCGACGATGTAGGCTTGTACGAATCAACGTGGAAGGAGCTCCCTTGGAAATTCGAAGGAGGAACTCCTATCATTGCCGGAGCTGTAGGGCTTGGTGCTGCCATTGACTTTCTAGAGAGCATTGGTCTGGATGAGATCACTGCACATGAGTCGAAGCTGGCCGCTTACGCGATGGACCGTCTGTCTCAGATTGAAGGCATTAAGCTTTATGGGCCCCGCGAACGTAAGGTAGGCCTTGTTACTTTCAATCTGGAAGATGTACATCCGCATGATGTAGCCACTGTGCTGGACGCTTCCGGTGTTGCCATTCGTGCAGGACACCATTGCTGTCAGCCGCTGATGCGCTGGTTGGAAGCTTCTGCAACAGCACGGGCAAGCTTCTACATGTATAATACAGAAGAAGATATCGACCGTTTGGCGGCCGCCTTAATCCAGACAAAGGAGTATTTTGGGTGATGCAACTAGACGACCTGTACCGCCGCGTTATTATGGATCATTATAAGAACCCGCGTAATCGGGGGAAGTTCGATGAAGATACACTGACCGTTGATCTGAATAATCCAACCTGTGGAGACAAGATCTCTCTTCAGCTCCGCTTGGAGAATGGAGTCGTTCAGGATGCTAAATTCACAGGGGAAGGTTGCTCCATCAGCATGTCTTCCGCCTCTATGATGACCGAAGCTGTCAAAGGCAGATCGGTGGAGGAAGCTCTGGATCTGGCAGACCGGTTCTCCTCTCTGATGAAGGGAGAGAGCGTCGACTTTGATGATTATGAGGACATTGAGGCTTTGTCCGGTGTGAATAAATTTCCGGCTCGTATTAAATGTGCGACGCTGGCTTGGAATGCCCTGAGAAAGGGAATTGAATAAGGAGGTAATAATCCATGGCTAAGAAAGCGCCCGAAATGGAAGAATATAAATATGGGTTTCGCGATGAGCATAAGGCTGTCTTCCAATCCGGCAAAGGCTTAACTCGTGAAATTGTCACAGAAATATCCCGCATCAAGAACGAGCCAGAGTGGATGCTTAACTTCCGTCTGAAATCTCTGGAGCAGTTCGAGAAGATGCCAACCCCTCGTTGGGGCGGCGATCTGGATGAGCTTGACTTTAATGATATTCAATATTATGTGAGACCATCCGAGAAGCAAGGGAAGACTTGGGAAGAGGTTCCTTCCGAGATTAAAGAAACCTTCGATAAACTGGGAATTCCAGAAGCGGAGCAGAAGTTCCTGGCTGGTGTATCGGCGCAGTATGAGTCCGAAGTTGTATACCATAGCATGCAGAAGAACCTGGAAGAGCAAGGCGTAATCTTTATGGATACCGACACGGCGCTGCGTGAGCATCCAGAAATTTTCCGTGAATACTTCGCTACTGTTATTCCTCCTGCAGATAATAAATTTGCGGCGCTAAATAGTGCTGTATGGTCCGGCGGCAGCTTTATTTACGTGCCTAAAGGCGTGAAATGCGAAGTTCCTCTGCAGGCTTATTTCCGGATTAACTCTGAAAATATGGGTCAATTCGAACGGACTCTGATCATTGCGGATGAAGACAGCTTTGTTCACTACGTGGAAGGCTGCACCGCTCCCATTTACAGCACGAACTCTCTTCACAGTGCCGTTGTAGAGATCGTTGTTAAGAAAAATGCACGTGTGCGCTATACAACGATTCAGAACTGGGCACCGAACATTTATAATCTCGTAACCAAGCGTGCGGTTGCGGAAGAGAACGCAAATATGGAATGGGTCGACGGCAACATCGGCTCCAAGCTGACAATGAAATACCCTGCTGTTGTGCTTAAGGGCCGCGGAGCTAAAGGAAGCGTACTGTCCATCGCTGTAGCTGGCAAAGGTCAGCATCAGGATGCGGGTGCGAAGATGATTCACTTGGCTCCAGATACGACCTCTACAATCGTCTCCAAGTCGATCAGTAAGCATGGCGGTAAGGTGACTTACCGTGGTCTGGCTTCCTTCGGTCGTCAAGCTGAGGGGGCTAAATCCAACATTAAGTGTGATACGCTGATCCTGGATAACGAGTCCACTTCAGATACGATTCCATACAATGAGATTATGAATGATAACATTGTGCTGGAGCATGAGGCTACCGTCTCCAAGGTATCAGAAGAGCAGCTGTTCTACCTCATGAGCCGCGGCTTGTCCGAAGCAGAGGCAACCCAGATGATCGTCATGGGCTTTATCGAACCGTTCACGAAGGAACTGCCAATGGAATATGCGGTTGAGATGAACCGGTTGATCAAGTTCGAAATGGAAGGTAGTATCGGTTAAGGTTGAACATATTTTTCATAAAGTAGCAGAGAATCATTCTCAATTTTCTCAGTAACGTGAAGATGTGTCTGCCGTTTTTCACACTTGCGTGTCCGAGTCTTTCGGACACGTATTTTATTATCTCTTCATACAGCAATTTCACCATTTTAATACTTTCTTTTGTATGTATAAGACAGTATGCCATCTCTTGCACCAGATATGAAATCATCTAATGCAGATACATAAACGATCTGCGCAAGTGTGCGGTCTGCACAAAGCTTCAATATGAGGTTAGAACTGCCCTAAAGAGCTCCGATGGCTAACGCTGGCAGAGCCTTTTTGTGTTTAATCGAAATCCAATAAAAAATAAATATGCAAAATATTAGTATATATTTATAAATCAGAAAATATTTGTTTAGACAAGTGATGAGATATGAAATAAATTGAATATATAAATCACAAGGGGGAAATTACTTAATGAAATCTTTCTTTAAGACTTGTTTTATGGTATTTGCATTTTTCTTAATTTCCACACAAATGACATTTGCTGCTGATGTAGATGGGATGCAGGGGGTTAGTCCACCTAAGGGAACAACAGCTACAGGTACAGATACGTATCAAAATTGGGGAGCAGAAAGAGCGATTGACAAAAGCACCAGCACTCGTTGGTTATCTAGCAAATCGTCTGCAAGCCTTGAGTTGAACTTTCCAGAGCCAACCTTTTTGAAGTTTGTACAAATAGCTGCTCACTCAACTCCTAGAGCGAACACTACATATACTGTTTATGGATTACAAAATGGTAATTGGGCAGCTATTAGTACTCCAAATACATTTGAGGTATTTGATAGACTCACGATACTGGATCCAATTGAAGTAACCGCAGGAAAATATGATGCCATTAGGATCAATGCCGTTTCCTCTCAATCATGGATAAACATATATGAGGTAACCATTGGTACTGACCAGACACCAGGAGAACCAGGAACGGAAGAGCCAACGAATCCAGATAAACCTAGCAAGCCTGAAGAGCCCGGAACTGAACAGCCCGGAACTGAACAGCCTGGAACTGAGAAGCCCGGAACCGAGGAGCCAACAACGCCAGAGCAACCATCCGGCAACCGAGCCATCCTGGTAGTCACCATGACAACGGGACTGGAGAAGGAGTTCGATCTGAGTATGAAGGAAGTCAATGCCTTCATCGCTTGGTACGAAGCTAAACAGTCCGGATCAGGCAAAGCCTCATATGCTATTGACAAGCATAACAATAACAAAGGCCCGTTCAGTAGTCGTAAGGATTATATTCTATATGATCGTGTGTTGACGTTTGAAGTAAATGAGTATTAAAAATAATAAGTGTATCCTAGCTTCATCAGCTAATGCTGATGAAGCTTTTTATGTAGAGAGGAAGCCATGGGGGCTGAGTAAATGAAAATCAACGTGTAAATAGTAAAGTCTACCCACCATACTTTGGTAAATCTTTTTTTGATTAGACATTAAATTTAACAAAAACTGGACTCCTCAAAAAGCCCCGCCTTAGTCCAATTATGTATCTTAACTCTGGCCTGTATAGGGGGCTCAAGATAACATACTCTTTGTCCTTGCAAGTCACCAGCCGCCCGCATACCCCGCGAAATGCCTGCTTGTGTTTCCGACTAACTCCATGTTCAATTATTCCGGTCTGTTTAAATAACAGCAACATGAAAAAGAACCTCCTTGTAGGGGAGGCTCTTCTTAGAAGAGGAAGAATCAGGGATTCAAAGTATTAGGAAGCTGGAGTTAGCATTTTACAAAGAATCCAGCTGACAAGATAATAACCAACAAGATGTACAGTACCAGAATTGCACCGGTGGAAGTAAAGCCAACACATGCTCCGCTCATGTTCATTTCCCTCCTTTACTGGCTTTGTTACATCGTATGCACAGGTTTATTCGGAGGTATGGACCATTACCCATATGAGCGGGAGTGGATTATATATAGATTTCTTGGATATCGATCTCACGTTCCTTGGATAGATCTGCAAAGCGTAATTCTGTCTTAACCAGGGGTCTAAAATAGTCTGCTGGATTGTTCATGACAATGAGTCCGGTTTCTCCTGAAGACAAAAGGACTTTCTTACCTATGAAGTTAGGTAGCATATGACGGACCAGAGCCTGTATCGGCTCAGGGCTCAGCTTGCCAAAGCTCATTCGGTACAGCTCTTGAAGCACTGTCAGAAGCTCTTGTTTGGACTGATAAACCCGGTTGGAGGTCATAGCGCTGTATACGTCAGCTACTGCTGTGATTTTGGCGAATGGATGGATTTCCTTGTCAAAAATGCTGTGAGGATAACCGCTACCATCTTCTCGCTCATGATGCTGGAGAGCTACCAGTGCAGTGATCTCGTCCGAGGTGGAATTACGGATAATATCATATCCGTAGGTGGTGTGCTTCTTTACTTCTTCAAATTCTTCAGGAGTCAGGGCTCCGGGCTTGTTCAATATATGAGGGGGAACCATACATTTGCCGATATCGTGCAGATATCCGGCTTTGCCGGCCTTGTAGGCTTCTTCCTTGGGATAACCGAGCCAGGAGGCGATATAGTAAGACAGCATACCTACTTGCAGGGAGTGGTTATATGTATAATTATCCTTCCCGTCAAACAAGAACAGGAGGGAAACAATATCCTTCTGGGACATCAGGTCGCCCATTAACGGTTGAAGTGTGTCGTCAATTTGATCCTCGCTAAAGCGTCCGTTTGATAACGATTCCAAAAAAATCGTCTCAAAAACATCAACGGCCTGATCAAAATGGGGCTTCATTTTCTGCATGGAAGGAGTCATGACAGGCTTGTCGTCTTCCGGGGCAGCATCTAATGGAACGATATCCACATAGTCGATTCCGTGCTGCATCAGCTTTACTATGGCTTCATCTGTGAGGTGAGCACCTTTCTGGAGAACGAAAACACCGTTATTATTGAAGATATCGTTCTCCAGACGGTGACCTGGGGACAGGTCCATCACATGCACTTTCATAGGGGCTACCACCTTTATATACCTGGAATTTTACTTCATCATATCAGGCAATATATGGTTTTGACAATCCTATTTATGGTTCGACAGAACCGGTCATGCGTGCTTGGGGGTTCCAGGGGCCGAGTTGGTGTCCCTTCCATTCGGAACCATCTTCCCATATTTCTTTTTTCCAAATGGGGACAATTTGCTTGAGCCGTTCTATGGCATATCGGCTGGCGTCATAGCAGCTATCCCGGTGTGGAGAAGAGACGGCGATCACAACGCTGATCTCTGCGATATCAACGAGTCCAGTCCGGTGGCTAATCGCACAGAGCGTTCCAGGCCACTGCTGGGAAATCTCTTTTCCGATAGCTTGCATTTTAGATAAAGCCATAGGGGCGTAAGCTTCATATTCCAACCTTACGGTTCGTTGTTGTCCTGTCATTTCCCGGGTCGTGCCGACAAAGGCGATGGAAGCTCCATGGTTCGCTGTAATTACTTTTGCGGTAACTTCTTCAACCGCTAGCGGGGCAGAAGTAAGCACATACCTTCCATCCTCAGATTGATAAACCTCTGCATCCGGCGTAGCCTCTTCGCCGCCTGATACTGGGGGAATCAGAGCGATCTCGTCGTCTGCCGAAAGCTTGGTGCTTGCAGCAGCATATTCCTGGTTGACCGCCACAAAGGAAGTCTCTATTAGGGCAGCAGCCTCAGGATATTCCTGCTTAAGCAGCACCTTAAGTCCTGATGCTGTTATATCCTGCTCAGTTATTGAAAAACCTAAGCTTGATGTACCGAATCGGTCGGCAAGTCCGGCGAACAATCGAATCGTTAGTTGCATGTAAATCACCTCGGTATGCTTTTTGAACTTTTATAATATATCATAAGAGAAGGACAATGTATCTAAGCTTAAGGCGGTATCATTCATTATACATCAGAATAAGATAGGAGGCGTAGGTTATGCTGCCGAACATCTCTCAGGATCGATTAACGATCCTGCACACGAATGATCTTCATAGTCACTTCGGCGCCATGGGCCGCATCTCCGCCATCATAGAACAGGAGCGTACCTCTATAGGAGCTGCGCCTGTTCTGCTATTGGATATTGGCGATCATATGGATCGTGCTGCTGTGGAGACAGAAGGTACAGGAGGTCAGTGCAATGTAGATGTGCTGAATCTCACTGGGTATGATGCCATCACCATCGGCAATAATGAAGGGCTTACCTTGACACCGGACATGCTCGAACAAGCCTATGCAGGCTTAAGCTGCCCCGTCATATGTACAAATATTGTAGAGAAAGCGACAGGACAGCCGCCAATCTGGATGCAGCGACATGCGATCATAGAGCGAGGCGGATTCACCATCGGTCTCATAGGTGCGACGGCTGCCTTCGCCGATTTCTATCAGCTGCTGGGGTGGGATGCTTTAGCTCCGATACCCGCAATCGAAGCTGAGGTCGCCTTCCTCCGTCCAAAGGTCGACCTCGTGGTTGTGATGTCTCACCTGGGACTTGCTCTGGATAAAGAATTGGCGGAGAAGGTGCCAGGCATTGATTTGATCCTCGGAGGTCACACGCATCATCTCCTGCAGCAGCCGCTCTTCGTTCAGGGAACGGCAGTGGCTGCGGCTGAGAAGTTCGGACATTATGTGGGGAAGGTGGATGTCATCAGAGATCCGCATACAGGGAAGGCTGTGGTAAGCGGAGGCATCTGCCTATCAGTAGAGGAGGGAGAGCACGACCCTGAAGTAGACCATGCGATTGCCATTCATTTGGAGCATGCGAAGGAGCGGCTTGCCCGGAGCGTAGCTGTTATGTCCGAGGAACTGGATATCGACTACACCGAAGAGTCATCCTTAGGCAATCTGCTAGCTCAGTCTGTCAGAAGATTTACAGGGGCTGAAGTGTCTCTCGTAAACTCCGGCCAGCTGCTGGGACCTCTCCCAAAAGGGGAGATTAGCGAGGGCCTGCTGCATGCTCTCTGTCCTTCACCGATTAATCCCTGTGTGATGAAGCTCAGCGGTGAGGATCTTTTGTACACCTTGGAAGAATCCTTAATTCCTGAAATCAGCCAGAAGAGCATTCATGGTTACGGGTTTAGAGGCAAGATTCTGGGCTCAATCTGCGTAGACGGTATGGAGGTGTTGTACGACACAAACCGGATGGCGTATGATAGGATCATTCAAGCTAGCATTCAAGGAAAGCCTATTCTTCCAGGGGAACAATATCGGGTAGGAACTTTGGATATGTTCACTTTTGGAATAGGTTATAGACGGCTGCAAAATGGAAGGGATAAGACATTTATGCTGCCAGAATTCTTGAGGGATCTGCTGCGCCTTGAGCTTCAAACTCCCGGAGCTTGGGAGACCAGCAAATATCCGCGTTGGCACAAGAAAATGTAAGCCGTCTTTTGCAATTCTTCGGCGGGCCATTCATTTTGTGATTCAGCCTGCCGATAATTAAGTAAGGCATTTTATGATGCAGGAGGATTAGCATGAGTTTTATAGTCGCCTTGATTTTGGGTATTGTGGAAGGATTAACCGAATTTATACCGGTATCCTCTACCGGACACATGATACTTACGGCTCAGCTGATGGGATACAATGATCAGTCACCTGTGATGAAGACTTTTGAGATTGTAATCCAGCTGGGTGCGATTTTGGCAATCGCACTTGTATACAGACAGAGAATTCTTAACCTGCTTGGTCTTCAAAAGGATAAGCCTTTATTTGCAAATCAGGCGCCTGCCCGCAGACTTAACCTTATTCACGTGCTGCTCGGCATTGTTCCGGCACTTGCGGTTGGGTATATCTTTCGGGATCATATTAAAAGTTTGTTCAGCTCGGCGACTGTGCTGTGGGCTCTGGTCGTTGGGGGGATCTTTATGATCTTTGCGGAATGGTTTAATAAGAACAAGGCCCATGTTACCGCAAAGGAAATGGACGGCATGACTTACAAACAGGCCTTATTGATCGGATTATTTCAGTGTATTTCTGTGTTGTGGCCAGGCTTCTCCCGTTCCGGATCAACGATTGCCGGGGGGATGATTAGCGGAACCAGCTACAAAGCTGCTGCCGACTTTTCTTTTCTGATTGCCATTCCGATCATGTGTGCCGTATCGGGTTACGAGCTGCTTGACTCCTATAAGTACCTTACATCAGACACCTTGTTTTATTTTATTGTTGGTTTTGTCGTGTCTTTCGTGGTCGCTTATGTGGTTGTTCTGGCCTTCTTTAAGTTAATTCAGAAGGTTCAGCTACGGCATTTTGCCTATTATCGCTTCGTGCTTGCGGCCATCTTCTGGTTATTCATCATGAACTAATAGCTTACGGATGGCATGGGCCCTTTTATGGGGCCCGTGCGCTTTTGTGAGACAGACTTACATACAGATGCGGAGTGGAATACTTGCGTTTACTACCTGTGACCTCGCTTATGCCAGGAATGAAGCTGGCGAAGAAGATATACAGTGAGGAGGGACTGATCCTCCTTTCCGAAAATGCAGAGTTAACGGAATCGTTAATTCGAAGGCTCAAGATGCTTGGCTTGAATTATGTGTACGTTGCTGATCCGAGAATGGAAGATATCGAGATACCTGAGGTCATTACGGAAGAGACGCAGCGGAAGGCCATGGATGCGATTCGCAGCAACTTTCGCCAGCTGTCCGGATCTTCCGTGAAAGGCCGTGTATATCCGTTCCTTGGCAAGAAATTCGTTAACGTCGTGGAGTCCATCTTGGATGATATCTCCTCCAGGGAAGATGTGCTCATTATGATGGTCAATATCAATAATGCGGATGAGTATTTGTTCCGGCATTCGCTCAATGTATGCATATACACTTTGCTGCTTGGAAAAGCATACGGCTACACCAAAGATGAGCTGACGATTATTGGTCTGGGCGCGCTGCTGCATGACATCGGCAAGACCAAAATTCCTTCGTCCGTACTGATGAAGCCAGACAAGCTAACGGATGAGGAATTCAAGCAAATGAAGATGCATACGGAGATTGGATTTAAATTGCTCAAAGACGAGCCGAATATTCCTTTAATTGCCGCCCACTGTGCTTTTCAGCATCATGAGAGACTGGACGGAACCGGTTATCCGCGTGGAATCAAGGGCGATGAAATTCATGAATATGCCAAGTGGCTAGCAATTGCCGACTCTTATGATGCTATGACAACACACCGAGTGTACCGATCGGCGCTATTACCCCATCAAGCAACGGAAATATTGTACGCTGGATGCGGAACCTTATATGATAAGCGGATGCTCGAGGTGTTCAGGGATCATTTGGCTATATATCCCCTCGGCATTACGGTAAAGCTGAGCACGGGAGAGCGCGGTGTTGTCGCCAATATTCATCCTCATGCACCTCAAAGGCCAGTTGTTCGTGTACTTGAAGGTCCTGACGAGCAAGTGCTTGCGGATCCTTATGATCTTGACTTATCTGTTAATCTGTCTGTGGTGATCACCGAGGTAGGCATGGAGCAGGCTCAGGAGAATGCTTCATTAATTGTATGAATAAGGCCCGTTCGTACTTGAACGGGTCTCTTATCTTTATCTGCTCTACGTGCTCAGGATAATTTCATGATATGATAAGAGGATACGAAAGAGGCCTAAAGTCGCAAAAGGTGCAATGAATTCGAAATTAGGTTAATAAAAGGAATAAGGTGAGTAAATCATGAGTATAGGGAAGTTGTCTTATCCGCAGCTAGAGAACATCACACCGGCTAACGATCCATGGGATCCGATCCGGTCGCTTCGCAGCTATGGAAGACATGTATTAACGAGTGTGGAGATGACGATCACGAATCTTTGCAATATGCGCTGTGAGCATTGCGCTGTAGGAGACAGCCTAGTGCTGCGTGAACCGGAGCAGATCCCGCTGGATCTTATGCTGAAGCGGCTGGATGAGGTGGAGCATCTGGAGACCATAAGCATTACAGGCGGAGAGCCCAGCTTTCGTCTGGCGACCGTAGAGGAGAAGATCATTCCTCTGCTGAAGTATGCTAAGGAGCGGGGAATTCGCTCACAGATTAACTCCAATTTGACTCTGGATTATGGCCGGTATGAGAAGCTGCTTCCTTATCTGGACGTTATGCATATCTCGTTCAATTACACGAACCCTCAGGATTTCCATGAGGTTTGCTTTGCACGCAGCCCCCATCCTGTAGGCTTTGATACCGCCGTTAAAATGTATGACACCATGATGGACAACGCCCGCCGCTTAAGCGAAGATGGCATGTTTATCTCAGCCGAATCCATGATCAATTACCGCACTCATCAGAAGCTGCCTGAAATCCATCGGCTGATATTGGAAATGGGCTGCCGGCGTCATGAGGTGCATCCTATGTATGCTGCAGATTTTGCAGAAGGGTTGCCGGTATTATCCCTGGAGGATATGCTCAGAGCTATTGAATCTCTGCTGGATGCCCGTGATCCCGACGTTTGGATGCTGTTCGGAACACTGCCGTTCCTTGCTTGCAGTGCTCAAGAAGCGCATCTTGCGCTGCTGCGCCGTCTGCGCCGTGAGCCGAACGTTACAGTGCGTAACGATCCGGACGGTCGCAACAGAGTGAACGTTAATATGTTCACCGGAGACGTATTTGTGACGGATTTTGCAGCGATTCCTTCCTTTGGGAATATTGCCGATCAGAAGCTGGATGATATTTTTGAGAGATGGCTGAATGAGCATCCGCTGAGTCAATCCGTAAATTGTCACTGTGATGCTGTAAGCTGTTGCGGGCCGAATTTGCTTGTGGCAGATATGTATTATAAAGGTACAGATTTTAAATTGCGTAAAGCGAACACATTATAAGAAATGAGGGGTTTTCGTTGCCGGATGGTCATACGGAGTTTGAGGTTGGCAAATTAGTTTTTAATTTGCTTTTGGTCTTTATTTTGGTTTTCCTGAATGGTGTATTTGTAGCTGCCGAATTCTCTTTGGTGAAAATGCGTCAGTCCAGACTGACGCAGCTGGTCAGTGAAGGGAATCGGCGGGCAACCTTCGCCCTGAAGGTCAATCAGAAGCTGGATGCCTACTTGTCGGCTACCCAGCTGGGGATCACACTTGCATCTCTGGGACTGGGCTGGGTAGGTGAACCAGCCATATCTGAACTCTTGATCGAACCGCTTATGCATAAGCTCGGTGTGACGGATGGAACGCTGATCACAACGATTTCTGTGGCGCTTGGCTTCTGTGTCATCACGTTTCTCCATATTGTACTGGGTGAGCTTGCGCCTAAATCGCTGGCGATTCAGAAGACGGAGTCTACAACGCTATGGCTGTCTGCTCCACTGATGTATTTCTATAAGCTGTTCATGCCGGTCATCTGGCTGCTGAACTCCGCGGCGAATGGTATGCTTCGCCTTGCAGGTATTGAACCCGCGAGTGAAGCAGAAGCCGCTCACTCCGAAGAAGAGATTCGCATCCTGATGAACCAAAGTGCGAAGAGCGGGGTTATCGATAAGGACGAAATGAAGCTTATGGATAATATTTTTGACTTCTCGGACCTGCTTGCCCGGGAAATCATGCTTCCCCGTACGGACATGGATTGCTTGTATACGAACCTCTCCTGGGAAGAAAATATGAAGATTGTAGCAGAGACCAAGCATTCACGCTACCCGGTTGCAGTGGAAGATAAAGACCAGATTATCGGGTTTGTACATATTACCGATTTGCTGCTTCCCGACCCGGACCGTGGCAACCGGCTTGAGGATATTGTCCGTCCTATTCTTAATGTGCCTGAGTCGATGGAGATCAGCCATGTGTTAAGACTCATGCAGAAGCGGCATTCCCAGCTCACGCTGGTAGTGGATGAATATGGCGGAACGGCAGGGCTGCTCACGGCAGAGGAGATTCTGGAGGAGATCGTAGGCGATCTTCATGATGAGTTTGAGGATGAGCGGCCTGAGGTTGAAGCGCTTGGAGAAGGCAGCTTCTCCGTGGATGGCAGATTGCTCATTGAAGATGTCAATGACCTGACGGGCATTGAAATTGAGGATGACGAAGTGGATTCCATCGGCGGCTGGCTATTCAAGGAGCTTGAGGGGGCCCCTGTGAAGGGCAAGAAGGTGCAGGTTGGAAGCATTGTATTTGAAGTCGCCGAGGCGGCAAGGCTGCGAATTACAAGGGTTCATATTCAGCGGATCAAAGAGATTGAGAATAAGCTCGCAGGCGCTGATGAAGAACCGGGATAAAGAGAAGAGCTCATTCCTAAATAGGGATGGGCTCTTTTTTTATGGGATAAGTTCATTTTCTAGGCAGATGTCATATGTTAAAAAGAGGGTGCATGATTCGTGTCAGAAGGAGCTTACACACGAGCATAACCGAAGGAAAGAAGGAGGAGACTTCCGATGACCTACTCTCAAGAGCAGTCATATACCCCGTTTGTGGGTCCATTTGATCCCTGCCCGCCCATTCTATGCAAAACGTATTCAACGCCGCCGCAATTATATATGCGTTTTCAGCCGCCGAATCTTCCGCAATTTTCACCGCAAGAGGCATTAAGACGGGGTACTCTGTGGCCCGCCCTGTACAGCCCTTATGAGTCCAGATGGGGAAAGGAGCGGTAAAGTATGAGTTCACACAAGCCCTGTGATCCACAGTATTATGAATTGCTGGAGAAGCTGCAGGCACTGGACTTTGCCCTGGTGGAACTAAATTTATATTTGGATACCCACCCGGATGATCTGCAAGCGGTGCAGCAGTTCAATGTGCTTACCCTGGAACGGACGAAGGTAGCGAATGAGTTCCAGCAGCTGTATGGACCCCTGCAGAACTTTGGGCGTGCTTTTTCTCGCTTTCCGTGGGAATGGTCCCAGAGCCCCTGGCCTTGGCAGGTGTAATGCCTGCCTTCTTCACTTTAAGCATAAGGGAGGAAGAGTGAGATGTGGATCTATGAAAAAAAGCTTCAGTATCCGGTCAGAGTCAGCAAATGCGATCCCCGTATGGCCCGGCTCCTCTTGGAGCAGTATGGCGGGGCGGACGGCGAGCTGGCCGCAGCGCTGCGCTATTTGAATCAGCGGTATACCATTCCGGATAAGGTGATTGGTCTATTGAACGACATCGGCACAGAGGAGTTCGCCCACCTTGAGATGATCGCCACTATGGTTTATAAGCTTACGAAAGATGCCACGGTTGAAGAGCTCAAGGCGGCAGGGCTGGATGATTTCTATGTAAGCCATGACCGTGCGCTCTTCTACCAGAACGCGGCGGGGGTTCCCTGGACTGCGGCCTACATCCAGGCGAAAGGTGACCCGATTGCAGACCTCTATGAGGATATTGCGGCAGAGGAGAAGGCCCGCGCTACATATCAATGGCTGATCGACATGACGGATGACGTGGATTTGCAAGACGGGCTGAAGTTCCTGCGCGAACGAGAGATCATTCACTCGCTGCGCTTCCGGGAAGCAGTGGAGATTCTGAAGGATGATCGGGATCAGAAGAAGATATTTTAATATGAAGCGGTGCTGAAGTGCAGTGAAATGAAGTTAGCCTCATAAGGAGGACTGAACACTGTGAAGTGCAGTCTAACTTATGGGGCTTAAAAGCTGTATATATATTTATAAAAGCTTTACAGCAGATAATTTGGATTATACAATGGGTATGTCCAATATTTTACTTATTATGACTTTTTTAGGGTATATATACTTGTTAGAAAATTTGATCAGTAAGTGCATATGAGATCAAACATTGGGTTATATATAGAGCTAATCAATTGGGAGAGGACTTGTGAGTTCTCTTCCAATTGTCTTTTTTCGAAGGAATAATTAATTGATTAGGGTGATCTAAAATTGAAAAATAAAATAATTATGATTTCTCTGCTCATTGTCTTCTTTACTTCGGGATTCTTTGTTGGATCGATCAATAAATCTAAAAAGAATAACTTAAATGATCTTGAGCAATTTAATCCTTATACAACTAAGTACTCGTTGTTATTTGATTATAGTGAGAGGATGAGATTAATTAGCCCTGATCGAATTGGTATTTTTGCAAGTGATCAGCCTGATAAGTAACCTTTTACTTTAAATTCAATGAAACGAGGAAAATGAATGTTAACACTTAGGAAGAAAGATATAACTCTTTTCATTGTTTTGACTTGTCTATTCTCGGTATATTACATCTTTCAGGCTTATTTACATAAGCAAGATGAGTTCAATGAATTATCTAATGAGTTATATACAAGTCATCATGAAGTGATTATTAATAAGGGGAATAACCCATGGTTAAAGGATCTTGATCCAAGTTTAAACTATAGGGTATTTGCAGAATTTGACGATAATTACAGAATACTCTTGAAAAATACGGAGGATTGGTCCCCGCCAATGATTTCCGGATATTTTTTTGGAGAAAAGGACCAAGGATTAAAGGCCGTGGTTGGAAAGGAAATGAGTCAGCAAGTATATGAACGTGGGAAGGTTAGTTATATTTCTTTTCATGGGGAGGAGTATGAAGTTACAGGGGTCATGGGGGCTTCATTTGCAAGTTCAATAGATTATCTAGTAATACTATCTAACCCTAATTTCTCTCTCAGTAAAGATGATAACCCAAGAATCATTATAGATAGTGATAGCAAAAACACAGTTAAAGAAATTGTCTCAAGGATTATGAATAATAATCCTCTTGTAACTCATATTGAAAGTGTACAGAAAGGTGTAGCTAGAACCAGCGAAGTCTCGTTTTTCAATCTTCTATTATACTTTGAAATATATATTCTTTTATTATTTACTACTATAGCTTTTATTAGATACTGGTATGAAATTCAAAGAAAGGAGGTATATGTCTTAATTTTGTTAGGTATTTCAAAAAGGAAAATACTTCAACAAATGTTTACCAAATCGCTGTTAATTGTGCTTTTATCGAGTAGTGTTACAATCTTGGGAATAAGTATTTTTAATATGAATTTAAAAATTGATCAGGTGATATTATTGATATTCATTTTCTTAGTTACCATTTGGTTATTGTTAAGCATATTTTTTTATAAGGATTATGCAGTAAGAAAGGTAGTTAGAGAATGATGATAATCAAAGAATATAAGATATTTCTAAAAAAATATAAATTACTAACTTTTATAATATACTTTCAGATTACGATTTTTTTAGTTCTTTTTGGCACCTTCATTGCCTTTCGTCAACAACTTAATTATGAAAGCAAGAGTCTTGGTGAAATATATGACGGAAAGGCGATTTATCAATTACTAGATGGTTATTATGATGGAGAAAAGTATCAGGATTTTAATAGTCAATCTGATTACCTCATGAGGCTGAAAAACTACTATACGATGTTAAACACATCTATTGATTTCAAATACTTAGCTATGTTTAATCATCACATATTATTAGAAGAAGATGAAGAAATCCCTTTGAAATTTATTGAGGGTTATGAGAACGGAAGTAAGAAGCACCAGGAGAATATTAACGGTGCATTATATACGGCAGTAAAATCATTTCAATTAAATGAGCAAGCTGCTGACTTTTTTCATTTAAAGGTATCGGAAGGAGCTATGTTGGGGAAGAACGATTATAGTCAATCTAATGATACTATGTCAGTCTTATTAGGTTCTTCGTATAAAAGTATTTTTCACATAGGTCAAGAAGTGTCAATAAGATACTATAATAAGATTCAAAAAGTAAAGGTGATTGGATTTTTGGAGAAGAATAGCAAGGTTTTTTTCAATAATCATCCAGAGTTCTATCTAGATGATTATATAGTTATTCCATATAGAGAATATGGAAATCCAAAATTAGACGAAGATGAGCTGTATCAGCAAATAAATTATTTTGCAATGATTAATGGTTTTGTAGTTACAGAAAATGATACTGCACAAACGGAAAAGATGTTTCAAAGAATAGATACAATTGCAAAGAAAAATGGTATCGAATATTCTTTTATAGGTTTGAATCCACATTTTCTAAAATATCGAAGTTTGATGACAACAATCTCAGAGAATAAAATATTGGTGCAGTCCATCTTTGTGTCTATTATTGTTTTGAATTTATGCATTATTAGTTACATTATGGTCCTGCAACAAAAAAGGAGATTTTCTTATTTGTTTGTTCATTATATAAATGGAGCGACTAAGAAGAAACTCATTCTAATGCAGTATTTAGAAGTTAGCGGGATCTATCTTGCAGCCTATTTATCTACATTTATTATCATCGACCAAATTTTAAAATTGGGTGATATGAGAACACAGTTTATCTTACTTATTACAAGTATTGCTATGAGTATTGTTTCTTGTGTGATTCCCGCTTATAAGCTGCTACGTGCACCATTTGTTATAGATCATGAAGAGGAGGGGGGTAGGGAATGATGCTTATTGAACTAACTGGGATTACTAAACGTTTTAAAAATGGAATGGAATATAAAAATATTCTGGAAAACTTAAATCTACAAATTCATCAAGGAGATTCCATAGCGATAAAAGGAAAGAGTGGTTGTGGTAAATCAACTTTGCTGAATATTATAGGAGGGCTTCTGCCTTTTGATGAAGGTGCTATGTTCTTTAATGGTATAGATGTCTCAAAATTAACAGAGAGTCAAAGAGCAGAGTATCGTAAAGATAACATTGGCTTTGTAACACAAAATTTTCACTTACTAGATGATCGGAATGTTTACGAGAATATTGCTCTTCCTTTGCAATATCTTGGAATGTCTAAACATCAAATAAAGGATAGAGTTGAAGAAATCCTTCATGATCTTGATATTGAGCATACAACTAAGAGAACGATCTCAACCTTGTCCGGCGGTGAACGTCAACGGGTTGCTATAGGGCGAGCTATTATTAAAAAACCGTTATTACTCTTGGCAGATGAACCTACAGGCTCACTTGACGAAGAAACCGAAGAATCTATCTTGGAAATATTTAGTTCCTTACATCAACAAGGAATGACGCTTATAATCGTCACTCATGATGATACTGTATCAAAGAACTGCCAGCATATATATAAATTACAGCATAAGGAATTGCATTCTGTATACTAGTTCAGAGTTTATAGGGTTGAGTTTAAGGCGTTCACTAACTGTGAACGCCTTTTGTGCGTGTAGAGAACATCAGACAATCAGCTCAAAACGATCTCCTAAGATGAGCTGTTTGGAACGGTGGATTTTTTGACCGTCCGGACTGCAAACCGTACTCTTGATACATAGTAGAGGATAGCCCTCCTCAATGTTTAAATACGTCGCCACATCAAAGGAAGCGTATTCCATTACAATATATTTTCTTGAAACGCCGAACGAAATTTTGTATTTACTTTTCAGAATTTCATAGAGGGATTTATTGTTCAAATCTTCCTGCAGCAAATAGGAATAGGAAGAGGGAAAGCGTGAATACTCCACCGATATAGGGACGTTGTCGGCATATCTGATTCTTTCGATATTGATGACTTTGTCTCCCGGCTTTAGATTTAAATGCTCTTGATCTGAAGCGGTGGCATCTGTAATCACGCATGTGATTACCTTTGCGCCAGGCACTTTGTTTTGTAATTTGCACGTATCGCTAAATCCGATGGTCTCCGCGACATTCTTCTTGATTTTCTCCTTTGAAATGAAGGTGCCTTTCCCCGGAATTCGGATCAAGTAGCCTTCAGTAGTCAGGGAATCAAGAGCAGCGCGCACCGTTACACGGCTCACCTGGTTGGATTCGCTTAATTCCAATTCGGTGGGGAGTTTGTCCCCCGGTTTGAGGCTTCCGTTATGGATGGATTCCAAAATTTTATCCTGCAGTTGTTTATATAATGGCGAAGATTCTGAATGATCGATCATAGGGTTATACCTCCAAATTTACTGTTGCTTCTTCAATCCATGTGCATGGACTATCCTCATTTTACAAAATTTACCCTAAAACATCTATCGTAAACATAATAAATGTATTACTTTGTATTGAATATGTATCTATATATTATAACAATTTGTATCATTTGTGAACACTCTGCATAGCTGTGGCCCTAAGGTTTTTCCTAAAACAGGGAGAAGTCATGGCATAAGATCCCCAAAAAAACTCAAAAAAATAATGAAAGCGCTATTGAATCATGTATTACTTTGTGTTATTCTTGTGCTACAACATTCCAATACAAACACCGGTGTGGAATTCAAAACCAATGAATGTATCATACAAGGAGGCAAAACATGGAAATCAAAAATATTATTGAAGAGATTGTAGCGAATAAACAAGAGGCTGGCGGAATCAAGCAGGTCTATTATGCGGCTTGTGGCGGATCTTATGGTGCTTTTTACCCTGCAAAAACGTTTCTTGAAAAAGAGGCAAAGGACATCAAAGTAGGTCTTTATAACAGCAATGAGTTTGTGCACAATACTCCAAAGGCGTTTGGAGAAAATTCCATACTGGTTGTAGCTTCCCATAAAGGCAACACACCGGAGACGGTCAAGGCGGCTGAATTAGGTAAAAAGGCAGGCGTTCCGGTTATTGCTTTAACCTGGATTGAAGATTCTCCGATTACAGAGCATGCAGATTATGTAGTTAAGTACACCTTTGGAGAGGGCAAAGATATCGCTGGAGAAAAAACGATTAAAGCACTTATGACGGCAGTGGAGGCACTTCACCAGACCGAGGGATATGAACATTATGATCGGTTCCTGGACGGGGTAGCCAAGATTGATCAAATTGTTAAAAACGCTTGCAAACATGTCGAAAAACGAGCGCTGGTTTTTGCCAAAAATCATAAGGATGATTCTGTGATTTACACGATGGCAAGTGGTGCCGGTTACGGAGCAGCTTATATGGAGAGCATTTGTATTTTCATGGAGATGCAGTGGATTAACTCCTCCAGCATTCACTCCGGCGAATACTTCCATGGTCCTTTTGAGATTACGGATGCCGAAATTCCATTTGTTATTCAGGTCTCTGAAGGAAGTACCCGGCCTCTAGATGAGAGAGCTCTAAAGTTCCTTAACCGTTATGCAAAGAGGGTTGAAGTGTTAGATGCGAAGGATTTGGGGCTATCTACCATCGACAGCACTGTGGTGGATTACTTCAATCACTCCCTCTTCAACAATGTATACCCAGTGTTTAATCAAGCCTTGGCCGTTGAACGGGCGCATCCGCTTACAACCCGCAGATATATGTGGAAGGTTGAGTATTAATCTTAGGACTACCTTAGAGAGGATGTTCATATGAGCAAATATAAGGTAATCGGCATTGGCGATAATGTAGTAGATAAATATGTCCACCAGGGTATGATGTACCCTGGTGGAAATGCCTTGAATTTCTGCGCTTATGCCAAGATGTGTGAGATGGAGGCCTCTTACCTAGGCAAGTTTGGTAATGACCAAGTAGCTGAATATATCCAGAAGGTGATGGACGATTTAGATATAGAACACAGCCGCTGCCGGATCTTTGACGGGGAGAACGGATACGCGCGAGTTACGCTGGAGAACGGGGACCGTGTTTTTCTCGGATCGAATAAAGGCGGTATTGCCAAAGAGAGGGCTTGGGATTTTACGGAAAGCGATCTGAACTATATTAAACAATTCTCCGTAATTCATACCAGCCTTAACAGCTATATTGAGAATGACCTGGCTACCTTAAAAACCTGCAATGTTCCTATATCCTATGACTTCTCCGTACGCTGGAATGATGAATATTTAAAGCAGGTGTGCCCTTA
Source organism: Paenibacillus sp. CAA11 (assembly GCF_003060825.1). Classification (NCBI taxonomy): domain Bacteria; kingdom Bacillati; phylum Bacillota; class Bacilli; order Caryophanales; family Paenibacillaceae; genus Paenibacillus; species Paenibacillus sp. CAA11. Next base: position 1,555,961 of record NZ_CP028922.1, read on the forward strand.
TGTAGATATTGCCTTCCTTTCTTGCAGTCACTTAAGTGAAAGTGAAAGGAAGAGAGAAATGCTGAAGGCACAGAAGTGGGGCTCTAGGCTGGTGATTGGTACGGTGGGTGAAGAGGGATCATTTGCTCTTTACGCGGATGAATGGATTTACCAGCCGGCAGTAAGTACAGAAGCGGTGGATACGATGGGGGCAGGGGATTCCTATATCACCGCTTTTATAGTAGAGATGATTAGAAGCTCGGAAGACGGGAAAATTCTCTCCAGCAGCGATGAGGAAATGCTTCGCAAGGTGAAAGCAAGCATGAACAAGGGTGCTGAATTTGCAGCTAAAGTATGCCGGATTAACGGGGCATTTGGCTACGGAACAACTATAGCTTGATTTAGCTATCAAGCAGCAGCCTATTAACGGTCTATTGTAAGCGCATTCGGTAAAACTCTATAAGGTCAGTGTTCATGTAGACAGGTGAAGCTTGTAAAATCATAAAAAGGGGATTTTTTATGTTTTGGTTAGGGCTATTAATCATCTTTTTACTTATTTTCTTCGGCGCTAGAGTTGGTGATGTTTTTATGGGTTTGCTCGGTGGAGTGGGCGTGGCAATCTTTGTGTTTATCTTCCATGTCCAACCAGCGGCACCTCCGATTGACGTTATGCTGATTATTTTGGCGGTTGTCCTAGCTGCTTCGGCACTGCAATCTTCAGGCGGTCTTAACTTTCTTGTTCTCATCGCAGAGAAGATGCTCAGAAAGTCGCCCAAGCAGCTAACCCTTATTGCTCCGGTCATATCCTGGTTGTTTACCTTCCTATCAGGAACAGGCCATGTAGTGTATAGTCTGCTCCCTATAATAAATAAACTTGCTATTGATAATGGAATCAGGCCCGAAAGGCCTATTTCCAACAGTGTTATTGCTTCACAGCAAGCTGTGACCTGTTCGCCCGTCTCGGCGGCTACCGCAGCCATGATTGGATTTATGGCCCCCCTTGGAGTAAGCCTTGGCACGATCTTGGCCATTGCAATCCCTGCAACTCTGGTAGGCGTCGTTGTAAGTGCGGTGTGTACTATTCGGAAAGGAAAAGAATTGTCAGAGGATCCGGAATATTTGCGCCGGTTAGCGGAAGGGCTCATTGAGAAATCTGAAGAGGAGTCCGGGAAACAAGAAGCCCGAAAGGGAGCGAAGCCATCTGTCATTCTCTTTTTACTGAGCGTTTTAACCATCGTGATCTTGGGCATGTTTACAGAGCTGCGTCCGTCATGGGTGTCCGATGGAGTGACCACCATTCTGTCGATGCCGCATACGATTGAAATCATTATGTTGGTTTGCGCTACTTTAATTATATTGGTAGGCCGTCCGGCGATTGAGAGCATTCTTAACGGCCCGATCTTTAGAGCAGGGGCGCTTGCTATGGTGTGCGCCTTTGGATTAGCTTGGATGAGCAGCACCTTCATCAACGGGCAAACGGCTTTTATTCAAGATCATGTGGCTACTATTGTTAATAACCAACCATGGATGCTGGCCGTGATTATGTTCATTGTTGCCGCCTTAACTACGAGTCAAGGTGCCACAACATTAATTATGGTTCCTATTGCCATAGCGCTTGGCTTGCCTTCTTATATCATCATTGGAGCGTGGATGGCTGTCAATGCCAACTTCTTCTTGCCGGTAGCGAGCCAGTGTCTGGCAGCTATATCCTTTGATACGGCTGGAACGACGAGGATCGGGAAATACGTGCTTAATCACAGCTTTATGATACCTGGGCTGATTAATATCGCCGTATCGGTAACTGTAGCCACCTTAATTGGAAGCGCTTTAATTTAAAGTGGTGCAGAAGGATTGTAAAGGAGGATTCCTGCCATTATGATACAAATGTCACAAATTGCAGCTGCAAATTTCCATTATAAACGATATTCTTTGGATTACTTTTTGGATGCCGTAGCCAAGATGGGGTTTCAAAATATTGAATTGTGGGCTTCAGGACCACATCTTCATCTGGATTATTTTTCGAGTCAGAAATTGAAGGATCTAAACCAAAAAATTAAACAAAGAGGCCTGAAGGTCATCTGCTTTACCCCCGAGCAGAGTGTCTACCCGGTAAGTATCAGCCATCCTGATCCGGAGTACCGGAAGAGAAGTGTTGAATTTTTCTGCCGACATATTGAAGCAGCTACAGTTCTGGAATGTGATCAAATGTTAGTGACAACAGGGGTCGCCTATTTGGATGTTCCGGATACGGAAGCATGGAAGTGGTGTAGAGAATCCTTAGGCGAAATCTGCAAAGTTGCGGAAAAAGAGGGAGTTTATCTGCCGATGGAGGCCTTTACCTTCTACTCTACGCAGATGTTCAACAGAGCCGAGCATATCGCCAAGATGATCGAAGAAGTTGGGAGTCCTTATTTGAAAGGGTTAGCGGATACGGATGTGATGGCAACCACCGGTAAGGACACCATTCATGACTTTATTAGAGAGCTTGGAGACAACCTGACGTACGTTCATTTTGTTGACGGTAACCCTGGAGGACATCTTGTTCCCGGAGAAGGCAAATTAGCGATGACAGAAGCGCTTCAGGCGCTTAATGACATTGAGTATAAAGGGTATCTGGGTCTGGAGTTATTGGATAGAAGGTATTTCCTGAATCCCGATAAAGCGATGCGCGACTCCATGACATGGTTCGAACAACATTTGCAATAAGTTAATGAGATAAGCACCTAAACTGCATAAAATCTAAAATTTCTTTTTTACAAAAAGACGCTTGCCCTTTCCCTTTTTATATAGCTGCATATATTACAAATGTACTTTACGAAAAGGAGGAAGCGCAAATGAGTGACACTGGATACAATGGTGGCGGTAGTGTAGCAGGTATCGGAACTTCTGCAGCAGCAATTCTCGTGCTGTTCATCCTGCTGGTAATCATCTCCAAGGCATTTGTATGGTAAGATAGTTTAGCAGACTCTGCCGGCTAGCCTTAGCCGGCAGAGTCATTTTTTTGTAGTTCAATATTTACCGGTTCAGCAGAATACTGAACTTAGAGCCGGGGGCTCTGAGTAAAATCACCGTGTTCATTTATATCATAGGACGTAAATATTTAAACACAAGCAGGGTCCATTACTTCTTGTCTATAAAGTGGTTCTCCCTATTTAGTCTCACTCGTATACATAACTGTTTGCCTGTTTCCAGGTGACGAATCCGGGCGATGAGCCCTACCCTGGCATGAGTTTGGTATTCTTTGCAGCGGCAGTGACTTCTCCGATTTCATTTCTTTAGTTCATTCTATATAACTGCTGACATTGGAAATGTCAAATAAAATCTCCTCCTTGGGTTCCCTTGCCCATAGCCGCTGCACGTAATGCTCAAGCTCTGATCTTATAGGGTCTCTGTTCAGATAATGGCGAAAAAGTTCTGTAATCATTTCACAATTGGACAGCTTCACGATGTGCTCTAGTGTGAATCGACTCTGCGTGTTGGGGGAAGAGGAACCTTCCGCTTCCTGGACCTTTTCTATTCCCGCCATTTCTAGAATAACGCTGAGCTGGTCCAGGTCTACAATGATGTCATCCTCGCCGTCCCATCCGTACGACAGACCCTTTCCGGATTGGGCAACGTAGTAGTAATATTCCAGCCCGAGATTATTGAAGATGGACCAGAAGTTTGTGGGGATAAAGGCAGGGGAGAAGATTTCAATCACTTTTGCAGGCTGCGAGCAGTATACCAAATTAGTCAGCCCTGCTCCGTGGGGAGCCAGGACAGCTTCGGCTGATGCAAAAAGCTGCATCTGCTCAAGCGCGGATAGCGATGTTGTGGTAAAGGGCTCGAATCCGTACTGTTTCAGAAAGGAAATGACCTCAACTTCGTTAGCTATTCTGCGGTACAATGCATCGGCCCGGCTCAGATAAATTCGTTTTGCTCTTGGCCGCTTGGAATCGGAGGAAGGCTTCAGAAGATTAGATCGAATGAATTGACAGGCCCAACTCGGGATGATTCCTGTATACGCGGCGAATGAGGGAACTATTAAACAGCCTGCCTGCACATGCGTATCCTGGTCACAATCGACAATCTGATCCATGGGGATACCAAGTAGGCTTAATGTCTCTTGCTGAAAACCGGGTGCATCATTACGGTTGATCACATATTTATCTACGGATAAGCCCGAACGCCGAATCAACTCGATCCGGGCCAGCACTTCGAAGAGCCAGTGATAATAATGGCCGCTGTAAGGGCTTGTAAGGACAGCATAGGTTTCTGAGGTGCGGCGAAGGCGTCCGAACGAACTCTTTTTCGTTAAAGAGTGCTCTGTGGGCTGCTTATCGAGCTCTGGAGACAGCTCCCATATGATGTTTAAATCCGGTGTTACTACGGTCCCGTGGGCTCCTATAATTCGCCCATCAGGGATGCAGGCGACGAACTGTTCGGCCAGCTTATGATGGCTAAGGTGGCTGGTAAAGGACTCGGCAAGATTTGGGCCGATTCCCTTGGGAATGGACCTAACTGCAGGTTCTTCCCGTCCAAAGCAGATGTAGTGTTTGACGGCGTCGGCGGGATCCTTGTAGGTTTGACTCACCCACTCTTTGAAAGTAGGGATTACCCGTAACGGCAGGCGCTCCAGGTGGCTATTAGCGTTAGGGTCCACGTTTCATCTTCCTTCCCAGTGAAGTTTATTGCTCTTTCGTATCCTATTCCTCCGCGCAAGTTTAGCTTGGGTCTGTTCTCCTCTTAAATGTATGACCATCTACCCATACCACTTCGTATGAAGCCGAATATCATGGTATTAACTTTTGCCAACATATCAGATTGTAGGTGTATAGCATTGAAGATCCTTTTATCCTCGTTCTTTGCGCTTCCCCAGATAGGCGGCTTATATACTTATATGGAGCAGCTGAAGACAGGCCTGGAGGGCTATGGCCACTCGGTGGATATCTTCTGCCGCAAGCCAGAGACGAATGACTTTTATGTCCTGGAAGAGCGTGGACCGCTGTTAAACCAGAACTATCTGCACCAGGTCATTGAGTCTCATTTAATTCGTTCCTATATTAACGAATGTCCGCAGATGCCGCTCTGGATTCTAAATCAGGAGACAGAAAGATATAAATTTGAGGCGGCAGCTGCTCATCTTGATTTAAGCCAGTATGACGTAATTCATACGCAAGATATTTTGTCCACGTATTGTTTTTCAAGAGTGAAGCCAGAAGATATCCCTTTATTTGCAACCTTACATGCTTCGTTATCCCATGAATGGATGGAGCGAAATTATTTCGCGAAGAATAATTCGATTTATCATCATTATGCTGTTCTGCTTGAGCATTTGGGAGCTGCCAGTGCTGACCGGACGATTGTTCCTTCCAAGTGGCTGAAGAATCTGTTTATTGAGCATTTCCATGTCCCTTCGGATAACATTACGGTAATCCCCAACGCAATAGATACGGGTTGGTTCCATGAACGATTGGGCGTTAGCAAGGACATTCATCGGCCGAAGAAAAAAATGGTCTTTACCTGTACCTCCAGGCTGACTGTAGAGAAGGGAATACCGTGTCTGCTGGAGGCTTGCGCCAAGCTGAAGCAGAAGCGAAAGGACTGGGTGCTGTGGCTGGTGGGTGACGGCCCGCTTAGATCAGATTTGGAGAAGCAGGCCAGGGAGCTGGGAATCCAACATCATATCAAGTTTTGGGGTTACAGAAATGATATTCCCGATATTTTGAGAAATACTGATATATTCTTGTTCGGCAGCCTGATTGAAACATTCTGCTACTCCATACTTGAGGCGCAGCTCGCTGGAGTGCCTGTCATTGCTCCTGAAACCGGAGGGATCTCTGAGCTGGTTACGCATGAAGTTACAGGATTATTCTATCCTGTAGGCAGCAGTGAAGGTTTATACGAGAATATACTACGCCTGCTTGCGGATCATGAGCTCAGAAAGAAGATGGTAAGGAACGCCAGACACCGAGCACTTACCAAATTCTCAGCCTCTGTTCAAACGAAAAGGATTATTGAACTGTACACCCTGTATCTCTGATGAAATCACAAGAGAAAGGGATGACAAGAGAAATGAGAATACTGCTGTGTACCTACTGGACGTATCCGCATGTCGGCGGCTTGTGCACTTATATTAATAATATAAAAGATGGAATGGAGCGGCTCGGACATAAGGTTGATATCTTTGCCCATCATCCTTCCTATACGACCTACTATACAGTCGGTAGATCGGATCAAACTTTTCCTAAACTGCCCATTTGGAGACCTCTCTATAACTATATTCAAGCGCTGTACGCGGAAGCACTGCCTAAGCAAGCGGTAAAAATTATCGAAGTGGAGGCGGAGCGTTACAGCTATGAGGCGGCCTGTTCATTACTCCGCTTTGAAGATTATGATGTAATTCATGCTCAGGATGTTATATCAGCAGCAGCTCTGTCCAGGATTAAGCCGCCTCATATCCCCTTAATCTCTACCATTCATGGCTGGTTTACAAACGAATACAGCTTGGATCACCCGAATAGCGAGGAAGGTACACCCACCTGGGATTATAATCTTCTGCTTGATTATTGGGGGACAACCGGCTCAGATATTACGATTGTCCCCAGCAAGTGGCTGGGCGGCATATTTGCAGATAAACTTAACGTTCCACCAAGGCAGATTGTTCATATTCCTTATGCAATGCACTGGAACGCCCATCCGCCAGAGGACGAAGTTGTCAAGGAGCTCGGTAACGATAAGGATCGTACAGTCATTTCCTGTGTAGCCAGGCTATGCCCGGTAAAGGGGCAGCATTACTTGCTGGAGGCCTTATCGATGCTGAAGCAGGAGCATCATGATTGGATCTGTTATTTTCTGGGGGATGGGCCTCAAAGGTCGGAGCTAGAGCAGAAGGCTGAAGAGCTTGGACTTCAGGCTTATGTACGGTTTGTCGGGAACCAAAATAATGTGGCTTCCTGGCTTGAGTATACGGACATTTTCGTGCTTCCAAGTCTGCAAGATAATTTCCCATTTGCTGTTATGGAGGCCCAATTCTCCGGGAAGGCGGTTGTCGTCACAGATGCTGGAGGAACGGTGGAAATGGTAGAACATTTAAGAACTGGATTAATTGCTAATAAAGCTTCTGGGGAATCCCTTTATACGCAAATCAAAAAATTGATGGAAGATGAGGTATTAAGAAAACGGCTAGGAGAACAGGCGAGCATATGGGCCAAAAGCGCCTGGTCGATGGACTTAATGATCTCCAGAACGGTGTCAATATATAACGATCTATTGTTCAGCGAAGGAGGTAAGGCTGTCGTGTCGAGGGAGAATGGACGGCAGATGACAGAACAGGCATTGAAATCAAAATACGCTTTTCTGAATGACAAGGCTTTATCCGGTGAGGATTTGAAAGTATGGAGGGAAATTCTACAGCGCTTACCGGAAGATTATGTTGTTCCTGATCCGCGGGTGAAAAAACTGATCAAATCCTTGAGTGTATGACAAGAATCCAATAAGTAAGAGATGACCTGGCCATCTCTTATTTATTTTGTGTATTTAAGGAGATGCCTGAGAAGAGCTGATCCCAATAGGGGTCGTTACCGCTCCATGTGTTCTCGATGAGGGGGAGAGAGACGGCATACACCTTCTCCAAGGGGCTCTCTACTTCAATCATATGATCTACATGCTCATGGTTAATCAGAAGGATGGAGAAGTCATGCACGATCAAATTAGATAATACGGTTTGAAGCTCCTCAACGTCCTCCCAGTGGCCGCCGGTTCTAACAAACAGAATGCGACGATAGGTTGAGGCCACGGTTAGAAACCGCTGGATCCGCCTGTCCATGATCTGCTTGAACAGATCGTAATCCACCAGGTGGTCCATGGTATTGCGTTCTTTGGGAAAGTTATGGACTGAAATGATGTTATAGACTTTGTCACGAACGGAGAGATGATGCGGATCGATAAACCCGGCATACTCCAGATGAGATTTGTCCATAAACCCGGCAAATCTGCATTGCAGTAATTGGTTCACGTCCTTCAAGCTTCGAGAACGCATCCAATCAATGACTCCCGAGAAGGGCCTGAGATTTAGCCTTGTCAGCTGGGCTGCGGCTAGACAGCTTTCTCCCAGACTAAAAGCAGCATCATAAACTCCTTCCAGCTCATGTTTTTTCATTCTTTTTCTCCTCCTCAATTTATAGGTATATAGATTGAACTAAAGTTTTATATTGAACTTTCTATGATCACGGCCTAATACGGCCCGATAACATTCATTTCTTTAGTTCCTTCTATATAGTATATTTAATTCTATTTTCTTAAGATTTGCTTGGACTACAGGGGGACAAAAGGTCCATACCTGCGCGGAGAGGGAAGCATACATTATTAGCAGTCTTCCTTAAGTCTTTCATCATTCAAAAGGTGGTGTATCAACGTGGAGGAACGAATTGTAGACCTGCAATCAGGAAATCATCATTTTAAGATGAAATTACAGCTTCCCGGCTTTGTAGAGGATATCATTGCGGAGAGAAAAGGGTGGGAGCCGCATCTAGTCCGCGAATTAAGCAGTCGAATGGAAGATGGAGGTATCTTCCTTGATGTGGGGGCGAATATCGGTTACCACAGTCTGTATATTGCTGCCGCCAACCCAGCGGCAACCTGTATCAGCTTCGAACCCCATCCTCGTATCTATCATCAATTTGAAGAGAATATTGCCCTGAATGGACTGCCCAATATTCATGCTTATTGTCAAGCTGTAGGCCAGACTGCAGGCACGCTTCCATTCTATATGCAGGATGACTCCTGCTATAACCGGGCTCTATCTTCATCTATTTGTTACGAGGTACTGCAAAATGGCACATCGATGATCGAGGTGCCTGTCGTGCCACTGGATGAGGCTCTGACTGATGAGCAGAAGAAGAAAGTCAAGGTGTTGAAGGTGGATACACAGGGCGTGGAATACGAGGTCTTTGCAGGAGCACAGCGGCTGCTTGAAATTGCGCGGCCTATCGTAACCTTCGAGCACCATCCTTACGCTAGCCACAATTTAGCGGATACGCTAGAGCTGCTGCCTGATTACAGGGTTTATCGGATATACTCATGGTTCGGAGGAACAAAGCCCTTTGATGAAGCCGATCCGGAGATGTATGTGGATGAGCTTGATTTGTTGTGTATTCCTAATGAATTAAGCGTGTAGCTGCGAATATGAGCGCCGGCGAAATCCCGGCGTTTTTTTAATAGAAATCCTTATTGTGCCTTATGTGTAGGCTGTGCTAGAATCTAGCAGTCAGTAAAATTAATTTTACCGGTAAAAAGAAGGGAGATGTCTTGTTGGAGCCTACTGGCGTCTATATCATTCGTACCCATGAGCAGCTAAAGGCCCTATCGGACCCGCTGCGAACCAAGATTCTGATGAACCTGGTTAAGGGGCCGTATACCGGCCAGCAGCTGGCAGAGCAGATGGGCATAACTCGGAACAACATCTATTTTCACCTGAAGGAGCTTGAGAAGCATGGTGTCATTCAAGTTGTGAAGCGTGAGGAGAAGAATGGGATTATGCAAAAGTACTACCGGGCCGTATCCGGCCGGTTTATCCCTGAGGAGCATCTGCTTCCAAGTCTGGATCTCGTAGAGACCTCAAGACAGGTGTTTATGGAGACAGTACAGCTGACTCGGGAGAAGATCCAGCTTGCGCCGGGCGCTTCATTTGCCTTGGACAGTTCGAACCAGGAACAGTGGAAGAACATAGCCGGTACGTATCAATTTTACGGCACTGCCGGGAGCTTCACTGCTTTTTTGAACGACTTTAAGGCTTTGGTAGAGAAGCACTTCAGCAAGACAGCGCAGGGAACCCAAGAGGAGAGAAGCTATTATATGTCTCTTGTTGCTTTTCAAGATAGCCAGGAGACTAGGTCTAGTGAAGCCGCGAAAGGGAGGATTAAAGGATGACAAGTCTGCCGAAGGACCCATGGTTTACCATAACTGCATTAGATAAGGATACATATGCTATAAGCGAGTACGGTCATTGGGAGAAGGTGCATTCCTATTTAATTCTCGGGACAGAGCGTGCAGCACTGATTGATACGGGTACCGGGATTGATCATATGAAGCGGGTAACCGATCAGCTAACCAGCCTGCCGATCATCGTGCTGACGACGCATGTCCATTGGGACCATATCGGAAGTCATGGAGAATATGATAACATATGGGTTCATGAAGCCGAAGAACAGTGGCTCGTTCAAGGGATTCCCGGTTTGTCCATAGAGCAGATCCGGCATGATGTATCCCGGGATATTACCAAGCCGCTGCCGCTGGATTTCAGTGCTGCTTCATATGAGCCATTTCGGGGAGAACCCTCAGGGCTGCTGCGTGATCAGGACCCTATTGAGCTAGGAAATCGTCAGCTTACCGTTTTTCATACACCAGGCCATTCTCCCGGACATCTTTCCTTTCTGGATCAGAGCAGGGGCTATTTATTCACAGGTGATCTGCTGTACAGTGACACGCCTATCTATGCTTTCTATCCGACAACAGAGCCGGCAGCCTTGGTGAGTTCTCTAGAACGCATCTCGGATTTGCGGGGAGTGACGAAGATTTACGGCGGGCACAACAAGCTTGGGTTGGAGCCAGAGCTGCTGGTTGAGGTCAGACAGGCAGTGCAGGAGCTGCGTGAGCGGAACTGCATCCGGCATGGAACAGGAATTCATAATTTTAGAGGATTCAGTGTCCATTTTTAAAAATGAAGGAATTGTTATGTTTTTTAACTTCATTGTGACCTAATCTTAAGAAACGGTCCCTATAATCATTAAAGTGAACAAATAATATAAACATAGAAATAGAGAGGCAGAAGGAACGAAATGAAAGACAACACAGCATGGCAATTGAGCCGCAGGATGGGTAGAGGGTGCGATAATTATGCCTGAGCCGCTGCATGCTAAAGACCGTTATATGGCAGGACTGGACGGGCTTCGCGCTCTTGCCGTCATAGCCGTCGTCATTTATCACTTGAATTCCAGCTGGGCACCGGGAGGTCTGCTTGGTGTCAGTGTATTTTTTGTATTATCCGGTTATCTCATTACAGATATTTTGCTAGCGAAGAAGGAGGAGCTGGGACATTTTGATCTTAAGGACTTCTGGCTGAGAAGGGCTAGGCGGCTCCTGCCCGCCATGCTGAGTATGCTGCTTGTGGTCATTTTTTGGGCAGCCTTGTTTGGTCGGGACCATCTTTCGGCTATGCGGGGGGATGTTCCGGCTGCTCTGCTTTACATAAGCAACTGGTGGTTTATCTTTCATAAAGTTTCCTATTTTGATAGCTTTGGGCCGTTATCTCCACTTGGGCACCTGTGGTCACTTGCTGTTGAAGAGCAATTCTATCTTATCTGGCCGCTGGTGCTCGGCATCGCGCTGTATTTTGGTTTGAAAAAGGGGAAGCTTGCCCTATGGATGCTGGGAGCCGCTTTGATCTCAGCTCTGGCTATGGCCCTTCTCTATTCTCCAGGGACCGATCCGAGCCGTGTCTACTATGGAACAGACACCCGGATATTCTCTCTCCTATGCGGCGCTGCGCTTGCAGCGGTGTGGCCCAGCCGCAAGCTTAAGCCGAGCGTATCCCAATCCGCCCGGAATATTCTTGATCTAGCCGGTGCTGCTACCCTTGTGGCGGCAGGCTACATGGTGTTGAAGACTAATGAATACCAGCCGTTCCTCTACAGGGGCGGTTTACTCCTGCTCTCGATAGCTGCTGCGGTAACAGTGGCGGCTATCGCCCACCCAGCAGGAAGGCTTGGCCAATGCCTGGCATGGGCTCCGCTTCGCTGGATCGGCGTGCGCTCATACGGCTTGTACCTGTGGCATTATCCGGTCATCGTCATGACCACGCCTTCGGTCAGCACGGGACCAGTCAGCCTGATCCGGGTCCTTCTTCAAGTTTTGGCTAGCCTGATTCTCGCAGCCTTATCCTGGCACTATATCGAAGAGCCTATCCGCCATGGGGCGATGGGCAGACTCTGGAGCAGGGCAAGAGTGCTGGTAGGAAAGCCTGGCGGAATAAGGAAAGCTTCGGCTGCTGGTGCCGCTGTGCTTCTCGTTGTGTTCCTGGCTGTATTTGCGGTCTATCATTCGCCTTCTGCGAACCCATCGGAACAGACAGCGACAGTGACGCATGAAGCTGCTCCACCGGTGAATACGCAGCCGGCCCCTGGAAGTGAGCCTACCAACGTTACGGAGCAGAGTGCTTTAGGGGCTGCACATTCGGCTGAGGTCGCGGGTCATCCAGCAGAACGCGGGCTCGTAAGCGGCGAAGGGATTACGGCCATTGGCGATTCCGTTATGCTGGATGCTAAGTCGGAGCTGGAGAAGCGGCTGCCGGGCATAACTGTTGACGGCATGGTTGGACGTCAAATGTCGGAGGTGGCTGAGGTCGTGGAGCAGCTGAAGACGGACGATAAATTGGGGGAAATGGTTATTATTGAGGTAGGAACGAACGGAGCATTTACCAGCAAACAGCTGCAGAAGCTGATTGATAGTATGAGCGGCGTAAAGCATATTTTTCTGGTCAATACCCGTGTGCCACGCCCTTGGCAGTCAGTGGTCAATGAGACGCTAGAAAAGACGGCCGCAGGCTCAGAACGCGTCACTCTCCTTGACTGGTTCTCGGCGAGCGAAGGGAAGGACGAATATTTCGGCAAGGATGGGGTGCATTTAGGGCGCAGCGGCTCGGAAGCTTACGCCCATTTAATAGCGGTAGCCATCCATGACCAACTGAAGATAAAATAATGAAATGGCAAATATGCGGCAGCTGTTCTTAATCGACTAAGGCAGCTGCTGCTGCTGTATATAGGTGTGGTTAGCCACCACCGCATTTGCCCGATTCTCAGGTAGCGGGTAAAATGAAATTTGGCGCTTATGTTCCGTGAGATAATCACCTTATAACACAGGTTTGGATCCTGAAGAAATGGGGGGAGAGAATGACAAGCAGACCGAGTCCGATATGTGAGAGCAAGGAAGCATGCCCGGTAGAATATACCCTTGATGTAATCGGTGGAAAGTGGAAGGGGATTTTGCTCTACCATTTGATTGAGGGAAAGAAGCGCTTCAACGAGTTTCGGAGAATTTGCCCGTCTATTACCCAGCGTATGCTGACACTTCAGCTTCGTGAGCTGGAGAAGGATGGTCTGGTTCACCGGGAGGTGTACCAGCAGGTTCCACCGAAGGTAGAATACTCACTTACTTCCTTTGGCAGAACGATTATTCCCATTATCCTGATGATGAAGCAGTGGGGAGAAACCTACAAAGGAACAAAGCAGGCTGCCGGTGATGAGCAATGATGAAGAGCTTGTGTGGATAGAAGAACCTAACCTAAGGATAAGGAAGGTAGAACAAGCGATGAATAATATACAGAGACTTAAGAAGCCGCAGGCAATGATCTTTGATATGGACGGGACGCTCTTCCAGACGGAGACACTGCTTCTGCCTGCCTATTACCGGTTATTTGACCGACTTCGCGAGGAAGGGCTTTACCATGGAGAGACACCGCCGGAAGAGAGAATCCTGAACAGTCTTGGCATGCTGCTGGAGGAAATATGGATGAATGTGATGCCAGAACAGGACCTCGCTGTGCATCGTCGTGCGGATGAGCTCCTGCTTGAGCTGGAGATCGAAGGGCTTAAGGAGAACTCCAGCCAGCTGTATCCGCAGGTAGAATCCACTTTAAGAGCTCTGAAGGAGCAAGGTGTGCGGCTCTTTGTCGCTAGTAACGGATTGGAGCATTATGTAAAAGGTGTAGCTGATGCGCATCGCATCTTCCCGTTGTTCGAGGGGATCTACAGTGCAGGGGAGCATCAGACGCGTTCAAAGGTGGACCTCGTGAAGCTACTTCTGAACAACCACGGAATTGATCGCGCATGGATGGTGGGCGACCGCTCGTCCGACGTGGAAGCCGGCAAGAGGAACGGGCAGACCGTAATAGGCTGCAATTATGCCGGATTCGGCAAAAGCGACGAGCTGTCAGGCTCGGATGCGATGATCACGGAATTTGGGCAGCTGCTGCAATTATATCAGGAAGCTGAATAGTCTATAGCAGCAGGAAGCCGCCATAACGATACGGCGGCTTCCTGCTGCTATTTTTCTTTATCCTTCTGTTGATACACCCACAGGGCATATTCAAGCGGGCGAATAATTGCGTTATGATAAGCGTCCGTGTCCCCTATTTGCGAGAAGACCTCCCGGGATGGCTTAGGGTTCACTTCAAGCACATAAATCTGTCCGCTCTTATTGATTGCCAGATCCAGAGCCAGCTCGCACAGAGCGCTATACTGGGACTCCAAATATTCGGCAATTTCAACCCCTAATTGCTCAGCCTTTTTCTTAATTTCCTCCTGTTTCTTCTCATCTTTAATCCATTGCTTGAGCAAGGTTGACATCGCAACCGCCTGGCCACCGCCGTGCAGATTGGAGGTCACACTTCGAGCGGCACCAACCCGGCCCGCGCAGCCAGTGACAGACCATTTGCCCGAGCCGCTCTTTTGCACGAGCATCCGGTAGTCATGCACTCTTCCATTTGGCAGTACGAGGCGGATGCCCTGCTGTACAAGGAAGGAATTCCCCTTTCTCCAGTTCAGCAGGTAAGGGCCGAGGCTGGATTCATGCATTTTCCTTGGCGAGATGATCTTACGCTGCAGGTTTCTGCCCTGAATCATATAGAGCTTAGCGCCTACCTTCTCTACGCGCAGGATTCCTCTTCCTCCGGTACCTTGAGCGGGTTTGATATAGATAAGGCGATTTTTCTTCAGGAGCTGATATACATCTGACAAGGAGTTAAACAGCAGTGTCTCCGGCAGATGGGGCTTGAAGGCCGCTTTCTTACGGAGAGATTGGTAAATCGTCCATTTATCGCTGAGGGGGCGGTTCAGAAAATTTAGATGTCCGTACTTGGCCCTGAATTTTTTGAGCTGCTCGAAGCGAACGCTGCGCTGGATGCGGCAGCGGTCGAAGATCATATCCGGGAAGCTGCGCCATTTTCGGGACCACTTCTTGGTCACCGGATCAAAGACCATGGCGTAAATGGCCTTCTTGCTGGAGCTGACGTCGGCCGGGGTAAAGACAAAGGCCTCAAGGTCCAGCTTCTGTCCTTCTGTAATCATTCGCTCATAAATCGGGCGTTCCTCCAGCTGCTTCTTGTCATTTAGATATAAAGTCATAATTCCCAATACGGGTGTGGGCAAAGCGTTCACCTTCTTTAGCGAAAGTTGAGCGGGGAGACCCGTCTGCAGCAAGAGCTGAATACTCGCGTTCCAGCAGCAGGGTTGGCTTGCCGGTGGGTCCTTGAACAATTCCATAGGCGGTGAAGCCTGCATTAAAGCACATCTTAAGGCTGGAAAGATTGTCTACAGCAACTCGGCAGCGCAGTCTGCCGAGCGTTTCCAGCGGAGAAGTCATCAGCTTGCGGCCAATCCCCTGGTTTCTGTACAAGGGATGAACTACAACGATATGAAGCTCCGAACCATACTCTGTCGTGCAGGAGAAGCCTGCCAAATGGCACCCGTCCTCGGTCTGGACCGTAGCGAGCGTAAGTGCGGCCCCCGGCTGCTCCAGCTTCTGCGGCGACAGCCGCATCAACATCCGGTAGGACCCGGCGGTAATCCGCCGGGCTCCGTAGTTACGCACGAAGGTAAGGAGCATGCCATGCAGCTTCTCCCAGGGCCAATCGATTCCAGCCGGGTAGGAGGAGATTTGCATAGGAAGGACCTCCGGGCAGTTATTTAGATTGCTTAGCCAAATATTGGCTGAACTGAAAAATTCGCTCCAGGGATTTTTTGCGAATATGGGGTTCATCGAATTTCATCGGTTTGGCATTGGCTTCGAAGAACCACAGCTTACCACTGCTATCCACGCCTAGGTCCATGGACATCTCGCCATGCGTCTTGCCCGATGCCCGTTCAATTTGCTTGGCAATCATAATGGCATTGGCTTTAACGCGGCTGAGCAGGAAGGTTGTTTCCTCCAGACCAAAGGTGGGGAGCAGCATCTTTTCCGGGTCCTCAACGCTTCCGCCTTGAGGGACATGCGTCGTGATCCGCAAGGGTCCAGCGAGACGGGCACCGATACCAGTGACGGCCCATTGGCCTTTTCCTGTCTTCTGGACGAGGACACGCAGATCAAAGTGCCGCCCGCGGTATTTACACAGCTCAATGCCTTGCTGGACAATATAATCGGTTCCTTCGGTCTCGCGATATAATCGCTTCCACAAGCGGGACAGCATGGCCGTCTTATACACCTGATTCTTGCCAGGACTTGAGATCGTCAATTTATAGGGACGGATATCCTTATAATTGAAGCGCAAGCGCATGATGCCCTTCCCAGCTTTTCCGCTTTCGGGCTTCAGGTAGAGACTGTGGAATTGATCCATCATTATCATTAGGGACTTCCGGCCTCTAAGCCGCTTGGTCTCGGGCACGAAGGGCCGGGTAATGTGCGAGTCCTTCAGCCAGCCGAACAGCTGCCACTTGTTGAAGAAGGACGGATTATAGAGGTGAATCGCCGGATGGCTCAGGCATTCTTCGATTTTTCGCCTTACCGAGGGCCGCCGCTCGTCTTCCCGCAGCGGAATCCGGTTATAGATGACATTGGGCAACGGAAATATATCCTGCTGCCACTGTTTGAGATCCGGGGAATACGTGAAGCCCATTACCCGTTCCTCTGACAGTCTCAAGTCGCGCGTAGTTACGACATAGCTGAGAAAACCCATTTCCCGGCCTACGTTAAGAATGTCCCGGAAGTTTGCCCGGTTGCCGGCAAACATTTTATGGGGATCGGCGGTCGTCAGCACGGCCAGGACCGGTTTTGAATCGACCGGCAGCCCCCTGCTCATGGTTCATCCCTCCTCCGGAATTTAGTGAGGTACAGGCAGTGTTCGAGAATGTGCTCCACCGACGCTCTGCCTTCTGCACGAAGCTGCGGGTGCTTGAAGATGGAGCGCCCTGGTTTGGCGTTAGCTTCAAACATCCAGATTTGTTCATCCTTGTCGATGCCGAAGTCAAAGCCAAGCTCGCCGATTAAATGCCTGTGGTGATACTCTATAGACTCGGCGAGCTTAATAGCGGTTTGTTTGGCTCGCTTCAGGACCTCATCCCCCCGGGAGCCAAATGCCCGGCTTAGAGCCTGTTCGGGCGTAAGCAGCGAGCCTCCGTTTTTAATGTGGGTTGTTACACTGCCCTTCCCCGCTTTTTTGGCGCCGATCCCGACGACCACCCATTGATTTTTGCCGTCCTTGTGCATATGGAACCGAAAATCAATGGGACATCCGTCGATCTCAATCAGCCGAATCCCCTGTTGGACCACATATCCTTGAAGCCCGCGTCCATGGCGGGATTGAAGGGTGCGGATGAGGGAGTTGAACGTGCTGAATCTTTGGAGCGCATTGCCCACGCTTTTACGGTAGCGGACAAAGTATCCCGTCTTAGGCACATAAGAAATTCGATAAATTCCTTTCCCGAGACTGCCGCCGCTGGGTTTGTAATAGACAAAGGAATGGCGGTCAAGCATATCCTTGATCTGTTCCGGGCTCGGGTTCATGATGGATTCCGGAACATACTTATTGGCCTGGGCATCATCCTCCAGCAGCCGATATACATCGGACTTGTTGAAGAAGCTCCAATTGAAGAAAGGAATTTTACGGCGGATAAAGCGCTCCCGCAGCATCTGAATGGGAAACGTAGTTTCGGCCCTTCGGGAAGGGAGCCGATTGTATACAACATCTGGAAGAGGGACTCTTTGTCGGTAGAAGCTTCCGCTATCATTCAGAAAATAACCGTTGATCGTCTCCTGCTGCCAATTGATGTCTTTGGGGGTAAAGGCAAAGATATACGACTGCTTCTTGCCTTCCTTTAGCAGCTGTTTGATAAATCCGGTTCTGGAACCGAACGGCTGGGTCAGGGACGAAGTCGGCCCGTCGGACAGAACGCCGATGAGCGGACCGAGCTGTACCTCATCTTGCTGTTGCAGACTTCGAAGATAGACAGATCCTGTGCTTGGAATATGAATACCTCTTCTTACGCCGGAGGCGAGGTACAGGTGGTTGCCGGATTTCTGGATCGGCTTAATGGCAGCCGGAACTCGGTCCCCGCCCAGTCTTAAATGGACTTTCTTCTTCCCGTTCAGCTTCAGCTTCTTAATCAGAGAACCTGAAATATAGACAACGTTTTGAGGTTGCTGAGTAAAGTGCACATTGCAGAAAGTCAAACTCATGATTTATCCTCCTAAAAGTTTTGCGTAGCAAAACTTACATCAAAAGCATGGTCTTCTTGCTAGCGGAGCATTTGTCAGAGAACGTCTATACATGAAGATCGAGCGACTAAAGGGAGGGACCCGCACTGTCTCATTAGGAATTTGGCATAATCCAAAGGGCTCTCGATCGCCCTTCGGGCAGACTGCGGCTCACCGATCCGGGAGAAAGCGCTGCGGCCTGGCTTGGAGTTGACCTCTAGAATCCAAATATCGCCAGATGGCTCTATGCCGAAATCGACTCCCAGTTCGGCCATTCTCCCAAACCTGCTCTCCAGCACATGTGGAATGAGCCTGGAGAGTCGGGTGATCTTCGCCAATGCTTCCCGTCCGCCTTCTGCGCCAAGCTCGCTCTCCAGAAAGGGGAGAGCCTGACGGGCATCCCCGCCTCCATGAAGATTGGAGGTTAGAGTTCCCGGCTTGCCCAGCCGAACGGCCAGGCCCGTTAACGACCACGTGCCACCATTCCCCTTCTGAACGAGGGCGCGAACATCGAAGGGTTCCTTGCTTCGGGTCGTCAACTTTAGGAAGGGCTGAATAAGAAAGGCCCGGTTGTCTGTAAAGCGGTCGATGAAGGTGAATCCTTCTTCTATATCGCTGAACCGGTGTTGAAATACCTTATTGCTGCGGTCCCTACCTGTGACCTCCAGCGTGCCTGGTGCTGAGTTGCTCAGGATTGCATGAAGGGTTAGCTTACCATGTAACCCGTTCTGAGGCTTGAGAAACGCCTCTCCCTTCCAAAGATCGAGGACGTTGGCAAGCTGCCTCGGAGATTTATACTGGAGGGTTGCCGGTAGGTAAGGAAGCAGGGCGGAAAATTGCTTCAATGTCCGGTACACCGTCCATTTTCCCGCCAATCCTCGGGTTAGGTACCGGATCGAATGCCGCTTCTCTAGCTCGGCAAGTTGCTTGCGCTTCTGAAGCAGCTGCCGAGTGCCTAGGGCAAGATAGCGGTCATACAGAACATCCGGTGGAGGAAAGCTTCGACGCTTCCACCCGCCCTTTTCATAGGTATAACCGTGGACCTGATCTCCGCCGTCCTGTATATCAGAGGGGCAGAAGACAAAGACTTGAATTCCGCGCTCTTCTCCGGCGAGGCACAGCTTGCGAACAAAGGAGGCTTCGGCAAACGGATGAGGGCCGCCCGCTGCCTCAGTCTCAAGGATACCGAGAGTTCCCTTCCGCTTTAAAATCATAAAATCAACCTCCTTATGTTTGCTTTCAGCACCCCGCAAGGTAATTGGCATAGTCGAGAATTCTTCGGACGGATGGGCGGGTTCTCCCTTCCCGCAGTGGGGTATTGTCATTTTTAGACGGCTTGGAATTGACTTCAAGCAAATATACCTTGCCGCCCGCATCCATGGCTAGGTCGATGCCAAGCTCCCCGAAATGAGCGGGAATACGTTCGTCGACCCCTTGGGCAATCAGCAGGGCTGCCTTTTTGAGCATAAGGTCGGCCTTGCTCTTAATTCCGGCTGGAAGTGTGCTGCGGTTAACCGCGTCATTGACGGAGCATAGGGAGCCTCCTCTAGCCAAGTTCGACACGAAATGCTGAGACCCGGCAATTCGGGCGACTACAGAGGTGATGGCCCATTTTCCCTGGGCGTTTTTCTGCACAAGCGCACGAAAGTCCACAGGACGCTTGCCCACCTCCAGAAGGGGAAGCCCCTGTTGAATTTGGTAGCGTGTGGTCTTGATTTTCCCGGAGAGCGATGTCAGCAGTTTGGCCTGGGATTCGAAAGCTTGCTTGTGCGTGCCTAGGGAGCGGGTGGCGTGGGTAACATAAGTTCCATCGTTTTGCTTGGTGATTCGAATGATGCCTTTCCCGAGACTCCCCCTAACCGGCTTGAGAAACACAACCGGATGCTTCCCAAGCATGGATTTGATGGTGGAGGTTCCCTTTACCGCATGGGATTCCGGGAGGTAGCGCACAAGTGAGGAGTCGTCCTTCAAAGCGGAGAATACCTCGGTTTTATCCAGATACTTCTCGTTAAAAAAATGGCTGCCATGTTTGGATTTTACTTCTGACATGAAATGCTGTACGCTAGGTTTATTCTCCAATTTTCGCGAAGTCAGCCGATTGTAGAATACATCAGCAATCGGCAGCTCGGCCTGTCTCCAGCCTTCCGCATACACCCAGCTTTGTACTTTGTCTGAAGTTTGCTCAATACTGCTGGGGGTGAAGAAGTAGACATGAGCTCCTTGTTTGTGGCAGGCTAGGGCTAATTCCTTACAGAACATCGTGATGTTCCCGAACGGTCTGTCGGGAGAATCCGGAATGTCTCGGCTGATCAACACACCAATCAAGGGGCCAAGTCTTAGTGCCCGGCCGGACGGCTTATAGCTGAATCGCATGGCAGACCTTGCGAATATGCCGAATTGACCGGCTAATCCGCGGCTGATTCGGAGTCCGTCCAGCTTGGGGTGAGGAACGACCTGGACCATTTGCTCCATGGATCCGAAGCTTAGCCGAAGCGGCGTGTTGGCCGGTATCTTCCAACGCTTGACGAGTGCTGAATTCACGAGGATGTCGTTGTCTTCGAGCAGTCCCGAATTCATAATTTGTACCGTTAGCTTTCTGGAGGGCATAAGTGGATCTCCTTCCAACCTGTGGCTGGTGACTAAGACTGTTTAGCGAATAGATATACATGAATTGCATGTGCTTCATCATATGAGGACAGATATCCCTTGGTGATTGACCCAATGGATGAAATAAGGAGGTTTTACGAGGTTGACAAATGGTTGGTATTTGCTGTTTAGCGTGGCTGTAGCGGCATTCGTTGGCGGTTTCACGAATCATTTGGCAATTAAAATGCTCTTTCATCCGCGTAAGCCCATTTATATAGGTAGCTTCCGAATTCCTTTTACGCCGGGGCTTATCCCCAAACGCAGGGAAGAGATTGCCGAGTCGCTCGGGCAGGTCGTCTCCGAGTATTTGGTAACGGCTGAAGGGTTGCAGGAGCTGGTAAGGAGACCCGCTTTTCAGAAGAAGGCGGAGGAGAGGCTGAGCCAGCTGCTCCTGCGGGCTTCCCAAAGCGCTCTTACCCTTGAAGCAGCTGCTGAGAAGGCATTCGGACAGGCTGCTTGGGCAGAGCTAAAGGGCAGGCTGGAGCAGTCCGTACGGGCAGCCGCAGGGCGGGCTGCTTCCCGGTGGTGGAGACAGAGCGAGTGGGAGAGCAAATCGCTCAAAGAGGCGATTCCAGGCTGGTCCGATGACAGGAGAAGAAATATTAGCGCCTCCGCTGCCGAAGTCATTCTGCAAGCGGTGGAAGAGGAGCTCTTGTCCGCACAGGGACAGCGGATGTTGACCAAGCTTGCCGAAAGCCTGATGGATCAGACGGGCGGATTTCTTGGCGCCATGGCCTCATTTTTTGTCGACGAGGACAAATTGGTTAAGAAGCTTACGCCTGCCCTGGTTAGAGGTCTGAGGGGGGAGGAAGCCCGCGCGAAGGTAACTCAGGCGATTGATGGTCGGCTGGAGATGCTTGGTGAGAAGCCGGTCGGTGAGCTGCTGAAGTCCTTGTTGGATACCGATCTAGAGCAGTGGATTGAGAAGAAAGTGAAGGAGGGCTTGCCCATCCGTCGCTGGATGACCGAAGCTGGTGAGCTTACGCTGTCTTCGATGATTTCGCCTTGGCAGGCTTCTCTCCAGCAGCGTGTGGGGCAGATTGCTTCCAGATTGCTGGAGGGGATTGCACGAATAATTCCCTCAGCAGTACAAAGCATTGAGCTGCCGAAGCTGGTTCAGGAGCAGGTGCAGAAGTTCCCGATCGAACGTCTTGAACAGGTGATCCTTAGCGTGTCCGGACGTGAATTCAGGGCGATTACGTGGCTTGGTGTTCTGCTCGGGGCAATAATTGGATTAATACAGGCTCTGATGCTGATGTTAGTGAATTGAAAGATCAAATAATACGGTAAACCCGTCTGGAGGTAAACAGAATGAACATTTATGATAAAGCAAACGAATTAGCCAAGGCACTGAAGGAGAGCCAAGAAGTAGAGGACATTACCTCTGCCATGAAATTGGTTGATGCTGATCCGGACAGCAAGCGAATGCTGGATGACTTCCGCATCCGTCAGAATACGGTGCAGCAGCGTATGATGTCAGGCGATATGCCTGCGCCTGAGGAGATGGAGCAGATGGAGAAGCTGTTTGAGACGCTGAGTCAGAACCTGAACATCCGCCGTCTTTTTGAGGCAGAACGCCGCCTAAGCGTAATTATCCAGGACGTGAACAAAATTATATCCGACAGCCTGCAGCATCTTTACGGCCCTACCGAATAATACACTAAAATAATTTGCGGCTACTCTCATATTCTCGCGGCACCTTCATAGACTAGAAATATAGATTCAGATGAAGGAGCTGTCGTGAGATGAAGAAGACAAGCAAACTTAAGCATGTGGTGTATATGCTTATCGCACTCGGAATGCTCGTGTATGCACTGCCGATGATTTCCTTCCGTCCGGATGCGGGATGGGTTTCACTGTTCGGGATTGTCTGGGCCCTGTTTGCCTTTCTGGTGATCGGCGCCCACCTCCATTTTATTCTGGGGGTCGATGCGGAGAAGCAGAAGGCGCTTGAGGGAATACGCCGGGCAAAATACCAGCAGTGGCAGCTGAAATGGCCGGAGGAGCAGAAGGAGACACGCGGGCTGTAATCCAAGCGAACGGCCGCATTTATAATTCAAGAGATGTGAAGGAGACCGCAGCGGAATTCCGCGAAAGAAGCGGTCTTCTTTTTTGCCTTTCCAGGATTTCTCTTCTATCCTATAACATGCTATAATAGATACAGATTAGTACAGTTCGGACCTGAGGAGGATAACAGATGGAAGGGCACGAAGAATCTGTCACCAAGCATGAGCAGCTGCTGCAGCATATTGAGAGCTTGAAGATCGGGACCAAAATTTCCGTACGCAAGCTGGCCAAGAGCATGAATGTTAGTGAGGGAACAGCTTACCGTGCAGTTAAGGAAGCGGAGAATCTTGGCATCGTGATTACCAAGGAGAGAATCGGGACGGTACGTGTCGAGAAGAAGCCCCGCACCATCTCTGACCAGCTGTCCTTTGGGGATGTAGTTGAGATTGTGGAAGGTCATGTGCTCGGAGGAAGTGAAGGCCAGCATAAGACGCTTCATAAATATGTGATCGGTGCGATGAAGATTGATGCCATGGTCAGGTATATTGATGCAGGGAGCCTGCTCATCGTCGGCAACCGGGAGGATACGCACATCATGGCCTTGGAGCAGGGGGCGGGCGTGCTGATTACCGGGGGATTCGGAACCAGCCGAGAGGTCAAAATGCTGGCCGATCGCTTGGCCCTGCCCATCATTTCTTCCAGACATGACACATTCACTGTTGCTTCGATGATTAACCGAGCGATCTTCGATCGGCTGATTAAGAAGAAAATTATGCTGGTTGAGGATATTGTGTCGGGCAAGCCTAAAGTCAACCAGCTCAAGGCAAGCAGCACTGTAGCCGACTTTGAAGAGCTGGCGCTGGCGACAGGCTACCAACGTTTTCCTGTGACCGATGAATGGAATCGGGTTATCGGTATTATAAGCCGTAAGGATGTTGAGGATATGGAGAGGGAGCAGCCGCTTGAGAAATGCTTGACCCGGAATCCGATAACGGCCGGACTTCAGACCTCTCTTGCCTCTGCCGCACAGATCATGATGTGGGAAGGCGTTGAATTCCTGCCCATCGTAGATCGCAACCGCAAGCTGGTGTCCTCCGTAACTCGCAAAGAGGTACTGCAGGCTATGAGAGATGCCCAGAATCAGCCGCAGCTTGGAGAGACATTTGACCATCTAATGTGGAACGGATTCGCCGAGGAACGGGATGAGTCGGGCCGTTTGTTCTTCCATGGTCTGATTACGCCGCAAATGGCTACTTACATGGGCACGATTTCCGAAGGCGTATTGATGGACCTCATGACACAGGCTGGCTTAACGGCGGCCAAGGATGTGAGCGGAAGCGGCTATATCGTGGACAATGTGACCACTTACTTTGTTCGGCCTGTACAGATTGAGAATCAAATTGTGATTTCGCCAGTGGTTCTGGAAGTTAGCCGCAGGACCTGCAAGCTGGAGATATCCATGACCCACCATGAAGGTCTGGTAGCGAAGGCTGTGATGACGCTCCAGTCGATTGAACACGGGTGAGCCTTCCTTAAGGAAGGGCTATCCTGTCTTCTCCGGCCTCATGTCCAGCCAGATTTGCAGGACCCCTTCACTGACCAGCATCGTTCTAATCTGGATGACATATTTCTTCTCGCGTACTTCGTACAGCTTACGGTCCAGCAGGGTCCGGGCCATCTTGCTATCACTGTCGATTTCGAACATACTGCGTCCCCGCAGTACCGACAGCTCCTTTTGCAGCTTCTGGGTGACCTCCTTGACAGCAAGCTCGTTAAGCGGCGGATCCTGGTCTTCGATCCGGATTTTGATCTCTTTGATGACGGTTTGCCGCTTGTTGTATTTTTTCAGTGTCTTTAAGTCTTCTTCCGACTGAGCTAACCTGAGCTGCAAATCTCTATTCTCCGTCCAGAGATGATTATAACTTGCATGAAATAAGGAGTTATAGATGACGCTGCCGACAATCATGCCTACGGCGAATACTGCAGCAAGCTGCATAAATGGACGAAATCTCTCAAATGGAGGCACTCTCATCCTAGCCTCTTCCTCCTCCGCACACCCACTTTACAAGCTCGGACCCCATATGGGCACCTAAAAAGGCAAATAGCAAGTACAGGATTTGCTTGATAGCGGGAGACAGATTCCCGTCAAAGAAGTTGCTTTCAATCACCCTCATAGGATCAATGGTTCCGCCAATTGCTGCGGCAAGCGCCCATATTTTGATCCGGTCAGCAACGTCCAGCATGGTCTGGGTAGGGGGCTGAAGGGAGACTACTGCGCCTATGCCGCCAACTAACGCCCCACCAATGACGATGCCGAAGGCGATGAAAAAGTCTAAAATTGCCTTTGTAATAAATGGGCTCATCTCTTTCTTCCTCTCCTTACGAACTTCTCCGATTTACAATGGTTGCTAGAAGCTGCTTGTCCGGGCTCTTTCTACCATTCTATGGGCTTCCTAACGGGTTGTATGATAAAATATTTATAAGAAATAAGTTCATTTATAAGCGATTGCTGCGGCGATGCTTATCTGAATATAAATCTTCAAGAATACAGGCCAGAATGGGGGAGAGAGATGGATAACGGGTTCGTTCATTTGCATGTGCACAGCGAATACAGTTTGCTGGATGGAGCAGCCCGGTTGGAAGAGCTGGTAGAACAGGCGGCAAGCTTCGGCATGAAGTCGCTGGCGTTAACCGACCATGGGGTCATGTACGGGGCTGTTCCCTTTTATAAGCTGTGCAAGGCGAAGGGGATCAAGCCAATTATTGGGTGTGAGGCTTATTTTACATCGGGCTCCCGTAAGGAAAGGGGGAGCAGGAAAGATCAGCCGATCTATCATCTGATTCTCCTTGCGAAGAACATGACAGGCTACCGGAACCTGATGAAGCTCTGCTCCA
Organism: Paenibacillus sp. CAA11; assembly: GCF_003060825.1. Taxonomy (NCBI): domain Bacteria; kingdom Bacillati; phylum Bacillota; class Bacilli; order Caryophanales; family Paenibacillaceae; genus Paenibacillus; species Paenibacillus sp. CAA11. The sequence goes on from NZ_CP028922.1 coordinate 1,581,710, forward strand.
TCGGACATCTGGAGGGCCATCACTATAAACCGAGAATAGACTGGGATGCTCTTACGCGGCATAAAGAGGGGATTATTGCCCTAAGTGCTTGTCTTGGCGGTGAAGTTCCCCAGCATTTGCTGCACGGGCGTCATGAGGAGGCCAAGCGGGCCGCACTCCGATATAAGGAGGCGTTCGGGGAGGACTTCTATCTGGAATTGCAGGATCACGGATTACAAGAACAGCGTAAGGTGAATCCGCTGTTGATTCAGCTGGCCCAGGATATTGGGATACCGTTGGTGGCAACCAATGATGTGCATTATTTAACGCGCAGGGATGCCGAGGTTCAGGATGTGCTGATCTGCATCGGCACCGGTAAGACCGTAGAAGATGAAGCCCGGCTTAAGATTCCGACAGACCAGCTGTATTTTAAGCAGGGGGAAGAAATGGAGCGGCTGTTTCCCCATGTACCGGAGGCGATTGCGAATACGGTAAGGATTGCGGAGAAATGCAGCTGGGAGCTGGAATTCGGACGGGCCATCCTACCGGCTTACGAGCCGATTCCGACGGGGCATACCGCAGCAACCTATTTGGCTGAACTGTGCCGGAGAGGACTTGAGGAGCGCTATCAGGCTACCGAACGCTGGGAGGATGCGGCAGCCAAGCAGGAGCTGGAGAAGAGGCTAGAATATGAACTTGGCGTGATTGACAGCATGGGCTTCTCCGATTATTTCCTGATCGTGTGGGATTTCATCGCTTATGCCCATCAGAAGGGGATTGCAACCGGGCCGGGGCGCGGATCGTCTGCCGGCAGCCTTGTTGCTTACGTCCTTCATATTACAGATGTGGATCCTATGAAATATAGGCTGTTGTTCGAGCGTTTCCTCAACCCGGAGCGGATTACCATGCCGGATATTGATATTGACTTTAGTGATGAGCGGCGTGACGAGGTTATCAGCTATGTGGTTCAGAAATATGGAACCGAGCATGTGGCCCAGATTATCACTTTCGGCACCATGGCCGCTAGAGCGGCTGTCCGTGACGTCGGCAGAGCAATGAATGTTCCCTTTGCAGAGGTGGACAAGGTCGCCAAGCTGATTCCCGGGCATCTTGGCATCACGATTGACCGAGCATTAGAGCAGAGTCCTGATCTGAAGACGCTTTATAGCGGGAATCCGCGAGTCAAGGGGCTGCTGGACATGGCCCGCAAGGTGGAAGGGATGCCAAGACATGCCTCCACACATGCTGCGGGCGTCGTCATTTCGCGGAGCCCGCTAACCGATGAGGTACCGCTTCAGGAAGGCAGCGAGAAGACGGCGCTGACGCAATATACGATGGAGAACCTGGAATCCATAGGGCTGCTGAAGATGGATTTTCTCGGTCTTCGAACTTTATCTATTATCGAACGTTGTATGCGCTGGATTCAGGAGCAGCGTGGAGCTGCTCCGAATTTCAAAACTGTGCCCGACAATGACCAGGCTACTTATGATCTTCTGTCACGTGGGGAAACCACGGGCGTATTCCAGCTAGAATCTGCGGGTATGCGCCGGGTGCTGCGCGATCTGAAGCCATCGGAATTTGAAGATATCGTATCGGTTCTTGCGCTTTATCGACCGGGTCCGATGGAATTTATTCCGAAGTATATTGCAGGCAAGCACGGGCAGATTGAGGTGGAATATCCTCATCCGGATCTGGAGCCCATCCTTGGGGACACATACGGGATTATTGTTTACCAAGAGCAAATCATGCAAATTGCTTCTAAGATGGCGGGATTCTCGCTGGGTGAAGCCGACTTGCTGCGCCGCGCAGTATCCAAGAAGAAGCGGGAGGTTCTTGACGAGCAGCGGGGCCATTTTGTTAGCGGCAGCTTGGAGCAGGGGTACCGCGAAGAGGAGGCCAACGCCGTCTATGATATGATCGTTCGCTTTGCAGACTACGGATTTCCCCGTGCCCACGCGGCAGCTTATGGCGTGCTGGCTTTTCAGACCGCCTATCTCAAGGCGCATTATCCTGTGCATTTTATGGCATCCATGCTGACAGCGGTGATGGGCAGCCATCGGAAGGTCGCCGAGTACATTGTTGAATGCCGGAGAATGAACATTCAAGTGCTGCCTCCTGATGTGAATGCCAGTGGTGTGCTGTTCACTCCTCATGCGGATGAAGGCGTGATTCGCTTTGGGCTTGCGGCGATCAAAAACGTAGGAACACAGGCGATGGAGAGCATTTTGAAGGAACGAAAGGATAAACCGTTTGAGAGCCTGCTTGATTTCTGCCGCCGGGTCGACTTGCGGGTCTGCAACAAGCGGGTGATTGAGTCGCTGATTGAAGGCGGCGCTTTCGACCAGCTGCCCGGGCACCGGGCACAGCTGCTTGCGATGCTGGATGAGACGGTGGAGGCGGCGCTAAAATGGCGCAAAGAACGAGAGGATCTGCAGATCCAGCTGTTCGATTTCGTAGAGACGCCTAACTGGGATATTGAATACCCGGAGGTTCCGCGGTTTACAGCATCTCAGCAGCTGGAATATGAGCGCGAGCTGCTAGGGCTGTATCTTTCCGGACATCCGCTGGATGATTACGATGAGCTGCTGGATGGCGAGGGGATCGACCGGCTAATGGAGCTGGCCGAAGCTCCCGATGAGAGCAAGACCGTTGTCGCGGGAATGGTTGTGTCCGTGAAGGCGATTACGACCAAGCAAGGAAAGGCGATGGCCTTCATGGAGCTTGAAGATCAGATTGAGCGAAGCGAGGTCGTACTGTTCCCGGAAGTATGGAATGCCAGCCGAAACATGGTCGAGAAGGGTGCGCTTATTGCGCTCCGGGGCACGGTTCAACAGCAGGATGAAGGCTTTAAGTTGCTTGCCGACGAGGTCAAGCCGTTAAGCGCGGCTGCGCTGCAGCAGCTGGTCCAGAGTGCGCGCAATTCTCGCCATCGTGGGAGCCGTCCTGCGGCTTCCTCACGGCCAGCCTCCTCCACGCGAGTGCAGCAGACCTCACCATCCTCCGCAGCTTCTGGTAAAAAGGCCGCCGAACAGCGGGTCTTTATCAAGATTACCAAGGAGGCGGAGAACGCCAGGCTGCTTGAGACGCTCAAACAGCTGCTGGAACAGCATCCTGGCCCGATCTCTACGGTCCTGTTCTATGAAAGTACAGGCAAGCTGCTGGCGTTAAGTGAGAAGTATAAGATCAAGCCTTCCCAGGCTTTATTGCGCCAGATGGAGGACATGCTTGGTCCAGCTACGGTCCGAGTCAAATAGTGTTATGATTGGAATTGGAATAGCGCAAATTTTCAGAAGTCACCTTCTGGAATTTGCGCTATTTTTGTATCTATTTACGAAAGTATGCAGCACTTTTTACGAACTTTTTGGATCAGGGACGCATACATTTAGAAACACGCTGCGGAGTTGCTTGCTTAAAGGGCACCGTTAGAGCAAGCGGCGATTATTGTGAAGAACACGGAGGGGAATCCATGTCCATAGAACTGGCAGAAAGCATGCTGCTTCATAGAGGAGTTAGTCTTGATGAAATTGCAAAAATCGTGTACTCGCTGCAAATTTACTACTATCCAAGCCTTACGATGGAAGAATGTTTGGCCAGCGTACAATCTGTATTGCAAAAACGTGAAGTTCAGTATACGCTTTACACGGGGATAGCTCTGGACGAACTAGCTGAGAAGGGATTGCTGCCGCGACCCCTTCAGGATTTGCTTGCGGCAGATGAGCCGCTATATGGTGTCGATGAGACGCTGGCGCTTGGCATTACCAGTGTTTACGGCATGATTGGGCTGACCGGATTCGGCCATCTCGACAAAGTGAAACCCGGAATTATCGGGGTTCTCAATGATAAGAAGGACAGCATTCATGTTTTTTTGGACGACCTTGTGGCCGGGCTGGCGGCAGCCGCTTCTGCACGGATTGCGCATCAGTGCAGAAGCGGCCAGTCAAGATTCGTAAAGGGTGATTAAATACCGTATACAGCGAGAGAGACAGCCTACAATTCAGGTCAGACAGCCGAGGCCTCTGTTGCGGTAAAATTGAACATTATGTTATCATTACTCTATTATACGGGCTGAAAACAGTATTTAGGGGGCTTGGAAGAGGCATGTGGACGGTTATTTACATTGCTCCTACCGCCAAAATGGCGGAAATGATTAAAACAAAGTTAGCGGCTGAAGGCTTTCTTGTCCAAACCCGTCCCGTTAATTTATCAAAACAGCAGTTCGAAATTTCAGTTCCTTCAGGAGAGCTTGAGGAAGTTCAGGAAGTGCTTAATTCCATTCTTCATCCTTAAGTGATTATTGATGGACTGCAAAGCGCGGCCAATACTTTAACGGCTGGAGAGGTGTAGTTGTGTTTAAAGACTTGTTCCAGAAAAAAAGAAAATATGCGACCATTCCTTCGGAACGCTTAGGCCAAGGCTCCGCTCCGGAACAGGGGGATCGGCCGAAGCGGGAAATTCCCGAGGGACTGATGAATAAATGCGGCAAATGCGGCAGTATTCAGTACAGCAAAGAATTAGAGAAGAACTTTAAAGTCTGCTCCGCATGCGGTTATCATATGCGTCTAAACGCCATGGAGCGTGTCCGCTATACTATGGATGAGGGCAGCTTTGTTGAATATGACAAAGATCTGGTATCCGTAGATCCACTGGGATTTCCGGGCTACGCAACCAAACTAGAGCAGCAGGCTCTGAAATCCGGTCTGCGTGAAGCAGTGGTTACCGGAGAAGGAACCATTGGAGGCTATCCGGCAGTTGTTGCTGTGATGAGCTTTGACTTTTTTAGTGGAAGCATGGGGTCCGCAGTTGGAGAGAAGATCACCAGGGCAATTGAAGCAGCTACCGATAAACGCCTTCCCCTTATCATATTCTCGACATCTGGCGGGGCAAGGATGCAGGAGAGTATCCTGAGCCTGATGCAGATGGCGAAGACGAGCGCGGCTCTGTCACGCTTTGCCGAACAGGGCGGCCTGTATATTTCGGTGATTACGGATCCGACGACCGGAGGCGTATCCGCCAGCTTTGCTATGCTCGGGGATATTATCATTGCCGAGCCTGGCGCCGTATTTGGATTTGCCGGGCGCATCGTGATCGAACAGACTATACGTCAGAAGCTGCCGGACGATTTCCAGACAGCGGAATTCAACCTGCAGCACGGGCAGCTGGATTTAGTCGTTCACCGTAAGGAAATGAAGAATACGCTTGCCAAATTGCTGGACATGCACGGCGGGAAAGAAGGAGGAGTTTAGGTGGCGGGAGAAATGCCTTTTGAAACACCTCTGGTGGAAATGCGAAAAAAAATTCAGGAGCTGGAACAGTTCGGAGCTGAGAAGGGAATTGACTTCAGCGAAGAGATTGCTCGTCTGGAGGAGCGTTACCGCCAGTTGGAGGAGGAGGTCTACAGTGCTATATCCCCTTCTCAAAAGATGCATCTGGCCCGGCATCATCAGCGCCCGACATCGCTGGACTTGATTCAGCTTATTTTTACGGATTTCATGGAACTGCATGGCGATAGGCTGTTTGGTGACGATCTTGCGATCGTCGGCGGCTTGGCCAAGCTAAATGGGCAGCCGGTTACCGTAGTGGGTCAGCAAAGAGGTAAGGATACGAAGGACAACATTGCCAGATTCTTTGGCAGTCCGCATCCTGAAGGCTTCCGTAAGGCGCTGCGCCTGATGAAGCAGGCTGAGAAATTCGGCCGTCCCGTCGTAACTTTTATTGATACGAAGGGAGCCTATCCGGGTACAACAGCAGAGGAGAGAGGGCAATCGGAGGCTATCGCACGCAATTTGCTTGAGATGGCAGCTCTCCGGGTTCCCATCATATGTGTGGTCATCGGCGAAGGAGGAAGCGGCGGTGCTCTTGCGCTGGGCGTTGGCAATCGTGTGTTGATGCTGGAGAATGCGATCTACTCAGCGATTTCGCCGAATGGAGCAGCCTCTATTCTCTGGAAGGATGCCTCTAAGGCCGATCAGGCGGCAGAAGCTATGAGGATTACAGCGCAGGATCTGCTTGAGATGGAAGTGATTGAGGAGATTGTGCCCGAGCCTCGCGGCGGTGCTCATCAGAATTATGAAGAGACCGCTCTGGCCATTAAGCAAGCGATCGAGAAGCATTTAGCCGAGCTGCTTGCTTTAAATGAGGACGAGCTTCGCGTGGATCGTTATCAGAAATTCCGGAAAATTGGCGAATTTGCTGAACATAAGGAGATAACAGATAGCGTTTCGGACGAAGAGCCAGAGGTTGTCCCGGAATAATTCTTGGGTAACCGTGACAAAGTTCCTATACAAATGGAGCATTATGTAGTAAATTTAATAGTTGGAAAATGTGTTGGAATATGTTGATAAAGAGAGAACTTAAAAAACGGAGGAAACCCAAATGCGCAAAACAAAAATCGTATGTACTATCGGTCCTTCCAGCGAGTCGTTAGAAAACACGAAGAAGCTGATTCTGGCAGGAATGAATGTTGCTCGTCTGAACTTCTCCCATGGAGATTTTGAAGAACACGGTAATCGAATCAAGACGATTCGTGCGGCGAGCCAGGAGTTGGGAAAAACGGTTGCCATACTGTTGGACACCAAGGGTCCAGAAATTCGTACAGGCAAATTGAAAGAAGAGCCAATCGAACTCGTACAAGATGAGTTCATTACGCTGACTACTGAAGAAATTCTTGGCGACAAAGACCGGATCTCTGTTACATATGAAGATCTGCCTGGCGACGTAGAAGTAGGCTCTACAATTCTTATCGATGACGGCCTGATTGGTTTGACTGTTGTTGACATTCAAGGCAAAGACATTAAATGCCGCATTGTTAACGGCGGAACAATCAAGAGCAAGAAGGGCGTTAACGTTCCAGGCGTAAACATCTCCCTGCCAGGGATTACTGAGAAAGACGCTAACGACATTGTGTTCGGAATCGAGCAAGGCATCGATTTTATTGCGGCTTCCTTCGTTCGTAAGGCCAGCGACGTGTTGGAAATTCGTGAGCTGCTTGAGAAACACAACGCGACTCATATCCAAATTATCTCTAAGATTGAGAACCAACAGGGTGTAGACAACCTGGATGAAATCCTTGAAGCGTCTGACGGTTTGATGGTAGCTCGTGGTGATCTCGGTGTGGAAATTCCTGCTGAAGAAGTGCCGCTCGTTCAAAAGAAAATGATCGAGAAATGTAATCGTGTGGGCAAGCCGGTTATCACGGCTACTCAAATGCTGGATTCCATGCAGCGCAACCCAAGACCGACTCGCGCGGAAGCAAGTGACGTAGCGAATGCGATCTTTGACGGTACGGATGCAATCATGCTCTCCGGTGAAACAGCTGCTGGTAAATATCCGGTAGAATCCGTATTGACGATGTCCCGTATTGCCGAAAAAGCTGAGTCTGCCCTGAAATATCGTGAAATCTTCGAGAAACAGAGCCATGCTCAACAAACAACGGTTACAGAGGCAATCAGTCAGGCAGTAGCAAGCTCCGCTATGGATCTGAATGCAAAAGCGATTCTGACTTCCACGGAATCCGGACATACCGCTCGGATGATTTCCAAGTATCGCCCGCAAGCTCCAATCGTTGCAGTAACTACAGAAGACAAAACCATGCGCCGTCTGGCGTTGGCATGGGGTGTAACTCCTGTTAAGGGGCAAGTTGCTTCTACAACGGACGAATTGTTTGATAATGCGATGAACGGTGGTCTGGAATCCGGCCTTGTCAAAGAAGGAGATCTTGTTGTTATTACAGCAGGAATTCCGCTTGGACGTTCCGGTTCAACCAACCTGATCAAAGTGAGCCAAGTCCAAAAGTAAGAGGATATTTATAAATATGAAGTTTAGTAAAAGCAATGGCTGCCCTTATAGGCACCATTGCTTTTTTGACTAGTATAGTAAGACTATGGAGTAGGGAGGCAAAACGATGAGCAGAGAAGAGCTTAAGAAGAAAGCCCTATGGTTTATGACAAGGCTGCGGGTCCGTTATCAGGAGACAGATCAAATGGCGGTTGTGTACCATGCAAACTATTTAACTTGGTTTGAAATGGGCCGTACGAATATGATTCGTGATCTGGGCTTCAGTTATTTTGAGATGGAAGAGCAAGGGGTTATGCTCCCTGTAATTGATGCGAATTTGAGCTTCCGACAGCCTGCCCATTACGATGATGAAATTGTAGTGTATACGCGAATGACTGTTTTCTCCAAGCTGCGGATTGAGTATGAATATGAGGTGCGGCGATTTTCAGGCTCTCTCCCAGAAGGCCCGCTGGTGTTAGGTCAGGGTGACGTTCAGGAACTTCCGGGGGAGCTGTTAGTGATTGGCTCTACCAAGCATGTATGGGTAGGCAAGAACGACTGGAAGCCTGTCCGGCTGGATAAAACTGTGCCAAAGCTGTACAATGCACTAGAGGGGAAATTAAGGACATGGAACTAAATGGCCCGTCAAACTTTGAACATTAAGGAGTTCTTTTATGCGCAAATGGATTGTCAGTCTGACTATACTAGTCCCGATTATAGAATTTTTTGGATTCATTTATGTTGGAGAGCACCTAGGGGTTGGTAAGACGATATTTTTGACACTGGCAACCTCTGTAATCGGCGGACTTATGATGCAATTTGAGGGCAAGAAGATTATGGCTGACGCCAAAGCACAGATGCAAGACAGGCAAATTCCAGGCAGAACAATGGTGGATGGAATTTGCATATTTGGGGGGGGCATTCTGCTGTTGATCCCTGGATTTGTCACCGATCTGATCGGTTTCATTATGGTATTCCCATTAACCCGTCCCCTTGTCCGTATACTTCTTCTGAAGTGGATTGGCAAGAAGATGAAGGATGGGACGATTACTTATTTTCGGCGGTAAGGATACGATCTAACCGTAAGAACACAACCATTAAGCACTTTTGCCTTGGGATTAATTTGGGGCAAGGTGCTTCTTTATTTTGTCCACAAAAAATGAACGCCTCCTTAAGGAAGCGTTCAAAGAGCATTAGACTAATGAAGTCTGCCGTGCACAATATAGTTTCTTAAGTCTCTGAAGACGCCTGTGCGGTAAACAGCAGCAATGACTACAAAGCTCACGGGGCCGATAATCAGGCCAAGAACACCGAACAGCTTGAGGCCTACGAACATTCCGACCAAGGTTGGTAAGGGATCGAGTCCTACACTGGTTGCAAGTACCTTGGGCTCAATCAGATGCCTTGCCACCGTGATAACTCCATAAAGTACAAGCAGGCCGATTCCCAGAGGGAGATTACCAATCATAAAGGTGTAAAGGATCCATGGAACCATAACGGTGCCCACGCCCAAGTAAGGGAGCAGGTCGACAAGACCGATTACAATCGCTAAGGTAAAGGCGGAATCTACGCGAAGAATGAGCAAACCAATAAGGACAATGACGGCTGTGATAGACACCATAATAAAAAGTGAGCGGAGATATCCGAATAGTGCCTTTTGCAAACTGGCCCATACATCTTTTGCTGTCTTGCGCAGAGGAGAAGGGAACCAAGCGGCGAGAGTGCGTGTATGCTTCTCCCAGTTCTTTCCGATAAAGAAAGTGGCCAAAATGACTACAATCAAGATGAGCAGTACGTTAGGCAGGGAAGTCAGAATGTTCACAATACCGCCGAGCAGATCGGAGACAAACCGAGATACCGCAGAGCTGATTGTTTCTGTCGTCTTGTTAATATTATTGTTGATCGTATCCTCATAATTCGGGTTGTCTGCAATGAACTTATTAATTTCCATAATAATGTTCTGAATACTATCGCTCTCGGTCCATTTTACAAAAAAATCACGAACCTGATCCACATGGATGTCAAAGGACTGTGTTAAGTGAATGACTTCTTTGACCATTCGTGTAACTGCTGCAGATAGCACCAGGGCAGCTCCGCCAAAGTAGACTAATAGTCCCAGCGTAACGGCAAGCCACCTTGGAAGCTTAACACGGTCTTGCAGAAAGCGTACAAAGGGCTTCATAGCGTAAGCGATAAGCCAGGCAATAAGAAATGGATAGAGCAGCGGGACGAGCCAGTATACCGCAAGGATAAGCAGGCCAAGTACGGTTAGTACCCAAACCCCGCGCAGGATTCTTTTTACGAGAATATTGTCCAATACGCTTCTCTCCCAACCTATTCTATTTGGCATGTGTAATATAGTATGCAGAAACCTGCCTTAAAAGGCAAATGAGCAGGTCTTGTTATTCTCAAGGGGGCTTGTCTGATGAATGAGATCTAAAGAAAAAGTTCCTTCCCTCATAACTATTCAGGCTTCAACAAGATATTCGTCCATTTCTTGTGATCTGCAAATGACATATACATATGGAAAATAACCTAAAAGGAAGGTGGTTGAATTGAAGTATCCGCAGAAAACAAGATCTGGATGCTTAAAGCTAAAAAGAAAATACAAACGCCGTAAGAATAATCAAAAATTCTGTTCAGGTAAAAAGCACTTATATAAAAAGCGAAAATTAAGATTGCACGGCTCCATGCGCCGCTGTAGATGGAAACGTAAACCGAGAAGAAGGTTATGTCCAAGTAAGCCGCGATTGCAGGCCCCGTCAGGCGTGCCAATAGTAGAAGGACGGCAAGGTCCCGCAGGTACTCCCGGAGCGGAAGGACGGCAGGGTCCAGCAGGCGTGCCGGGAGCAGAAGGACCGCAGGGTCCAGCAGGCGTGCCGGGTCCAGAGGGACCACAAGGTCCCGCAGGTGCTCCGGGTCCAGAGGGACGGCAGGGTCCAGCAGGCGTGCCGGGAGCAGAAGGACCACAAGGTCCAGCAGGCGTGCCGGGAGCAGAAGGACCACAAGGTCCAGCAGGCGTGCCGGGTCCAGAGGGACCACAAGGTCCAGCAGGCGTGCCGGGTCCAGAGGGACCGCAAGGTCCGGCAGGTGCGCCGGGAGCAGAGGGACAACAAGGTCCAGCAGGCGTGCCGGGCCCAGAGGGACCGCAAGGCCCAGCAGGTGCGCCGGGAGCAGAAGGGCCGCAGGGTCCAGCAGGCGTGCCGGGTCCAGAGGGACCGCAGGGTCCGCCTGGAGAAGTTATTATACCTGAAATAGCGGTCACTCCCACGATAAACCGATATTTTTATGTACCTGATACCGATCTTGATTTGTCTGTACCTGTGGCAATTCCCGCCTCTCAATTCACGGACGATAAGGGAGCTCATCCAAACAGCTTTTTCGGTGTAGATCCGAATAATATTATTAATCTTTATATAAACGGAATTCTTCAGCCTAATAACCTATACACAGTGACCTCGCTTAACTTATTTTTTCCTAACCAAGGCTCCGTGATTTATGCCGGTACACCTGTCGTGCTAGAAACGGTACAGTTAAAGGCGAGTGTTGTGATCTAGTATTTTTTAGTAGATTGCCCTCGCATCGCGTGAATCTTCTGCATTATATATTTTAGAGGACCGGAGGAATTTATAATTTTTGAATGATTCTGGTTCTTAAATATGAAAGGGGTAATGTATATGCCAATCTTAACACCGTATCAAAACAGCAGAAGATTCACCGCAACTGTGGGAGCCGGAACGGGAACGGGGGCTACCTTCGCAATTGCAGCCACTGCCTTCACCAATGATGCAGGTGCAGCTGCTACCGCATTTCCAGGCGTTTTTAACTACTACAACCTGTATGTGAATGGCGTCATGCAGACGGCTGATGTTTCTTCTGTTACAACTACAGCGATCACCATTCCAGGTGGCGATACGCTGGACCCGGGAACTCCGATTATAGTTCAGTTTGTCGTCTCATAACTTAGCTGCAAATTAACCTGTTAAAGGAAAGGCCTGCTTTTTAGGCTTTTCCTTTTTTTATCATTGGAGGTTGGTGAAGGTAGGATACATATAGTCAAGTTAATTTTTTGTAATCAACTGAGCAATCCAGGCACGTCTTATTTATTGGAGGTTCAAAAATACCGCGCTAACCATGGGGTTCCTAATTGAAACGCTTTCACATTCACTGCACTATAATAAATCCTTTATAATTATGATAAAACAATTTAATATAATCTACCCTTCTGAAATTGTTCCCTTAATCGTCAAAATCCAGTATGATGAAAGAAGGTTTCATACTATGTTATGTTTGTTCGCCAGGTGAAACACCTCGTCCCTGAAGACAATCCTAAAGCCTTCAGAGGGCTGGAGATCGCCTACCGGGTGAATCCATATTTTTGAATTTTTTGAATTGTAAATGTTTTCATCTGCTTGTTGCTTGATTTCGATCACAAAGGAGAGATGTAAAATGACAGCTACCAAGGGCTTAGAAGGCATTGTAGCAGCGACTTCTTCCATTAGTTCCATTGAAGATGGCGTACTCGCATATCGCGGTATAAATATCGATGAATTAGCAGAACATGCCACCTTTGAAGAAGCCGCATTCCTGTTATGGTACGGCCATTTACCGAGCAAAACGGAGCTCGAGGCTCTGCGGGAACAATTAAGTCAGTATGCTCCTATTCCAAAAGAAGTCATAGACCAGATCAAGCTTTATCCCAAACAGGCAAAATCGATGGCGGCATTACGCACTGCCGTATCCGCCCTTGCTTTGTATGATGAATCCGCGAATGACAACTCCAAGGAAGCCAATCAGTTGAAGGCGATTAAGCTGCAGGCCCAGCTTCCGACATTGATTGCAGCTTATGCCCGGATCCGGGATGGCAAGGAGCCGGTGGCCCCGTTACAGGGTGTGTCCATAGCGCATAACTTCCTCTACATGCTTACAGGTCAGCAGCCGGATGAGCTGTCTGTACAGGCACTGGACAAAGCGCTGGTGCTTCATGCGGATCATGAATTAAATGCTTCTACTTTCTCCGCTCGAGTTACCGTAGCCACATTATCGGACATCTACTCTGGAGTCACTTCGGCGATCGGCACGCTCAAGGGACCGCTTCATGGAGGAGCCAATGAAGCGGTTATGGAAATGCTGGAGGAGATTGGCGATCTAAGCAATGCAGAGCCGTATATTCAGCGGAAGCTCAGCAATCGAGAAAAGGTGATGGGCTTTGGACACCGGGTGTATAAGGACGGTGATCCCCGTGCTAAGCATTTGCAGAAGATGTCCCGCCAGCTGGGTCTCATTAAGGAAAATACCACCTTATATGATATTTCTGTCAAAGTGGAGCAGCTTGTCACTGCACAAAAAGGCTTGAAGCCGAATGTTGATTTCTACTCTGCGTCAGTCTATACTCTGCTGGGCATTCCGAAGGATTTGTTCACTCCAATTTTTGCAATTAGCCGACTGGCCGGCTGGACAGCTCATATCCTTGAGCAGCTGGAAGATAACCGGATTATTCGTCCTCGTGCCGAATATACCGGGCCGTTCAATCAGCCATATATACCTCTGGACATGAGATAACCGGATAACGCAAGTAATTATGTTACACTTATATGGTGGCAAGGCGGATCCAGATTACTTCTGCGCTCCGCCTCAAGGAAGCCCGTGTATAAATTTAACCCAAGTAAGAGGAGGAAGCAGCTACATGCTAAAACTAGAAAAATTCGACCTACCTACAGAGGGAGACAAAATTGAAATTCAAAACGGCAAGCTTCAAGTTCCGAACCATCCGATTATTCCCTTTATTGAAGGTGACGGAACAGGCCGCGACATTTGGAAAGCCTCGAAGCGCGTACTTGATGCCGCTGTTCATAAAGCATATAACGGGGAGAAAAGCATTGCCTGGTACGAGGTGTTTGCTGGGGAGAAGGCCTTCAATACATATGATGAATGGCTTCCTGCGGATACACTTTCGGCCATTCGCGAATATATAGTGGCGATTAAGGGGCCGCTGACAACACCGATCGGCGGGGGCATCCGTTCCTTGAACGTCGCGTTGCGTCAGGAACTCGATCTTTACGTCTGCCTGCGTCCGGTACGTTATTTCGACGGTGTGCCTTCACCGGTTAAACGGCCGGAGGATGTAGATATGGTGATTTTCCGCGAGAATACGGAAGATATCTATGCTGGCATTGAGTATCAGGAAGGCTCTGAGGAAGTAAAGAAGGTTCTTGCCTTCTTACAGAACGAAATGGGTGTAAAGAAGATCCGCTTCCCGGAAACTTCCGGTATTGGCATTAAGCCGGTATCTGAAGAAGGCTCCAAGCGTCTGGTGCGCGCCGCGGTTGAGTACGCAATCAAGCATGGGCGTAAGAGCGTCACTCTGGTGCACAAAGGAAATATCATGAAGTTTACAGAAGGTGCATTTAAAAACTGGGGCTATGAGGTTGCGGAACAGGAGTTTGGCGACAAGGTGTTCACATGGGCGCAGTATGACCGGATTAAAGAAGAGTCTGGGGCAGATGCAGCGAATGCGGCACAGTCTGAGGCGGAGCAAGCCGGCAAGATCATTATCAAGGATGCTATTGCTGATATCGCTTTGCAGCAAGTGCTGACTCGTCCAAAGGACTTTGATGTCATCGCAACACTGAATCTGAACGGGGATTATCTCTCCGATGCTTTGGCCGCTCAGGTCGGTGGAATTGGTATAGCTCCAGGTGCCAACATCAACTACGTGACAGGGCATGCAATCTTTGAAGCTACACATGGTACAGCTCCTAAATATGCGGATAAAGACGTCGTAAATCCGGGCTCCGTTATTCTGTCCGGCGTCATGATGCTGGAGCATCTGGGCTGGCAGGAAGCTGCGGACTTGATCTATAAAGGGTTGGAAACTTCCATTAATAATAAGACAGTTACCTATGATTTTGCCCGCCTCATGGAGGGGGCTACGCAAGTGAAATGCTCCGAATTTGCTGATGAAGTCATCAAAAATATGTAAGGGGTGCGGTCACTATGGCAATCAAACGCAACAAAATTACGGTAGTAGGTGCTGGTTTTACCGGTGCAACGACAGCTTTCATGCTGGCACAAAAGGAGCTTGGAGATGTTGTTCTTCTAGATATTCCGCAGCTTGAGAATCCTACGAAGGGTAAAGCGTTAGATATGCTGGAAGCAAGCCCTGTTCAGGGGTTTGACAGTGCCATAACCGGAACATCCAACTATGAGGATGCAGCGGATTCGGATATTGTCATTATTACCGCTGGGATTGCCCGTAAGCCTGGCATGAGCCGGGATGATCTGGTCAGCACGAATGCCGGTATTGTTCGTTCCGTGTGCGAGAATGTGAAGAAGTTCTGTCCAGATTCCACGGTGATTGTGCTGAGCAACCCGGTGGATGCGATGACCTATGCGGCTTATCAGACCCTGGGGTTCCCGAAGGAACGGGTCATTGGTCAATCCGGAGTGCTGGATACTGCGCGCTATTGTACTTTTATTGCCCAAGAGCTGAACGTATCGGTTGAAGATGTGCGCGGATTTGTACTTGGGGGCCACGGGGATGATATGGTTCCGCTTGTCCGCTACTCCAGTGTTGGAGGTATTCCAATCGAAGCTCTAATTCCTAAGGATCGTATTGATGCTATCGTGGAGCGTACCCGTGTGGGGGGCGGTGAGATCGTCAGCCTGATGGGGAATGCCAGTGCGTACTACGCCCCTGCCGCTTCACTCGTATTGATGACGGAAGCTATTCTGAAGGACAAGAAGCGTGTGCTCCCTGTAATTGCTCTGCTTGAAGGAGAATATGGGTACCATGATTTATTTATGGGGGTTCCTGTTCTATTGGGCGCCAATGGCATTGAGAAGATTTTCGAATTGGAACTGACTCAAGATGAGAAGAATGCATTAGACAAATCAGCGGCTTCTGTGAAAAATATCGTGTCCGTGGTAGGAGCTTAATCTTATAGCAGCGAATTCTTAAGCCCTCCTTCACCTAAGTGAAGGGGGGCATGCGTTTGCATGAAAATCTACAATCGCTATAATAAAAGAAGTATGGCTGAAAATATACATAGAAATTTTGAGAGGGTGAATGATTCGTGTATAAGTTTATTTTATTCCTGCACATTCTGGGGGCGCTTTCGTTAGGTTTCTACGTACTGCTGCCGCTAGTGATTGGACGTCTCGCTAGCTTGTCAGATGCCGCAAGAGAAGGAACATTGTCTGTCATTCGTTCACTGAACCGATTTGCCCAGTATGGTTTAATCCTCGAACTGCTAACCGGGGGCTATCTAGTGTCCCAGCGTGAATATTCTGTGCCGTGGATGATTGTCGTCGTTGTTCTCTTCCTTATCGCAGCAGGGCTTAGCGGCATGCTGGGTAAGCCTTTACGCCTTGCCATTGAGGCAGCTCGCAACAAAAAAGGACCTACAGCAGAGCTGGGGAAAATTCGCATGTTTACTGTGATCCAGGCTGTAGTGGTGCTTGTGATTCTATTTTTCATGGTCTTCCGTCGCATTATCTAATAAACATTTGCTTTCTGCAGCTCAGTGATCCGGTATATCTCACCTGGATCGCTGAGTTTTTTTATGCAGGGAGATAAAATATGGAATTTTAAGTGTAACTTTTTAGGTGAAAGATCGTGGACCTGTTAGGAGGGAGGATTCAGAGTGCGTGCGAAGCTCATTGGATGAAGTGTATAGACAATATATCGGAGAGCTGCAGCGATATCTGTACTTCCTGTGCAGGAATCATCATACAGCGGAGGATTTGGTACAGGAGACCTTTTACCGGGCTTATCTGTACTTGGAGAGTTACAGTGATGAGAAGGTAAAGGCATGGTTGTTCCGTGTAGCCCATAATGTCTTTATTGACAGACTTAGGAAGGAAGGGCGAGTTGACCTTTATGAAGCTGAATATTTTGAACGCGCTGCAGATAAGGAGACACCCGAGACGCTTTGGTTCGGTCATGAACTGTCCTTGAAGGTGAAGCGAATTCTGGAGGCGCTTCCGCTTGCTCAGAGACAGGCTTGGCTTCTTTATGAGGTGCACGGTTTTACCTATGCTGAAGGAGCTGGAATACTCGATATAAGTCTGGCTAGTTATAAGATCGCCTTGTTTCGAGCCAGGCACAAGCTGAGGGAAAAGCTGCAAGAGGGGGGATCATGCTCACATGACAGAGGATTTTAAAGCTAGGCTGAAAGCCTATGAGAAAGGTGAGCTGGAACAGGAAGAGAAGCTTCGCATGGAAGCCGAATTTGAGAAGCTGGAAATATATCAAGCCTACTTGGATGAACTGATGGGGGAGGAAACTAGGGTCTCCGTACAATACAGTCAGCGCCATCAGGGAGAGAGTGGCAAAAGTTCGAAAACGGCAAAAGAATACCGGATCTTGCGGCGAGGCAAATGGAAGATGCGCTGGAATACACTGCTTACGATGTTCAGTTTGTTCATTATAGTTTGGTTCGTAACCTATGTAGTGTCTGTTATCTACTACTCCACCGGCAAGCCGAACCGTGCCGAACTGATCAGAGATGTTGTCTCTTCGGCAGTAGCTGTGACGCAGCCGAATCGAACAGTTAATATGAATGAAGGCAGTTCATGGTTTTCCTTACAAATTAGTGGAGAGCTCAGTAAAAGAATCGGCAGCGAGAGCAAAATTACGGGCGAGATGACTCAGCATTTCTTGTTCAGCTGGGCTAGAACGGGAGAAGACACCAGCTTCGAAGATCAGCCGCAAGCTAGAGGAGGCTTGTTCTGCCTTCCTGGCAAGGGACCTTATGATTACTCGGAAGTCTGGAGCAAGCTGGATAAACTCCCGGAGGGAACGGTGACGGAAGCCTATTTATCCCTTGATCGTTATTTTTCAACAGATGAACTGCTGGCTCTCTTTAAGGGCCGAGATGTGGATGTGGTGTGGATGGCGGCTAGAACAGGTCAAGAGGGTGCGTCTGCAGAAGGAGATTCGGAAGTGCAACAACCTATGGGTTTCCCGGCGACACCGATATGGCATGAAGATGACTACACTATCATAAGTCGGCAAGTTACTGATAAGGGAACTGCGGTAAGCAGAAGATCCCCTTCGGTAGATGTATATGGCAGCGGGAAAATTCGGAATGAGAATTTTCTAAAAACTTTAAAATTAATCGGGCAGCACCCTTCCATGGTCAGACTTACAGCTCCGTCCGTTGACTTTAAAGCAGCGGCAAACTATGTAGAAAAGAATGGCGTACAGCTTTACGGAGTGGTCATTACAGGACCCACAAAGGAGATTCTTAAGCTCAAGCAAGAGAAATGGATTTCGTTCGTAAGGCTTGGAGAGTCTGAGCTGTGGAACTGGCGATGAGATAAGGTCCATTTCCTAGGAAATAAGAGAAACGGGTTTTGATCTGGGACAGGTGTGGTAATGGGTTAAGGTACGGCGTTGCTGAATAAGCAAGCCCAAAAAAGCCATGCTAGACATAAATAGCAAATCCAAACTTGATTTTAGGGAGGAGCATGCAAACATGTCGCAAAACAAGCAAACCTTGCCACCACAACATCAGTATCAGCAGCCAGGAATTGAAAGCCATATGAATCCGATGCCTCAGTATGAAGGAGACTATAAAGCTGCAGGTAAATTAAAAGGAAAGGTCGCCCTGATCACGGGCGGTGACAGTGGAATTGGCAGAGCTGTAGCCATTGCTTATGCCAAGGAAGGTGCCGATGTAGCGATTATTTATCTGAACGAACAAAGCGATGCCAAGAAGACCAAAGAAGAAATCGAACAGGAAGGCGTTAAATCTCTTCTGATCGATGGCGATGTTGGGGACGAAGAGTTCTGCAAACAAGCTGTTCAAAAAACAGTCGATACGCTTGGCGGTCTGGATATTCTGGTTAACAATGCAGGGGAACAGCACCCACAGCAAAGCATTGAGGATATCACAACAGAACAGCTGCATAAGACGTTCCAGACGAATATATTCAGCATGTTCTATCTGGTAAAGGCAGCTATGCCGCATTTTAAGAAAGGCAGTACAATTATTAATACTGCTTCGATTACAGCCTATGAGGGCAATCCGCAGCTGATTGATTACTCTTCGACCAAGGGGGCTATCATCAGCTTCACCCGCGCGCTGTCTAACAATATCGTAGGTAAGGGCATCCGCGTTAATGCTGTAGCTCCAGGACCCATTTGGACACCGCTCATTCCATCCACCTTTGATGAAAAACAGGTGAAGGAGTTCGGAGCGAATACGCCGATGAAGCGTCCAGGCCAGCCGGAAGAACTGGCACCTGCCTATGTATTCCTGGCTTCCAACGATTCCTCTTACATCAGCGGCCAGACCATTCATATCAACGGGGGTACCGTTGTTAACGGATAATAAAATATCCGCTGAAGAAGGGGAATTGGGCTCAATCTCAATCCAGAAAAAGCTTTCCGAATCAAGAGAGGTTTTCTCTTGACCGGAAAGCTTTTTTGGTGAGGCTTAAAGGCGCTAATCAGCTTATTCTTCGGTGTCTTTGGACATCTCATCCAAGGTCATCTCAAAGCTGGGAGCGAAATGCTGAAGGAAAAAGTCAACCTCAGGCATCTGCAAGGATTGGAGCTTGTCCAAGAGCTGCTGCTTCGCGGCTGCAAATTCCCGGTTGCCCACCGTAAGCTCCCAAGCGCACTTCAAGTAAGCATCCAGGCTGTCCGCCGCCTTGACATATTGGTGGAGCAGCTTGTCTTCATGATGATCATCCTGCCGGGCAGGCTCCAGCAGATGTTCATATATATCCTTGAGCTGGTCTGGTACCATGGATACCAGGCGTTCGGCCGCAATATTCTCCATCTCGCGGAAATTGGAGAGCAGCCTAGCGTTATGATGCTTGACAGGAGTAGGGATATCTCCCGTGAATACCTCGGTTGCATCGTGAAACAGGGCGATGGTCACCGCTCGCTCCGCATTTAATTGCTTGCCGAAGCTGCGGTTGCCGATCTCACAGAGCAAATGGGCCAAGAGGGCTACTTGAAAGGAATGCTCCGCAACATTCTCCCGGGCGGTGCTTCGCATAAGACTCCATCGGTCAATGTTACGCAGACGATACATATAGGCGGGGAAATGATAACTCATGAGCAAAAATCCTCTTTTCTTTATGGGAATGTAAAAGTCGTTCATGGGCTGCAGTATGTTATTATAATACTAATGAGCCGGTTCGTGTATAGTGTAGACCGCGCGCATTCTCATGATTGACATTTCGCGTACAAGAGAGGGGAATCTTAGCGTTATGGAGCATTTTGCAGAGAGCGTGTATCAATTGATCGTAGAGACGTCAACTAATTTGCCAGGCGATGTTCGGCGGGCGGTCAATCGGGGGAGAGCGGCCGAGAATCAGGCGACCCGTGCAGGTCTTGCCCTAGGTACGATCGCACAAAACATAGAGATGGCGGAGGAGAAAGTTTCCCCCATATGCCAGGACACGGGGATGCCGACGTTTATAGTGCATACTCCTGTCTTGGCCAATCAGATCGAGATGAAGAAAGCGATCAAGGCAGCCGTGGTTAGGGCCACTCGCGAAGGGAAATTAAGACCTAATTCTGTAGACTCCCTGACCGGAGAGAACAGTGGGGACAATTTAGGCGAAGGCATTCCGGTCATTCACTTTGAGCAATGGGAGAAGGATACGATCGACCTGAGACTCATTCTGAAGGGCGGAGGCTGCGAGAACAAGAATATACAGTACAGTCTGCCTGCCGAGCTTGAGGGTCTTGGACGCGCGGGCCGGGATTTGGACGGAATTCGGAAATGCATCCTGCATGCAGTCTATCAGGCCCAGGGTCAGGGGTGCAGTGCAGGCTTTATTGGCGTAGGCATCGGAGGGGATCGTACGACCGGATATGAGCTGGCCAAACATCAGCTGTTCCGTCATTTAGATGACCGCAATCCAATCCAGGAACTTGCAGAGCTTGAGGACTATGTGATGGACAAGGCGAACCAGCTCGGCATAGGCACTATGGGCTTTGGCGGCGAGGTGACCTTGCTTGGCTGCAAAATCGGTGCTGCACACCGTATTCCGGCCAGCTTCTATGTGTCTGTCGCCTATAACTGCTGGGCATTTCGGCGCCAAGGCGTTCTGCTGGACGGAAAGACCGGAACCATTGAGCAGTGGCTTTATGAAAGCGGCACCGAAGTAGCGATGTCAGCAGATGAACGTGAGGCGGCTGCAGGGCGCGAGCTGCAGGGTGAAGGTGAAGCAGGCGCTTCGCGGGAGATTATTCTGCAGACTCCAATTTCAGAGGAACAGATCCGAAATTTGCGCGTCGGTGATGTGGTCATTATTCGCGGAGAGATGCATACGGGCCGGGATGCTCTTCATAAGTACTTGATGGACCATGAGGCTCCGATCGATTTAGAAGGGGCAGTGATCTATCACTGTGGCCCGGTTATGCTTCAGGATGAGACAGGGTGGCACGTGAAGGCTGCTGGACCTACAACAAGTATCCGGGAGGAGCCATACCAGGGGGACATTATGAAGAAGTTCGGCATTCGGGCTGTTATCGGTAAAGGTGGAATGGGGCCGCGGACATTGGCAGCGCTTCAGGAGCATGGAGGCGTCTATCTGAATGCGATTGGCGGAGCTGCACAGTATTACGCGGAGTGCATCCAGAAGGTTAATGGGGTGGACTTCATGGAATTCGGCATACCGGAAGCGATGTGGCATCTTGAAGTGGATGGCTTTGCGGCCATTGTAACGATGGATTCCCACGGGAACAGTCTGCATGCCGATGTGGAGAAGTCTTCTATAGAGAGGCTGGCCCGCTTCAAAGAGCCGGTTTTTAAATAGGGAGCGGGGAGCGAGAGAGAAAACCATATGAAGACATTTCGCACTAGACTGACTTTAATCCTTATGGGTCTCGTCGGAATTTCGATGATTGCTGCCGGAATTACGATGGCTCAAATTTTTAAAAGCTCGCATATCACGGCTCTGGAAGAGAATATGGCTAGAGAAATTGATCTGCTGTCGATCACCTTTCCTTTTGTAGAGGTATCCGGAAATCCCGAGGCTGAAAACTACTACACGGACAAAGCCGCAGAACTGGAGCAAAAAGCCGATTCCAGGGTGACCTTCATCAAGGCGGACGGCACGGTGGTTGGGGATTCGGAAAGCAACCCGGCTGGAATGGATAATCATCTGGGCCGCAAGGAGATTCAGACTGCAGGAGTTGATGGTTCGATAGGCACGGCGATTCGATTTAGCCATACGCTGAATGAGAATATGCTCTATGTTGCCAAGCGTGTAACGTCGTCTCAAGGTTTTGATGGCTATATTCGGCTGTCTATGGGGCTGCATACGGTACGGGAGGGGATATGGAAGGCTTGGAGCGTCATGATCGGAGGCCTGCTCATCCTGTTTGCAGCTGCAGGACTTGTCAGTTATCGGCTAGCCTATGGAATTACTAAACCCTTGGAGCATATCACCAAGGTAGCCCGCAGAATTTCCAATCTTAAATATGACGCCAGGGTTCGGCTTAAGCGAACAGATGAAATCGGACAGCTGGGCGCAGCGATCAATGGAATGGCGGATAGCCTTCAGCAGCAGCTGAAGCAAATTCGCGATAATGAGGATCTGCTTCAGAGCGTGCTTGCGAATATGACCGGAGGTATTCTGATGGTTGACGCCAGTGACCGGATTGCACTTGTCAATCGTGAGGCAGAGCGAATTCTTCGTATGAAGGAGCGCAACCTGCTAGGGCGGCATTACCAGGAAATAAAACGCAGTTATGAATTAACCAAGTTTATGGATGAAGGTATCAGCCGTAAGGAAGTGCTGAAGGAAGAGCGGACCATCTATGACCCCGAAGAGAAGATCCTACATTTCGATGCAGTACCAATGTTCGAAGAAAGCGGCTCTTACCGCGGCATGTTGTTCCTGATTCAGGATGTTACTGAAATTCGCAAGCTTGAGGTGATGCGGAGTGAATTTGTAGCTAACGTATCTCATGAGCTTAAGACGCCTATCGCAGCGGTCAAGGGCTTTGCAGAGACGCTTCTTGCCGGCGGCGTGAAGGATGAGGAGACGATGCGCTCCTTCCTGCAGATCATTTACGACGAGGGGGATCGGCTGAATAGGCTGATCGGAGATATTCTTGAGCTGTCCAAAATTGAGTCGCGGCGAATTCCGCTCGAATATGCGCCTATTGAGGTTAAGCCGCTGTTTGAAAATTTGTTTGAGGTGCTGAAGGCTTCGGCTGAGAAAAAGTCGATCACCATGCAGCTTGAAGTCCCTGATGAAATGTTCCTTGAAGGGGATGAGGATCGCCTTCGGCAGGTGTTTATGAATCTTCTGTCCAATGCCATCAGCTACACTATGGATGGCGGACGTGTGAAGGTTACCGCATCCGAGACAGGAGCGGAGGGGGAAGAGCGGATTGAATTCGTTATTTCGGATACGGGAATCGGAATTCCCCGCAAGGATCTGCCGCGAATTTTCGAACGATTTTACAGAGTGGATAAAGCCAGGTCCAGAAGCTCAGGCGGTACGGGATTGGGGCTATCCATTGTAAAACACCTGGTAGAACTCCATCATGGCACGATTCGTGTGGAAAGCAAAGTAGGTGAAGGCTCTTCGTTCATTCTGGATTTGCCCTTGCTTCATAACATCGAATAATAATTGTCATTCATGTAAAACCTATTTCTTTTTTTACACCCCGTTAACATTGCCGTGGTATGCTGGGCATGTTAACCAGGGACAACCGGTAAGGTACCATTATGGTTTTAAGAAAATGGGGGTTCATATGGCACAGCGATTGTTAATTATTGAGGATGAGCCAACACTGTCTCGTCTGCTGTCTTACAATCTTTCCAATGAAGGATATGATGTGACGGTAGAGGAGCATGGACAGACAGGCTGCGAAGCGGCTCTTCGGTCAGAATATGACTTAATATTGCTGGATTTAATGCTTCCAGGACTAAGCGGATTTGAGATCATGTCCAAGCTGAGAAATGAGGGCGTGAGAACGCCCATTATTATTCTAACGGCAAAGAATGCAGAAGAAGAGGTAGTACAAGGCTTGAAGTCAGGGGCAGACGATTATATTACCAAGCCCTTTGGAGTGGCGGAGCTGCTCGCTAGAGTTTCGGCCGTTCTGCGGAGATCTCATGGACAGGATGAACGAGACAAGCCGCAGCAACCGCATGAGTCTCAAATTGTCCTAGGAGAACTGATTATATATCCTGAGAAATATGAAGTGACTCTTAGCGGCGAGGCTATTACGCTTCGTCCGAAAGAGTTTGAAGTTCTTCTATATTTGGCGCGCAAGCCTGGAGTGGTCATGACCCGGGATGATCTGATGAATGCCGTATGGGGATTTGATTATATCGGCGGACAGCGTACTGTCGATGTGCATGTCAGTTCCCTTCGTAAGAAGCTGGAGCTTGATCCGGAATCCGTTCACATTGATTCCATCCGTGGAGTCGGTTATAAACTGGTTGTAAGTAAGAAGAAAGCTCATCATTATGGTTCATAATGATGAGCTTTCTTTTTACATTTTGAAAACACTGATCAAATAATCCTCTTATATGATGTGAATTAGGTATAAAGTCTTAGGAGGAATAATAATATGAGTGATACAACGGCCCTTCTTGATCGTCCAGCCCCCAGACTGGAAGACCAAGAAACCTTGCCCAGATCTCAAGCCGAAGATGAACTGAGCACAGTGAAATCCGATACTTCTTCCATTGCAGCAGAGTATCTCCGAAGGGTTCCTGTTATTCCTCCCGAGGAAGTGTGCATCAATGTACTGAAGCTGCTACGAGCGGATGAAGAGATTCCTTGTGTTGTTATTTGTGATGCCGATCACAATATCCACGGATTAATTATGAGAGATCACTTCTACAGACAGCTCGCTGGGAGATTCGCTGCGGAGTTATTTTACGACAGACCTGCCCTTAGGTTTGCAGATCCTACTCCATTAATTCAAGAAGCTGATCAGCCTGCAGGACAGTTGATTGATCGCGCCTTGGAGCGCGGCAGTGACCGATTCTATGACAGTGTGATCATCACGCAGTCAGGCCGGCTTATGGGGATTCTGACGGTTCAAGATTTAATGATGATATCCCGCAGGCTGCAGCAGGAGGCAAATATGCTCAGAAAGGCAAGCATTCAGGACAGCCGCAAGAGAGTCGGGGATATTGGCGCTGCCGTTAGAGTTGTTTCGGAAGCCGCAGAGCGCAGCTTGAAGGAAGCGGAAGAGATGAGCAGCCTATCCCAAACGGGTCGTGCGGAGCTGCGTGAGGTCAAAGAGTCTTTCGATCGGGTACTGACGATGACAACAGACCAGGAGGAACAAACCACGGATCTGCTTGGAAAGGCTGGGGAAATTTCTAAAATTGCAGGAGCCATCAGAGAATTAGCAGACCGCAGCGGTCTGCTGGCCATGAATGCAGCGATCGAGGCGGCTCATGCGGGAGAGCATGGACGCGGCTTCGCCATAGTTGCTCAGGAGGTGCGGTCTCTGGCTGAGCAGACCAAACACTTCTCAGAGGAAATCGGGGCTACACTTGGCCTCATCGGCGAGCTGGTTCGCCAAACGGCCGAACTGTCCGCCAAATCCACGGCCGAAATGCGACGGAGTCAGCAGCGTGTTAAGGAAGCAGATCAGACTTTTCAGACATTGGTGGATACGGTGAAAGAGGCCCAGCACAAAGGACGAGAAATGTCTGCTTCTTCAGGTGAAGCGGAAAGTAAGGCCCGGCAGGTTCTTAGCGAGTTGGAGCTTTTGAATAAGGACTAGGTGACAAATTACCAATAGCCAGGCCCCTATAGGTCGATATTTTACACAGAGTTAACAATTAAAGCCACTGCCGTTTACATTAAAAATGTAAAATCAGTCTGATATAAATAACAATTTACAAACTATAATCTGTTGAATAACAGTTAGCGGGGACAATGAAGGAGAAGTGACATGGAACCGATTATTCACATTAATAAACTCAACCTGTATTATGGTCAATTTCACGCACTTAAGGAAGTGGCATTAGATATTCCAGAGAAAGCGATCACTGCATTTATCGGACCTTCCGGCTGCGGCAAATCCACACTCCTTCGCACGCTGAACCGTATGAACGATATGATAGCGGGAACTAGAATTGAAGGAACAGTAGAGATTGGCGGAACTGACATTTACGGAGATGACGTGCAGGTTGAATCGTTGCGCAAGCGCGTCGGGATGGTGTTTCAGCAGCCTAATCCTTTTCCGAAGAGCATTTATGATAATATCGCGTATGGGCCGCGTCTTCATGGAATTAGAAACCGTGCGAAGCTGGATGAGATCGTCGAGCAAAGCTTGCGTCAAGCCGCTCTCTGGGACGAAGTTAAGGACTTCTTGAAGCGTTCAGCGCTAAGCCTATCTGGGGGACAGCAGCAGCGTTTATGTATTGCAAGGGCTTTGGCTGTTCAACCGGACATCCTGCTAATGGACGAAGCTACCTCGGCTCTGGATCCGATCTCCACCTTGAAGATTGAAGAGCTGGTACAGGAGCTTAAAGACCGTTATACACTGGTGATGGTTACGCATAATATGCACCAGGCCGCAAGAATTTCGGGAAGGACCGTCTTTTTCTTAAATGGAGAAGTCATTGAGTCGAATGATACGCAGCAGCTGTTCTCCACTCCTCAAGATTCACGCACCGAAGATTACATCTCGGGCCGATTCGGCTAAAACTAGAAGGGGGCTCCTCATTAATATGATTCAAAGAAAAGAATTTGATTTAAACCTTGAAGTGCTGCGCAACCTGCTGCGCGAAATGGGCGAGCATGTTCGGAAGGCGTTAAAGGGTGCCGTTCAGGCGCTGCACAATCTGGATACAGCAAGTGCAGAGCAAATTGTTAAGGAAGATGCACGGCTCAACCAGCTGGAAGAGCAGGTTATGGATATCGGTTCAAGACTAATTGTAACCCAACAGCCGGTGGCGAAGGATTTGCGTAAAATTATTGTAGCGTTCAAAATCTCTAGTGATCTGGAGAGAATGGGCGATCTAGCGATTGATGTGGCGAAGGTCACGCTTCGGCTGGAGGGACAGCAGCTGGTAAAACCACAGGTTGATATTCCGAGAATGACCGAAATGGTGGATCTGATGATTGAAGAATCCCTGAATGCGTACCTTGACGAAAATACAGACCTTGCGTATAAGATGGCCCAGGATGATGATGAAGTCGATCATTTGTACAGTCAAATGATCCGGGATCTATATGCTTTTCTAATTAGCAATCCTGAGACAGTACATCAGACGATGCTGCTGACGATGGTGGGACGCTATATAGAACGTATTGCCGACCACGCTACGAATATAGGGGAAAGTGCAGTTTATTTGGTTACCGGTAAACGGCCGGATCTTAACGCATAATTTAGGATTTTAAATATAAACCGCTCTTTCGGTTATACCGAAGGGAGCGGTTTTATTTTTTTATTAAGGCTGGCTTTACCATAATCTGCTCTGCCTGCTATGCTAAAGGTAGATTTTCGTCAGTTCATAGAATTCGGCTTAATCATAGTAAGTTCAGGGTGCTCATGCTAAAGGAAGGAAGATCTTTGGGAATGTTTAAAATTATGATTGTGGAAGATGATCGCAAGATTACTCGGATGCTGCAGGAGCATTTGGAGAAGTACGGCTTTTCGGTGATCGCCGTTGAAGATTTTGATGAAGTTACAGGTGTCTTTAGTTCCGAACAGCCTGCACTGGTGCTTCTGGATGTCAATTTGCCTAAATTCGACGGTTTTTACTGGTGCCGTCAAATTCGCTTGATATCGGCTTGCCCGATTTTATTTATTTCTGCACGAGACAGTAAGATGGACCAAGTGATGGCCCTAGAATATGGTGCTGATGATTATATTACTAAGCCGTTTCATTATGAAGTGGTAGTGGCTAAGATTCGCAGTCATCTTCGTAGAGCGTACGGAGAATATGCGCCTAAGGGAGAGGAGCGAACAGTCACGGCAGGTAAGCT
The DNA here is from genome assembly GCF_003060825.1 of Paenibacillus sp. CAA11. Lineage (NCBI taxonomy): Bacteria > Bacillati > Bacillota > Bacilli > Caryophanales > Paenibacillaceae > Paenibacillus > Paenibacillus sp. CAA11. The sequence goes on from NZ_CP028922.1 coordinate 1,609,409, forward strand.
TATTCTTTATCCGGAGCGCTTTGAACTTACCTATGGGGAAGAGACGGTAGAGCTTACCCAGAAGGAAAGCAAGCTGGTTGAGATGCTCATGTCCAAGGCGGGGCGTGTTGTGAACCGGAACAAACTGCTTGAGATGTTATGGGAAGACAAGCACTTCGTAGATGACAATACGCTGAACGTATATGTGACGAGAATTCGGCGCAAGTTCAAGGAGTTGGGGCTTGAGGAGGCCGTTGAGACCATCCGGGGGGCAGGCTACCTGCTGAAGCTTGATGGGGGATCCGCCTCATGAAGCTGTTCCTTCGCGACCACCTTTCGCTGCTAATATTCGCTCTATTTCAGGCTTTGTTAATTCCAGTATTGTATTGGTCAGCCGATGATACAGGCTGGGGAACGGCTGTTTATGCCGTTCTTCTGGAGGCTGCAGTTCTTCTGGCTTATCTGATCTGGAGATACGCATGGAACAAGGATTTCTATAATCGTCTTGAAGAACCGATTGCTGTAATGGACGAGTCCTTTCGGGCTTCAGGGGATTCTCCGCTGGGAGAAGCTCTGGCTGGGCTGCTTGAGACTCAATTCCGCAATTATCAGAGTGAACTTCATGAAGCCAGGTCTAAGATGGAGCACCAGGCGGACTTCATGATGCGCTGGGTACACCAGATGAAGACCCCGCTTTCCGTGCTGCAGCTAACGGTACAGGATATGGACGAGCCGGAAGGCGACCATATGCAGGAGGAGCTGGACCGGCTTCATAAAGGGCTTGAAATGGCTCTTTATACGTCAAGACTGGACCGGTTCCAACATGATTTCCATGTGGAGACGATCCTTCTTAGCCAGGTAGTGGAGAGTGTCTTAGCTGTGAATCGGCGCCATTTTATTCGTTCAGAGGTATTTCCTGTACTTCAGCTGGACCCTGAGCTTAAGGTTCGGTCGGATGAGAAGTGGCTTCAGTTTGTCATTGGCCAGATTGCCGAGAACGCTGTAAATTACAGCAGAGGCAAGGGAAGAACGGTAACCTTCCGATCCTTCTCCTGGGCCAAGGGGAATGGACTTGAAATTAAGGATGAAGGCATTGGCATTGCACTGGAGGATCAGCGGCGCGTGTTTGATCCCCATTTTACAGGAAGGCAGGGACGGGATTACCGTGAATCTACAGGAATGGGGTTATATTTGGTTAAGCAGGTTTGTGACCGCTTAGGTCACCGGGTGGAGCTTTCTTCCAAGCAGGGAAAAGGAACATCGGTCTGCCTTTATTTTGTGGTTGAACAAGCTATTACAAATGCGATGAACCCTTGAACAAGGGTTCTTTTTTTGTAGAAGAGCTTGCCCCAAACGCAACCTTACAAAGGTTTAAGGTAATCGTAAGGAGTTCACATAGCGAGTACCGTAATTTATGCCTTAAAGTTAAGATATAAAAATGAACACAGGCACAGGGGTCAAAAACAAGGCTTCTGTGAGGATAGGAGTTGAACATTTAGGAAATGGATATTTTACGTGTAGACGCGCTGCATAAAGTGTATCCAGGGAAAGTACAGACACATGCCTTGAAGAACATTGAATTTACAATCGGAGAAGGCGAGTTTGTCGGGATTATGGGCCCCTCTGGCAGCGGAAAAACAACTTTGCTCAATATGGTATCTACGATTGATGCCCCCAGTTCAGGAAATGTGTGGATTGGCGGAGAGAACCCTTACACCTTGAAACGAAGAGAGCTTGCTAGATTTCGGCGGAGAAAGCTTGGGTTTGTCTTTCAGGATTTCAACCTGCTGGATACACTTACACTGGCTGAGAACATCATCCTGCCGCTTACTTTGGACAAGATCCCTTATAAAGAAATGCAGCTCCGTTTAAAGACCATTGCGGAGAGGTTGGATATCACACAAATTCTAAATAAACGAACTTATGAAGTATCCGGCGGTCAGAAGCAGCGCGCCGCCATTGCCCGGGCAATGATTCATTCCCCTGCTCTGCTGCTGGCGGATGAACCGACAGGGGCGCTTGATTCTGCCTCCTCGCGAAATGTTATGGAGATGCTGGAGTCCCTGAATAAATCGCAGGGAACCACCATGATGCTGGTCAGTCACGACCCGCTTGCGGCAAGCTATTGTGATCGTGTGCTGTTCATTCGTGACGGGAGCTTGTATAACGAAATTTACAAGGGGGAGAGCCGGCAGGAATTCTTCCAGAAGATTCTTGAGATGCTGTCCTTTTTAGGAGGGAATGCCCATGAGCTTTCTTCAATTCGCGTCTAATAATGTTAGGCGCAACAGCCGGGCCTATTTCGCCTACTTTCTCAGCAGCGCATTTATGGTCATGATCTTCTTTACTTATGCGATGTTCTTCTTCCATCCTGACATCGGCCAGACTGGGACGGGGGGGATTGCGCGACAGGGGATGCAGATCGCGGAAGTGATTCTGTATGTATTTTCTTTCCTGTTCGTACTGTATTCTACAGGTTCCTTCCTGAAAGCAAGAAGCAAGGAATTCGGCATACTGACCTTGCTTGGGGCTGAGAATCGGCAAATGAACCTTCTGATTTTTTTGGAAAATTTGCTGATAGGCCTGCTGTCTATCGGAGCCGGCATAGTCTCTGGGCTGCTGCTAAGCAAGCTGTTTCTGCTGCTCGCCAGCAAGACGGTAGTGACAGAGCAGCTGGGCTTTTATTTTCCAGCCAAGGCGATTCTGCTCACGATTGCAGCTTTTGTGCTGCTGTTTATCGTCATTTCAATGGCGACGGTCATGATGATTCGCCGCCGCCGCATCCTGGAGATGATTAAAGGGGCTAGCAAGCCGAAGGAAGAACCGAAGACTTCTTGGATCTTATCTCTGCTGGGTCTTGTCCTGCTCGTTGTGTCCTGTTTGATTCTAAGTCAGGACGAACTCACTTTCAAGATGTTGTGCATTACTGCTGTCACGGGGATTCTAGGCACCTATTTCTTTTTTACCCAGCTGAGTGTAATGGTTATCCGATGCCTTAAGCGAAGCCGCAGGTTTCTATGGCAGGGGCCAAGACTGCTCTGGATTTCTGAGATGGCATACAAGCTGAAAGATAATGCCCGTGTGCTCTTTATGGTGACGGTCGTGATTTCCATTGCGTGCATGAGCACTGCGTTTGTGCTGTCGATCGAGCAGCAGAGTCGCAGAGACTTCGAATCAATGACTTTTCAAATTGAGTTTAATTCCTATGAGCCTGCGACTGCGGACGCCAATGTTGCGAAATTTGAAGATCAGCTGCGTAAGGAAGGTTTGGCATACGAAAAATGGGAGTCGAAGCGCATGTATCATTTTATAAGGGGGAGCTCAGGTGAAGATTATGAGTACGTAATCCCTGTGTCCAGCTACAATAAGGCCGCTTCCATTCTGGGAGGCCCTCAAATTGAACGCATCCAATCAGATGAAGCTATCCGGATTGTTCCACCGAATAAGGAAGCTCCGACTGAAGAAATGGCAGATTTGGACTTAGGACCTGGTGAGAAGAACGTTCGGATTACAAAAAACAGAGTTTTTAACTTGCCAGGTTCCACACTTTATCTGGTTGTGGCCGATGACGTTTTTTCTAAGATTTTGAATGAACGTCCCCAGATTGATATTATGCAGTACTATAAAGTACCGCAGTGGGATCATAATGGTCTGGTTACAGAAGATAGCTCTGAATACAAGATCTCCAAACGCCTTGAGGATCATGCGGGGAGTATGAGTGACGCTTATGCCAGAACTCGTGCCGTCAATTATATTGATCTGAAAAATATGACAGGGATCTTCAGCTTTGTCGGGGTATTCATCGCAGCCTTATTTTCCCTTTCATCTGCTAGCTTCCTGTACTTCAAGCTGTTTGTTGAACTCGACAATGACCGGGCCGTCTATCGCTCCTTATCCAAGGTGGGGCTTGATACCAGGGAAATGAAGCGTTCCTCCGCCATTCAGATTGGAGTCCTGTTTCTTCTGCCTGTTCTTGTGGCGGCAGCACAGACGGCAATCGTTATGAACGGGATTAAGGATCAGTTTGACTTTCATGAGGTATGGACTCCAATATTCACGGCTGCGGGAGCCTTTCTGTTGGCGCAGGTGATATATTTCCTAATTATTCGATCGCGCTATGTTCGTCAGCTGAAGAAGGTTATGGTTTAAAATTCAAATGCTGTTTTAAATACTTTAAGCAAAAGGGCGCCAGCAAACTGCTGGCGTCCTTTTCACGATTTTTGTGGAAGCGTCCCCTGTGTTATCATAGAGACAGAATAGGTAGATAAGCCGAAGGACGAGGTGCCCTTAATGGATAAATTGATATTAATTGATGGAAACAGCATTATTTATCGTGCATTCTTCGCGATGCCTCCGCTGACGAACTCCAGCGGACAGCATACGAATGCCGTATACGGGTTTGCCAACATGCTGCTCCGTCTGCTCCAGGAGGAGAAGCCTAGCCATCTTCTGGTGGCTTTTGATGCAGGCAAACAAACCTTTAGGCATGAAGGTTATAAAGAGTACAAAGGGGGACGTGAGAAGACGCCGCCGGAGCTGTCTGAACAGTTCCCTTTGCTGCGGGAGCTGCTGGACAGCTTCGGTATTTCCCACTATGAGCTCGAAGGTTATGAAGCCGACGATATTATCGGCGCGGTGAGCAAGCGGGCCGACGAGGAAGGCCGGCAAGTCCTGGTCGTTACAGGCGATAAGGACATGCTCCAGCTAGTATCGGACAATGTGAAGGTGGCACTTACCCGCAAAGGGGTCACAGAAGTAGAGCCCTATGGCTTTCCCGAGATCGAGGAGCGGTATGGACTGAAGCCTGAGCAAATTACTGATCTTAAGGGCCTGATGGGGGATACCTCAGATAATATTCCAGGGGTTCCCGGCATTGGCGAGAAGACGGCGCTTAAGCTGCTGCATCAATTCGGCAGTGTTGAAGAAGTGCTCGCAAGAACGGATGAGCTGAAGGGGAAGATGAAGGAGAATCTCATCAACCATGCTGAGGATGCCCGGATGAGTAAACGGCTGGCTACCATTGACCGTGATATGCCCGTAGAGCGGAGCTGGGATGAGATGGTGTTCGGGGGGCTGGAGGAAGAGAAGGCGGCGCCGATGCTGCGCAAGCTGGAATTCAAATCCCTGCTGGAGCGCCTGTCTTTTGCAGCGTCCAGTCTTAGCGATTCTGAAGGAGGGGCGGCTTCTCAACAGGAGGAGGAGCTGCAGGTTATTTACTGCACGGAAGAAGACCTGGACGAGCTAGGCAAGGCGCTTCCTTCTATCCAAACTGTGCATGTTGAGACTCATGGCGATAACCCGCATCAGGCCGACGTGCTGGGAATCGCGTTTGCGGCCGAGGAGAAGTATTATTATGTTCCGTTCGAGCTGCTTAAGAGTGAGGGAGCGGGCAAAATAACTGAGTGGCTTGGCGACAGCTCGGCTCCTAAGCAGGGGCACGACCTGCACCGTGCTGACCTGGCTCTGCACTGGCAGGGGATCGCCTTTGCCGGAGCATCCTTTGATATCAGCCTGGCTGCTTATTTGCTTGATCCCACCGGAGGGGAACAGGCGCTTAGCGATTTAGCTGCCAAATATGGTTTGCCATCGGTCCCTTCGGATGAATCCATATATGGCAAAGGCGCGAAGTATAAGGTTCCCGATCAGGAGACACTCGGCCTGCATTTGGCTCGGAAAGCAGCGGCGGCCAGCCGTCTTGAGCCGAAGCAGCGTGAAGAGCTGGAGAAGAACGGAATGAGCGGATTGTTCTTTGACCTGGAGATGCCGCTATCCCGCATTCTAGCGGATATGGAGAAGCAGGGGGTCTCGGTCAACCGCAATGATTTACAGGAACTTGGCACGGAGTTTCAGGCCCAGATCGATAAATTAGTTGCCCGTATCTACGAGCTGGCAGGGACAGAATTCAATCTGAATTCTCCCAAGCAGCTTGGTGAGATCCTGTTCGACAAGCTGCAGCTGCCTGTCATCAAGAAGACGAAGACGGGTTATTCCACGGACGCGGATGTTCTGGATAAGCTTGCTCCTTATCATGAAATTGTGCAGTTTATTCTGGATTACCGCCAGCTCGCCAAGTTGCAGTCAACTTATGTGGAAGGGCTGCTTAAAGAAATACGCCCTGAGACGGGGAAGGTTCACACTTTCTTCCGGCAGACAATTACAGCAACGGGCCGCTTAAGCAGTCAGTATCCGAACTTGCAGAACATTCCTATCCGTCTTGAGGAAGGGAGAAAGATCCGTAAGGTCTTTGTGCCTTCGGAGGAAGGCTGGCATATGCTGGCTGCCGATTACTCTCAGATTGAACTGCGGGTGCTAGCGCATATTTCAAATGACGAGCGGCTGAAAGAAGCTTTCCTACACAATATGGATATTCATACCAAGACGGCCAGCGATGTGTTCGGGGTAGCTCCGGAAGCGGTAGATTCCAATATGCGGAGATCTGCCAAGGCCGTTAACTTCGGTATTGTGTACGGGATTAGTGATTATGGGCTTTCGCAGAACTTGAACATTACCCGGAAGGAAGCCGCCAAATTTATCGACCAATATTTTGATGTGTTCCAAGGTGTACGCCGTTATATGGATGAGATTGTGAGGGAAGCCAAGCGGGACGGGTATGTGAAGACCCTGCTTGAGCGTAGACGTTATCTCCCTGAAATTAATGCCTCCAACTTTAATATCCGTTCCTTTGCCGAGCGGACGGCGATGAACACGCCGATTCAAGGGACTGCGGCAGATATTATTAAGCTAGCCATGGTTCGCATGGACGAATCGCTGAGAAAGCACAATCTGCGCAGCCGTATGCTGCTCCAGGTACATGACGAACTGGTGTTTGAAGTTCCGCCAGAGGAGCTGGAGATGATGACGAAGCTGGTGCCGGAAACTATGGAGAAGGCGATCGAGTTGTCCGTGCCTCTTAAGGCAGAGGTCAGCAGCGGTCTGAACTGGTATGAGGCGAAATAATCCTCATACCTGTTCACTTTTCCGGTATAATGTAAGATGAGGTGAAGACAAGCAATGCCAGAATTACCAGAAGTGGAAACTGTCAGAAGAACGCTTAGTCAACTAGTGACGGGCAAGCAAATCGAGAATGTAACCGTGTCACTGCCAAGAATTGTGCAGCGACCGGATGATATAGAGCAGTTCCGACTGGAGCTGATCGGGCATACTATCACGAGTGTTGGCAGAAGAGGTAAATTTTTAAGGATTATCATGGACGGGCTCGTTCTTGTCTCCCATCTTCGGATGGAAGGGAGATATGGGCTTTATGGGAAGAATGAGCCGGTGGAGAAGCATACCCACGTCATTTTTCATTTTACGGACGGAACGGAGCTCCGCTACCGGGATGTAAGGCAGTTTGGCACTATGCATTTGTTTTACCCCGGTGAGGAATTTAACTCGAAGCCTTTGGTTAAGCTGGGACTTGAACCATTGGATGAGTCGTTCACTCTGGAGAATTTCACGGGTGTCTTGGCGTCAAGATCAACGAAGATTAAGGTTGCTCTGCTCAACCAGGAATATATCGTAGGGCTTGGCAATATCTATGTAGACGAAGCTCTGTTTCGCGCCGGAATTCATCCAGAACGCCCGGCGGCTTCTTTGTCGGCAGAGGAATTTAGAAGGCTCTACAATAGTGTCGTAACTACATTATCTGAGGCTGTTGAAGCAGGCGGTTCTTCCATTAAATCTTATGTGAACGGTCAAGGTGAAATGGGGATGTTCCAGCATCAGCTGCAGATTTACGGAAGAAAGGGCGAGGCCTGTGTTTCGTGCGGCGGACCTATCGAGAAGATGGTTGTGGGAGGAAGAGGTACCCATTATTGTCCAAGCTGTCAGCCGATTACGAAAGTAGCCGCGAGCACAGACAAAGCAAGCCCCGGTAAATAGTGTCAGAGGACTGTAAATGAAGTAGAAGTAATTCATATTGAGGTGACCCTATGAATATCGGGCTTACGGGCGGAATAGCTACAGGAAAGAGCACTGTATCCCGAATGCTTGTCAGGCTTGGAGCAAAGCTGATTGATGCCGACCTTATCGCAAGAGAAGTGATGCAGCCCGGACATTCGGTGCTTGCTGCGGTCGCTGAACGGTTTGGCCAAGCTATGCTGCTGCCTGACGGTTCTCTGAACCGTAAGAAGCTTGGGGAGCATGTATTTACCTACCCGGAGGAACGTAAAGCACTTGATGCTATTACGCATCCGGCAATCCGGAGAGAAATTAAGAAGCGTATGGAAGCTTATGAAGCGGAAGACATGCATGGCTTGGTAGTTGCAGACGTTCCTTTGCTGTATGAGTCGGGCCAGGAGTCTATGTATGAGCAAGTTATGGTTGTATATGTGCCAAGAGAACTCCAATTACGCAGATTGATGGAGCGTGATCGGTTGGATTTATTGCAGGCTGAAGCGAGGCTTGCTGCCCAAATGGATATAGAAATGAAGCGGGAGAGAGCGGATATCATCATTGACAACAGCAGAGGATTAGAAGATACTGAGGCACAGGTAAGAGCTTATTGGCAGAGCAGGGTCTGCTCATGAAGTGGCTTCGCAAGAAACGCGTTCTGCTGGTGCTCTTCCTTGGGTTTACTCTGCTCGTATTTCTTAATACCCAATGGTTAACCCTGTTCTATCCTATTTATTATAAAGAAGAAATTCGATACCATGCTGGAAAGAACCATATTGATCCTTTTGTTGTGGCGGCCATCATTCAGGTGGAATCTAAATATAAGCCCGATAAAGAATCAAGGAAAGGCGCCTTGGGCTTGATGCAGATTATGCCTGACACAGCTAAATGGGTGATGGATAAGAAGAAGCTTAAGGGGATAACCTTTGAGTCGATCAGCCATGAGCCCAATATGAATATTGAAATCGGTACATGGTATCTCAATTATCTCTCTGAGCAGTTTGACGGGAATATGTTTGCGGTGATCGCGGCCTATAATGCAGGTCCGGCTAACGTAAAAAGCTGGCTGAAGAACGGAAGATGGGATGGAAGCCTTGAGACCTCCAAGAATATTCCTTTTGGGGAGACAAGACACTACGTACAGCGAGTCGCTCATTATTACAAACAATACACACAGATATACAAGGCATTCTAATCTATATAGCAAAAAAACCGAGGGAGACGCTGAAAGTCTCTGCCTCGGCTTGGTACTGGGTAGGAACTAGTGCTTTAATTCCAACCTTATTTAAATTGACCTGCCAGTGTTTGCTCAGCCAGTGTGACCAAACGTTTTGTGATGGTACCCCCGATCGAACCGTTCTCATAAGAGGTCAGGTCGCCTGCGTATCCATCTTGAGGGAAGTTAATGCCAAGTTCTTGAGCAACCTCGTACTTCAATTGTTCCAGGGCTCCGGAAGCTTGTCTTACCACCAGATTGTTGGAATTACCATTTGAGTTTTGGGCCATTGCTGTTCACCTCCTTGCGGTTGGTAACTGTATTATGTGCCGTATTCTCGAATCTAATCATGAATTATAGAATTTTTAAATGGTATTGTTACCCATACCATTAGCTATCCATTTTGAAGAAAGGAAGTGCCTGCTGTTGAAGTGTCCGTACTGTGATTATTTAGGGACGAAAGTGCTTGACTCAAGACCAGCCAATGACAACCGTTCAATTCGCCGCAGAAGAGAATGTGAGAAGTGCAACCGGCGGTTCACCACCTTCGAGATGGTAGAGGAAACCCCACTCATTGTTGTAAAAAAGGACGGAAGCCGTGAAGAGTTCAGCCGGGAAAAAATGCTCAGGGGATTAATTCGAGCTTGTGAGAAGCGGCCAGTATCTGTAGAACAGCTGGAGACAATCGTCTCCGCTGTAGAGCGTTCGCTTCGCCATACGGCCATAGCTGAGGTGGAGAGCCGTCAAATCGGCGAGCTTGTCATGGAGCAGCTGTACCCTGTAGATGAAGTAGCCTACGTCAGGTTTGCATCGGTATATCGTCAATTCAAAGATATCAATATGTTTATGAAGGAACTGAAAGGGCTCCTATCCAAGGATACGGATTCTCTGGATTAGTCAACAGTCTCCAGCGGCATTAAGGGTTGACAACAAATTATAGGGCGTTTTTTTGCAACTTTAAGCTAATTTTCAGGTTCAAATAAGGTAGCTTTAAGGTGCGGCCGTTATATTGTAGATATCCCTCTTATTGATATAGGCTGAAGGGTTCCGTTGGGTGGGGCCTCCGGAACCCCAATCAGCCACGAGTAATACCTTTAACTACATATTAATAATATCAGCAGACGCTCATGGAATGAGCGTCTTTTTTAATTGTCTGCATAAATGATGGCAGGCCTGGGGAAAGTATACCTAGCTACAGAAATAGAGAGGAAGGGAGGAAGTCATCATGAAAAAATACGTGGCAAGTTTATTGTCTGCAGGCCTCGTTTCCGCACTCCTGCTTATGCCAGTATCTGCGGAGAGCAGTAAGGTTGCAGATCAACGCGGAGACAATCGAACAGGCAACTATACCACCAATGCAGTTAATGACGACAATGATTTTGATTGGGGCTGGCTGGGTCTGCTTGGATTGATTGGCCTTGCTGGTCTTCGCAGTAAAGACCGCGAGCGTTCTTAAGAGGAATTTGAACCCAGCACTGTAGCTATAGAGAGGCTTGAAATGAAAGGAGCCTTTTGCACGAGGACTGCTTAGAGTCAAGGTCAGTTGGCTCAGGCAGTCTTTTTATATTTTTTTATAAAAAATGCTTGCTTTATTTATCGAATCGGGATATAATCTTAATTACGGTAAATAAGTCTTTTTCAGAAGATTGAAGAAGATAACTTACTTGCGGTCGTGGCGGAATTGGCAGACGCGCACGGTTCAGGTCCGTGTGGGCTAACCCCCGTGGAGGTTCGAGTCCTCTCGACCGCATCGATTAAAACAAATGAGCTCTTGGATTTTCTTACATAGAAATCCAAGAGCTTTTTTTATACTTGGAAATTTGCAAGGTGAGTCATAAAGAGGCCACATGTATTACTTATTAGTTGATTATGTGAGCAATACAAGTCAGGTTGACTGATAAGGACACGAGCATAGCGCCCGGACGCTATACTCGGCTTAGGACTCGTTGTCGAACACGGTGAAGTCGTCTTCTCTGAGATGTACATAATGGAATAGTACAGGCTGGGAAGAAACCGGGCGTTTAGGATTCGCGTCCGGTTTCTTTTCGATGGGAACTATGTCTGTTTCCGCTGCGGATCATATTGTTTTTAAGTGGTCCTCGAGTTTTGCTGACGGCTGTATCTGGCTGAATGATAGGAGCGGTACCCCCTTCTACTTAAGTGTTACTGATTAACGGCACTGTTATAACTTTTCTTGATTTTAAACAAGTTATGTAAATTCTATCTAATTATACACATTATCCAATTTTACAGATTTAAACAAATTACATTGAATGCAAGAGATACTAGAAGTAATATAAAGAAATATATTACAGTTATTTCCGGTGGTGATGTGTAGTGAATTCGAATCTGAAGCAATTGTTCATTTATTGCAAGCCATATAAAAGACTTTATTCGTTAATATTATGTTTGAATATTTGCATAGGAATCCTTGAACTGACAGTTCCCTATATTCTAATAAAGCTTATTCATACGGTTAGTGGCGATGCTGCTGCTGGGGACAAAGGTAGTACCTTTTCCCGAATTCTATTTTATTCCATCTTTTATTTGTTAATCAGCTGCATGGGTTTTATATCACGATACAAAAATCAGCAATGCAAGAATAAGTTTGGACTGAAAATCTGTCAGACTATGAGATCAGACGTTTATGAAACTGTGTTAGGTAAAGGGCTGGACAAAGCAAAAGACAAACGTGCTGGAGATGTCGTTACTACCCTGACCCAGAACATTCATACTGTAGAGCGGTTTTTACAGACTGATTTTCATGAATTTACATATCAAGGCTTCCGTTTTCTTGGTGCGGTCATATTTATAGGTATCATGAACTGGAAATTGCTTTTGGTTTCTCTTACCATTCTTCCTTTATCCGTATGGCTCACTCGGATTACGATGAGGTCCATTTCGGAAATTTCGCAAAGTTTGGCTGACAAAAATGCAGTTCTTACATCAAGTCTTATCGAAAGCTACAATGGAATAAAAACGATAAAATCATATCTCTTGAATCCCTTGTTAGTGAGGTCATTTGCTGAGGAAACCCGTTGCGTAAAAGTGGAAGAATTAAAGTTGGAGAAAAGACTTTCACTACTAATTCCAGTCAATATATTTTTAAATGCTTTTCCATATGCGGCCTGTGTTTTGTACGGAGGATATTTAACTCTTCAACACCAGCTTGATATAGGGGAACTTCTCGCTATGGTCAGTCTAATGAATTTGATAGTTAGACCCATTTCCACGATGCCAGATATAGTTGCGCATTTAAAGAAATGTGAAGGGATTCTGGCACGTGTTTTTGAGCTTATTCCACCAGCGGGTCAACAGTTTATCGCCGTAACAGATGAAACTGCTCAACAAGATTCATTGATTTCTATGGAAATAAAAGGGCTTTCCTTCAATTTAGAAGGTCAAACCATTTTGAAGGATGTGTCATTATCAATTGATAGGCCTCAGCTCATAGCTCTTACAGGTAAAAGTGGAAGTGGTAAAACCACACTTGTAAAACTGATTTGTGGCTTTTATCAATTTCCGGAAGGAACGATTGAAATATTTGGACAGGATAACCGTAGTATTCCTCAGAATATGTTGATGCAAAACATCTCTTATGTTTCTCAGGAAAGTTTTATATTTACAACATCTCTCTACGAAAATATCCGCTATGGACAGTTGGATGCATCTAGGGAAGAAGTGTTGCATGCAGCCAAAATAGCACAAGTAGATCAATTCGCAGTTAAACTGCCCAACCAGTATGAAACAATGGTTAGTAATCAAACTCTTTCGGGAGGGCAGAGGCAGCGTGTTGCGATCGCTCGTGCATTTTTGAAAAAGGCAAAGATTCTTATTCTAGATGAACCTACTTCGGCACTGGATACAGTGACTGAGCAGAAAATCATAGAGGCTCTTGAAAGTCTTAAGCGTGAAAAAATAATTATTCTTATATCTCACCAAGTTTCTACGCTCCTAGCTGCTGATATGATTTTGTATCTAGAGCATGGGAACCTTCACCCCTTGGAAAGTTATAAAGAGTTACAGCAGAAGGATTTACATAGTCTGACTCATGAAAAAAAAGAGGAGGTGAAGCGTAATGCAACTTTCATCTAATCTACAAGTATTACTGGAAATGAAACGAAGAATGAAGCGTAATTTTGTGCCATATTTGTTTTATTTGCTTTTTGAAAACGCATTGGGTGTAGGCTTAAATGTGATTTTAGCTTTTGTCTATATGAATTTGTTCAGTGCTGTGATCGGTCAGGATGGGGAGGTATTGCTTCGCGCGACTCTATTATTCCTGATAAGTTTAGTGGTCACCTGCATTTTTTATCCTTTGTTCCGATATTCCGAAATTTATTATGTTAAGAAAACGATAGAAGACAGTAGAAATGATGCATATGAACATATACTGAAACTTCCAATACCGTGCTTTGACAAGCTGAATAAAGGAGAACTTGTATCCCGGATGTTGCATGATTTGCAACAGATGGAAGAAATTTATTTAACCCATATTGGAACAATTGTATCTATTATTTTCTATGGAGCTGGTTCTGTTGTTAGCTTATTTATCCTTGACTGGAGATATGCAATCGCTATTGTAGCTTTGGGTACGGCGTCGACTTTTTTTAATTCCAAATGGGGGAATAAAATCCAAGTTCTGAGTCAAAAAGTTCAACAAAGCAAAGCGGTGATGACGCAAACCGTTGTGGAAGGGATTTATGGCATGGAAACAGTAAAACTGTTCCAATTAAGAGACCTATTTAGAGACAATTTGGCTAGTGAGAATATGGTGTACAATGTGGACTCAACTCATTTAGTTCGTAGAAAAGCACTCCTTGAAGGATGTAACTTTTTACTGGCTTCATTAAGTACATTCATTATATATATGATAGGTGTATTGCTGGTTTTTCTGAAGATGGCTCAATTACCCACACTAATTGCTGTTAACCAGTTGGAGCATGGCGTGTCTTCTGGGTTTTCTGGTATTGGAAGAGGCATAAACCAACTTCAGGATTCTTTGTCAGGAGCCAAAAGGTTTTTGGAGATTTTTCAATATAAACAAGAAGATATGAGGTTAAAGTTAAATGAAGTTTCTCAATTCCAGGAGAATCCGCTTCTTGTTATTGAAAGAGGGTCTTTTGGATATGACTCCAGTAATGAGTTGGATTCGCTCTGTTTCGATGAATTGTCATTTACCCTTCGTAAAGGAGAATTCGCTTGTCTGGTAGGTGAAAGCGGAAGCGGGAAAAGCACGATATTGGATGTTATTCTCTGCTTCAGGGAATTGAATCATGGAAAAATTCAAATCAATATTGGAGAGAAACAAATCTCTTTACTGCGGTTGAGAGAGTTAATAGCTTATGTTCCCCAGACCCCATTTATATGTTCTGGGACTATTGAGGAGAACATCAGAATGGGAAATGAGCAAGCCTCCCTTTCGGAAATTTTACAAGCAGCTAAAGAGGCTGATTTTTATGAATTTATCTGTTCTTTGCCGGATGGGCTTAAAACGGTTATTGAGGAAAACGGAGCTAATTTATCCGGAGGACAAAAACAAAAACTTGCCTTAGCAAGAGCATTTGTCAAAAATGCGCCTTTCATTTTACTGGATGAAGCAACATCAGCTTTGGACAGTGAATCAGAAGCTTTAATTATAAGCACATTAAAGAAAAAAGCTCATGAGCATCAGAACAGTATTTTAATGGTTAGCCATCGGATGACCCCCATTACGAACGCAGACAAAGTACTGTATTTAAAAGGTGGGAACTTAGCCGCAGTCGGTTGCCATGAGGAGCTTATTTTAAACAACTCGTCATATAAAGCTTTCATTTCCAAAACAGACATATATGAATAGACCTCATAATTATTTGAGTCAAGGATGTAGAAGTAAAGAGAACATATTCGATATTCGACACCTCATTCTGAAATTATGAAGTAGGTTAGAGATGCAATTAGCGATGTAATCCTTTGCTGGTCGTAATCCTTCAGTTATATTCGATAACGTCCTTAACCGTCAGTATACTGCAGATGCGTCGAGAAAGAAGTTGGTCACCGATATTACTTGCATTCGCAGGCGAGAGAGTCATCTGCCTTGATGGCATTCATGAAATTGAACATGCTGCCGTTCGATTTGTAGGGCTGTTCAATTCCAAAGCACCAGGTCACTGCCCTGTGGGTCGAAATCCACCAGCAGGACCTTTTTTCTTTTCTGAGAGATTTGTATTTCAATTCAAACTGTGAATTAGATATAATGAAGAACAGATTGATTGAATTGAAAAATATGGGGCCTCTAGAAGGGAAGAGTTGAAGGGTGCTTTATGGCTTTTTGGTGTTGGTGCTTGCTTGCATGTGTCAAGGCAGCTTTGGTCTTGGGATGAAGAAATACCAGCCTTTCTCTTGGGAGGCATTTTGGGCCGTATTTTCAATCGTGGGGATCTTGTTGATTCCGCTGCTGTGGACATGGATTGAAGTGCCGCAATTTATGACTTATATTCATCAGACACCACTGAAGGTGCTGGGTCTGGCTTCTTTTTGCGGCCTCTTATGGGGAGTCAGCTCGGTTCTCTTCGGTAAGGCTATTGATACAATTGGGGTTTCACTTACTTATGGTGTTAATATGGGCATCTCTGCGTCCCTCGGTTCACTCATTCCGCTGTTTATCTTTGGCAACGTACCGCCAGCGCGTTCCTTTGCTGTACTTCTTATAGGAACGGTAATCATGCTGGTTGGAGTCGGCGTCATTACTAAAGCCGGACTGAATAAAGAGAAGCCGCAATCTTCGGATTCATCCACAACACGAAGTACAGCTTCTAAGCTTCCTAAAGGTCTGCTGCTCGCTTCGCTCGCTGGGCTAGGATCGGCTGCAATGAACATCGGTTTTGTTTATGCAAACCAAACTTTGGACATCGCTTCGGCTAATGGCGTTTCGGAAATATCCGCCAGCCTGATTCCTTGGGTGATCACCCTGTCCGGAGGATTTATTGCGAATTTTGCCTACGCCGTATATTTATTATTTAGAAACAAAACATACCATGATTATGCAGCAAAAGGAGCAAGCAGGGCTTACAGCAAGGCGCTAATTACAGCGGTTATCTGGTTCCTTGCACTTGGACTTTATGCTAAGGCAACGGTAATGTTAGGCTCTCTAGGCTCAGTAGTGGGCTGGCTGGCCTTTAATGGCCTGGCTCTTATTATTAGCAATGGATGGGGTCTGCGTGACGGAGAGTGGAAAGGCTTTGTGAAGCCCAAAAGGTGGCTGCTCTTCGGGAATGTGATCTTAATCGTATCATGGGTTGTTGTAGGCCTAGCTAATCAGATGGCTTGATTTGTTATGCTTACCCACAGCTTTCCTGCTTTACCGTTGAGTCAGGAAAGCTGCTATTTTTTAATGAGGAGAGGAAAAATGATGAACTTTTTTTCCTTATTAAGTCGTTCTATGCAAAATAATCTATTCATCCAGACACAACTAAACAGCGCACACACGTTAATTGAAGAGTATCAGCTGCCTGTACAGAAGCTTGAGGACGACTTCTATGCCCAGTTTATTTTGCTGGAGAACTACGCTGGTGTGAATTACTTTCAAAGGACGCTTGCCAGGTATCGTAGGTTAAATGCATGGATGTTAGTCTTAGCGGTTAGCATTTTAGGGGCAGCAGCGATCATCTTTGGTATAGAGTATACAATGCCAGAGTGGAAGATTGCAGATAAGCTGATGGATTATTTATTCGAGCATTTTCTGCCTGTCATCATAGGCTTGACTGCTTTGTTCTTGCTTGTGATCGTGCTGCAATTTGTGCGTATTCATTATGCTAATAAATTGATGTCAACGGCCGTAAACAGCTCTTGGAGGGCTATATTGCAAAAGGTTGAAAGCTCTCTCGATCTGCCAGCCAACAGCACAAGAAGCATCGCTGAGGAAATTTGGGGAAATCATTAATAATCTTTTTTATATTTTTTTGTGCTTAAGCTATTGACATAGCTTCTATTATTCTATACAATAAAGAAGTCGGCTTCGGGGCCTTAGCTCAGCTGGGAGAGCGCATCGCTGGCAGCGATGAGGTCAGGGGTTCGATCCCCCTAGGCTCCACCATAATCTCATATTTGGATTGTTAGCTCAGTTGGTAGAGCATCTGACTCTTAATCAGGCGGTCCAGGGTTCGAGTCCCTGACAATCCATCACTTAAGGATAACGGCAGAAGTGCCGTTATTCTTTTTTTATTCTCTCTAGTGATATTTATATGTTGTGTCCAAATAAGATCATAGGCAAGAGAGTTGGCTAGAGCGGGATCGTGCAGGAATGCCTTTTTATTTTAGGTTAATCGTGGTATAGTAGGGGGAGAAAAGACCTACAATGAACAAGGAGCCGTGCGGCAACACGACTCCACTTGCAATAGCCGCTTTTAAGGGCGGCGGCACGAGGTATTACAGTCAGAAATAGACCGCTACCTATAGCGAGGGCGGTCTATTTCTTGTTGAGGAAATTCAGCAGCGCGATAATGAACATCCCGAATGTGAACATTAATGAAAGCGCTTGATAAACCTCCATGGCATCACCTCCCTTCGGGAGATAAGCCGACCACCCTTGCAAGCCTTTATTGCTCTTTAAGTATAACATAATCCTGTACAATTATGCGAACAAATGTTCCTATTTATGGGCGAGTTAATCACATATCGTGGTTGGAGGGACTTAAGCAAAATGAAGGAGGGCTATTTACTTGGTTATCATTCCAGATGTCTTTCTTGAATGGCGGTCCATCCCGACCATAGAAGATGTGGAATTGCTGCAGCTATGATCGCCAGGATGCTATCTCTGTTTCCTCAGGATATGGAAATCTCTGTTACAACCTTTTGTGAGGGAGATGCGAAGGGAATTGCTCCGCGTCCATTATACAAAAAAATTTGCTTTACTTCAGGACGAACTATATAGAATGAAATAAAGAAATGAACGTTATAGGATCGTATTAGGCCGTGATAACAGAAAATTCAATGTAAAACTTTAGTTCAATCTACATAGTAGGGGAATTAAACTATCTGCATCAGCGGTTTGTGCTGCGTACAAACCGGACATAACATAGATTACAATAGCGCGCGCCAGACATCTACGGCAGGCGTTTTTTTCTTTTTATACGCATCCAAAAAAGGACATGCATAAAATTTTATCTATTGTGCCGGCTGCAAGGAATGTGCTATCTTAGTTTATAAAATTTGAGCAAAGCGAATTAGCAGCTATGTGCTTTATGGATTCTAGCTGAAGAGGAGAGCGGTTGCAACATGATTATCCGGCAAATTTTTAATAACAATGTAATTCGTGCTGAAGACCAGGTCGGCCATGAGTTTGTGGTGATCGGTAACGGTCTGGGCTTTAAGAAGAAGCCGGGGCAAACGGTAGATGAGGAAAAGATCGAAAAAACATTTATGCTTAAGCCTGATAAAGTTCCGCAAAAATTAATAGATCTGATTGGCGAAACATCCGCCGAATACTTCTCACTAGCCGATGATATTGTAAGCTATGCAAAATCTGAAATGGGCAGCATATTCAATGACAATATTTATATTACCCTGATCGACCATATACATTTTGCAATATCCCGCTATAAAAATTCAATAAACCTGAAAAATGCGTTATTTTGGCAGATTAAGAAGTTCTATCCCAAAGAGTTTTTGATCGGAATGAATGCGCTTCAATTAATCAAGAAGCATTTTGAACTAGAAATGGATGAGGATGAGGCAAGCTTTATTGCGATGCACTTTGTGAATGCCAGACAGGACGGTCAAGGCATGCAGAGGACGGTTCAGATCACGGAGATCATTGGTGAGATATTCGGCATTGTTACAGAATTTTATAATTTGGAACTGGATGAGAATTCGTTTAATTATTCCCGCTTTATTACCCATATCCAATATTTCGTGCAAAGAATGTTGAGTGGCGAACAGGAACGTTCTGCCGCAGGTGACAACTTTCTCTATGATCAAATCAAAGTCAAGTATGCTAAAGCCTTTGAGTGCATGAATTTGATTAACCGTTATTTGGAAACCAACTATGAAAGCGCTATGTCTATTGATGAAAAAGTATATCTAACGATACATATAGAGCGAGTAACATCTCGGTCTGGTGTATAAAAATGAAAAAAATGTATTGCAAACGTTTACGGTTTGATTTATAGTGTTTGTACAACCTAAACTTAAGGATTGTTACTGGTAAAGCAGGCGATACCTAAACGACTGGCATATGATCACTTTCGTGATTACTCGCGGGCCTTTCGTTTAGGTATTTTTTTATGCCCAAAATGCGGTCAAAGGAGAATTTATATGGACAACAAGAAGTTGGCTGGCGACATTGTTCGTCTAGTTGGTGGAGAAGAGAATATAAATGATCTTGTCCATTGCGCGACAAGACTTCGATTTAGTCTGAAGGATTCCAAAAAAGCGGAAAGAGAAACATTGGAGAAACACGAAGGCGTCATAACTGTTGTGGAAAGCGGAGGTCAGTTCCAGGTAGTTGTAGGCAGCCATGTCGCTAACGTATATTCGGAAATTGTAAAAAACACAACCTTCTTGAATAAAACTGCATCTGAAAGCGGGGAAAACGGCCAAAAGGTCTCAGCCGTTTCGAAAGTGTTTGAAGTAATCTCGGGAAGCTTCTCCCCGCTGATCCCGGCTATGGCCGGATCGGGCATGCTGAAGGCACTTCTCACGGTATTGACTTTAGTCGGCTGGTTGTCTGACACAAGCGACACTTACATGATTCTATCCGCTGCCGGCAATGCCGTATTCTATTTCTTGCCCATATTCCTTGGAATTACGCTGGGCTTGAAGCTCAAAACCAATCCATACGTGGCAGGGGCAATTGGAGCCGCCTTGATGGAGCCTAATTTCACAGGCCTGCTGGATAAAGGAACGGAAAGCTCGTTTCTCGGAATTCCAGTTGTTCTCATGAATTATTCGTCCAGTGTATTCCCGATCTTTATAGCGATCAGTATCTATGCCCTGCTCGATAAACTCCTGAAGAAGATCATATTGAAGGACCTGCAAATTTTCCTAGTGCCTATGATCTCCCTGATGATTATGGTTCCGTTATCTGCCATGGCATTTGGCCCCTTCGGAACAACAGTCGGGGATTGGATCGCCTCGGGAGTGACTTGGCTGATTGATTTTAGTGGAATCCTCTCAGGTATTGTGCTTGGTGGCGGCATGACCTTCATGGTTGTGCTGGGACTTCACTGGGGCTTTACACCGATTACGCTGCAAAATATAAATAACGGCGGTGATCCGATTGAAGCCATGGCCGCAGCTGCTGTTTTTGCTCAAATTGGTGTGGCGCTCGGCATCTTCTTCAAAGCTAAGAAGGACAAGTCTTTAAGATCTATAGCTGGATCTTCAGGGATTACCGGCCTCCTGGCGGGCGTAACCGAGCCGATTGTGTACGGACTGATTCTTCGTTACAAGAGAGTTATCCCGATCGTAATTATTGCCGGTGCTATTGGCGGAGCGATTAACGGCCACTTTGGTGTGAAATATACAGCTTACGTGTTCCATAACATCTTCTCGATTCCGGTTGAGAAGCCGACAGGAATTTTTGTAATCTCTATGATCCTCTCCCTTGGGGTCGGGTTCATCCTTACCTGGATCTTTGGTTATGAAAGCAAAGGGAAGGGAAAGGTCGTAGAATCAGCGGAGGTTACAGAAGCTGAGCCGCAAACGGTACAACCAGCCGTAGCTGGTGGATCTGCTATGGAGATCAAGAAAGAGCAAATTTATAGTCCCCTAACGGGCAGAGTGCTTCCGCTTAGTGCAGTTCCGGATGAGGCCTTCTCTACCGGGGCTATGGGAAAAGGCCTGGCGATTATGCCTGGGGAGGGCGTGGTCGTTGCACCGATTGCCGGTGTAGTTTCTTCATTGTTCCCAACAGGTCATGCCATCGGGCTGACATCGGCTGCAGGAACAGAAATCTTGATCCATGTCGGCGTGAATACGGTAGCCTTGAAGGGAGAACACTTCAATCCTGTAATTAAAGAGGGCGACGTGGTGAAGCAAGGGGATTTATTAATCGAGTTTGATATAGAGCAGATCCAGGCAGCGGGATACCAGACGATAACACCTGTGATTGTCACCCTAACCCCGCAAGAGGTTGAGATTTTTGAAACCGATAAGAAGTCCGCTCAGCTGGGAGATGTTCTGCTCACTCTGATTTAACAATTTACATCTGAACAAACAGGAGGAATCAAGCATGCTGCATCAACATTTAAAACCATTTCCAGAAAATTTCTTATGGGGAGGCTCCACCTCAGCTTACCAGTTTGAAGGAGCGTGGAACGAGGACGGAAAAGGACCCTCTGTCATTGATTTGGCGAATCACGTGGAAGGCGTAACGGATTTCAAAGTTGCGAGCGATCATTATCACAAGTATAAAGAAGACGTGGCGCTAATGGCGGAAATAGGATTCAAAGCCTATCGCTTCTCTATTTCCTGGTCCCGGATTTATCCAGAAGGTGCAGGAGAGCTGAATAAGAAGGGGATTGAATTCTACAGTTCTCTCATTGATGAGCTGCTCAAATACGGGATTGAACCGATTGTGACCATGTATCATTTTGATCTGCCTTATGCTCTGGAAGTGAAGGGTGGATGGTCAAACCGTGAGACGGTTACTGCATTTGAGCAATATGCCAAAACGTTATTCGAACACTTTGGAGACCGTGTTAAATATTGGCTGACGATCAATGAACAAAACATGTTGATTCTCCATCCGGGCTCGATTGGAACGCTGAATGAGGAGCTGGAGAACCCGCAAAAGGAGCTGTATCAGCAAAACCACCATATGCTGGTGGCTCAAGCCAAAGCGATGATTCTCTGTCATCAATTGCTGCCTGACGCCAAGATCGGACCTGCTCCGAACATCGGGGTCATTTATCCGGCAAGCTCAAGTCCGGAGGACGTGCTCGCGGCTGACAACTATGCGGCTATCCGCAACTGGCTGTATCTCGATATGGCGGTATTTGGGACTTACAATCATATTGCCTGGAGCTATTTGCTTGAGAAAGGATATGAACCGGTCATTGAAGATGGGGATATGGAGATTCTGAAACAAGGGAACCCCGACTTTATAGCCTTTAATTACTATACCTCTCAGACGGTGGGTGAAAGTAAGAACGATGGAAATGACTTCTCACACACAGGCGATCAGCATGAAATTGTGGGTGAACCTGGGGCTTACAGAGGTTCTGTAAATCCTAATTTGCAGAAAACAGAGTTTGGCTGGGAAATTGATCCCGTGGGCTTTAGAACTACCCTTCGGCAAATTTATTCCCGTTACCGGCTGCCGCTCATTGTTACTGAGAATGGACTGGGCGCTTTTGATAAGCTGGAGGATAACGATGTTGTCCGGGATCCTTATCGGATTGATTTTTTCAGAAAGCATATTGAGCAAATTCAACTGGCTATTACAGATGGTGTAGATGTGTTTGGCTTCTGTCCTTGGTCGGCCATTGATCTTGTAAGTACACATCAGGGGTCAAGCAAACGCTACGGATTTATCTATGTGGACCGTGAAGAGTTTGATCTCAAAGGGCTGCGCAGAATCCGGAAGCAAAGTTTTTACTGGTATCAAAAATTGATTCAAACCAACGGAGAAGTCCGTTAAGTAGAGCTAAAACCACGCTGATGCATAGCGTGGTTTTTTGCTGCTGGAAGGCTGCTATGAAGAAGTGGCTTACATTCTCTAGTAATAGCCGCAAGCCAGCAGCTTGTATCGGCCACAAGAATCAAATAAAATGCAGATACAACTAATATGAGGAGAGTTCGGATGACAAAGAAGCTGTATTATGATTCTGTGTATATTAGAGATTGGAAGACCCGGATCACGAATGTTTACGAGAAAGAAGACGGGTGTTATGTCACCTTGGAAGAGACGGCATTTTATCCGCATGGAGGTGGACAGCCATGTGATTTGGGCTGGATCAACAAGATTCCCGTTCTGGATGTATTCATTGAAGGGGAAGAAATTTTGCATAAGCTTAAGCAGCGACCCGAGCGGCTGGAAGCAGATTGCAGGCTCGACTGGCAACGGAGGTTTGACCATATGCAGCATCATAGCGGGCAGCATCTGCTCTCTGCCGTATGCCTAGAACAGTTCGGAGCAGAAACGCTAAGCTTTCATTTGGGTGACGATTATTGCACGATTGACGTGCGGCTAGAGGGATGTTCTCAGGAGGATATCGGTGTTCTGGAGGATGAGGCCAATCGGCATATTTATCTGAACCATGCAATCGTCAGCTATTTCGTGACTGCTGAAGAGGCGGCGAAGCTGCCGTTAGTCAAGGCGCCGAAGGTAACGGAGAACATCCGGATCGTTGAGATGAAGGATGTGGAGTACAATGCTTGCGGGGGTACGCATGTCTCATCGACAGGAGAGATTGGAATTATCAAGCTGCTGAAGGTGGAGAAGCAGAAGGGGAACACTAGATTATACTTCAAATCCGGTTCCAGGGCCTTGGATGAATTCAGCCGCAGCCAAGAGATACTAAGGATACTTACCTCTAAATATAAGGTAGGAAAAGATGAAATTATCGAGAGAATTGAGAAGGAGGAGGAGGAGCATAAGCGGCTGCAAACGGAGCTTACAGCACTAAAGGAACAAAATGATCAGTATTTTGTTCAACAATTGTTAGCTAGGCAGAATGGGGAATTCATCGCCGAAATTGTGTATGGTAAGTCTTTTAAAGATGCGCAAAATATAGCCTCCAAGCTGGCAGCAGCCAGTGAATTTCCGGTGATTCTTGGAGTACCTGGGGAGAATAAAGTGGTTGTCGCTTATGGAGGAAGCCAGAAACTGTCTTGCGGCGCCTTCTTCAAAGCGAATCTTGGGACTTTCCACGGCAAAGGGGGAGGCAGTGATAAAATGGCGCAGGCTGCTTTTACCGAATGGGAGGATGCGTCAGCCTTCTATGAATTTGCTATAAGCCATTTTAAAGGCTAATCAAAGTCTAATCTAAATAGAAACAGCGGAGCACCCTCCAGGAGGGTGCTCTTTCGGACTATCTTGAACAAAATCGAGACCCATCATTTCAAATGACATTCGTAAGACATATCTTGGCCCCCGCCCCCCTAAGACCGTTCCGGCTCGTCTGCCCCGAAATGGATACATATGGGAGCTTGAGCATAATACTGTCCTAAATGAGCTAGGTGACCGATTGCCTGCTCATGCTTATCAAGTGCTTGGCTCTTCTTAAGGATCACGGGTGGACAAAGTTAGCCCTTTAATGGGGCCATTTTTTTTGAAAAAGCTTAGAAATCGGTACCCCAGTACGGATGTTGACTAAAGATGGGTAATGTTGTAAGATTGATCTCGTACTAATTTACTAATTTAGTTATTTACTAAATTAGTAAATTAGTAAATCAGTAATTCTTAGATCGAGTGCAATTTATGATCATTTCATCAAAATTAAGGACGTGACTTATTATGAATATCCCAACTCATCTCAAGCATAAACCCGTTATCGTATCAGAAAATTACGACAAGGTGGACGGCCGGTACAGCGACAATTCTGATGCCAAAGGCCTTTCCTTAGGTCTTGCTCAATGGAATGATCGGGGGAAGGTGGATATTTCCGCCAAGGTGTGGAGATATACAGGGGAGAAATGGTCCAGACAATCTGAGGAGCTACCGCTCCATCGCGTGCTGGACTTGGCTATTCTGGTTGCTAGAAGCATGGTGCATTTTCGGGAGGCTTACCAATACAAGGATCTATACGATCCAGAGCATCCGGTCATTGACCGGGTTGGATTGCAGGGTGATGCTATGACAGTATCCGTATGTACGGACAATGAGCGAATTAATGAAGATATCAAGCTGTTTAGCGAGGCTTTAAGCCGGGATGATGAGCTGATCGGGGAGCGTCTCAGAATGCTGTCCGGTTTGCTCAAAGAAATGGGCTATTAATTATCATTAGATAGAGGCAGGTGAATAATATGAGCTTAGATAAGCAGAGGAAGAAGGAACTTTCTGCAAGCTATACACAAACCTTTCGCCGGATGGGTGTTTATCAGATTCGTAATGTGAAGAACGATAAGATCCTGGTGCTTGGCACCATGGACTTGGACGGTGCGAAGAACCGTTTGGCTTTTCAGCAGCAGACGAAGATGAATTCAATCTTTGAAATTGCCGAGGATTGGAAGACATTTGGCGGCGAAAGCTTTGTATTCGAAGAGCTGGATCAGATCAAGCCGAAGGAAGAGTCGCTTGGTGACAGCACAGAGCTGAAGAAGTATAAAGCGGATGTAGACGCGCTGTTGGAGCTGTGGCTTGAGAAGCTTCAGCCTTACGGTGAGCGGGGTTATAACAAGCTGAAGAGATCATAGTTTAGAGCGGTGTCCTCCAAGGGACACCCTCTTTTGTATTTTGACTTCGTACTATTTCAGGATTTGGTCCACCAGCTCGTTCATGCCCTTCCAGGAGTCCATAAGCCGAAACTCCCGCTGAATCTGCAGATTCCAGGGTCGCGGAATAAGAATGGTCTGTCTTCCGGCCTCTCTGGCGGCGATCAGATTATGGGGACCGTCATCAATCAGCAGATCGAAATTTAGCAGATATTTGCGTTTGGCAACGAAGAAATTCTCAAACGGAATGAAGGGCAGATGCTTCTGCAGCCAGTTCCATTTCTCAGCAACTGAAGCTGGCCGTGCTGCGGTAACGATAATCACATCATAGCTGTCGGTTAACCTGCGAATCTCCTCTACTGTATATTCATCAAATATCTCAAGTTCTTCATAGAGTCCCGGTCTGCCAAAGAAAATATCTTCCGTACAATCCGGATGCCAGATTCCGCTTAAGTCAAAATTGTTAATCTGCTCAATGGTAAGCGGGAAATTGGGAAACAGCTCGTTGTGATAATGAATGGCCTTGGGTACCAGATGACAGATCGTATCATCCATATCTATGGCCACGATGGGTTTATTCATGTTTTTGAGTCTCCTAAAATATATGTTTCAATTTTCTGTCATTGTAAAGGACTTGTTGTGAAATCACAAGCGTTGGCGCTAAGAATATAAGAAAGTCCTCAAGTTCAAATATCGTACTGTATAGAAACTTTTCCGCATTGTCTGCGTCTACTAATTTAGGATTAGTCTTGGAGACAAATGGATTCATTAACTAATTACTTTAAACTCGGATGGTAGGTTGACAGCATGAAGAAGCTTGGTTTCTTGGCAGTTTTTGTAGTTTGCCTGGGTTTGCTTGCAGGAAGGGGCTTCGCGGCGGATAACACAACACATATTTATCTCGATGGTAAGGAACTGGATTTAAGTAGCGATAGACAAGTTCGGGTAGAGCACCAGAGCATCATGATCCCCATCCGGGTGGTCGTTGAAGAGCTGGGCTATAAGATTGACTGGAACCCCAAAAATGGATTGATCACGATTCAGCAGAAGGATAAGGTCCTTAAGCTTGTACTGAACCAGTCCGTTGCGGATGTGAACGGGAAGTCCGTAACATTAATAGCTCCTCCAATGGCTGTGAATGAGATTACATTTGTTCCGCTTCGGTTTGTCGGAGAACAAATGGGGCTCAAGGTCGCGTGGAATAACAAGACTAGGTCGGCTACACTACAGAGCCAAACCGCGGACAGCACCAGTAAAGATAACATACATAACAGCGGGGGAAGTGCGACTGCTCCCAGCACCACTAATTCAGAGCAGGTACAGACCGCAGCCTCGCTAACCGATTTAAGCTTTGCAGATAACAGGCTCACGCTGACCGTGAGCGGCCAGGTGAAGCCTGTAGTCACTGTATTGGGCGGGCCGGATCGCATTGTAATTGATCTTCCGGATGTAAAGTATGGACAGGGCTTTGGCGATAAATATGCGCTGGACAACAACCTAAAGGGAGAGGTACCTGTCTCTGACAATCCGGACGTAAGCAAGGTTCGTTATGCCGTCTTCAGCAGGGATCCGTATACGATTCGGATCGTTCTTGATCTAAACAGCCCCCAATCCTATCAGTTTCAGAATGCAGGGGATGGGAGTTATGTGCTGGATATAAAGACGGCCAGCTCACCCAGCTCAAATTCGTCTGCATCATCCACTCCGGCTTCTGTCAATGACATGTTTGCCCAAGGAATCGATGTTTCCCATCATAACGGGGTTATTGACTGGCAGCAGGTCGCTGCGGATGGGCGCTCATTCGTGTTCATCAAGGCTAGTCAAGGAAAGACATTTCGCGACAGCCAGTTCGCGGCTAATGTTCAAGGGGCCAAGGATGCAGGACTGCTTGTAGGCGTCTATCATTTCCTTGATGCGACAACTACACAGGATGCCAAGCTCCAGGCCGCTAATTTCGCGCAGGCGATCGAAGAGGCTGGAGGAATCAGCCAGCTGGACTTGCCGCCAGTCATGGACTATGAGGACAATCCCGGCAAGCTGACTGCGGCCCAGATCCGTTCTGTAGCCCACGCTTTCTTGGATGAGGTAGAGAGATTAACCGGCTGCCAGCCGATGATTTATACGGGCAATGCTTTTGGCGCCAATTTTGACACGACCTTCTCCGGCTATAAAATATGGATGGCGAGATACAGCAGCCAGGAGCCCAAGCCTGTAGCGGCGTGGGATCGCTGGGATATTTGGCAGTATTCCTCATCGGGCAGCGTTCCCGGGATTACTGGCAGCGTGGATCTGAACGTCTACCAAGGAACTCTGGAGGAGCTCAGGGCCCAAATGGCTTTGAACCAGCCGTAATTTAGCGAATTAAAGGATATGCCAACCTGCCTCTTGCAGCTTGGCAAGGAAGAGACAGCTCCGGCGATGACACGTCTGGAGCTGTTTGGTGTGCGCCCGGCATGGGCGATAACTCGGCGGTGAAAGTCCGCTACAGGCTTGGCAGTAGGAACTGTTAGCTGAAGGCAAGGGTGTCCGCCGCGAGGCGGAATCTGAAGGAAGCCGGAGGCAAACCCTCGGTCTGACGAACAGAAATCACATAGAAGGCATCATGGGACGGACGAGCTTGCACTACAAAGCAAAGTCCAATACTGCCCGAATCCCATGGTGTAAATGTGGCAGATAGATGAGGGGAAGGTTATCGCTCTTACCCGGGGAGGTCTCACAGACGACAAGTAGGAAAAAAAAACCGAAAGACGGAGTAAAGCTTGCTGTGAGAAGTCAGCAGAGGCCATAGTACCCGGAAGGTTTTTTTTTCGGGGAAGGGCCGAACAATCGTAAGTCTCGAGTACATACCGAAAGGAGAGCTGACGCGATGAAAGCAGAATACCGAAAGGGCTACCTGCAAAGGGATAGCGTGGAACGCGAAGAGCATGCGGGAGTGCGGAGCGCCGGCACTCGGGAACGTAAAGAAAGAGGCGGTGCAACAGACCTGCTGGAGCAGATTCTGGACAGAGACAATTTGAACAGAGCCTACAAACAGGTCAAACGCAACCATGGAGCGCCAGGAATCGACGGAATGACCGTAGAAGACGCGCTACCCTGGCTGCAGGAACATAGAGACGAGCTGTTGCAAAAGATCCGGGAAGGCAGATACAAGCCCAGCCCAGTACGGCGCAAGGAAATTCCCAAAGCAGATGGAAGCGGAGTACGGAAGCTTGGCATACCCACGGTCGTAGACCGAGTGATTCAGCAGGCAGTCGCCCAGCAGCTCCAGCCCCTGTTCGAGCCGCTCTTCTCGGAGGGAAGCTATGGCTACCGCCCCGGTCGGAGCGCACAACAGGCCATTCGCAAGGTGAAAGACTATGCAGAACAGGGATACGGCTACGCAGTAGAAATCGACCTCTCCAAATACTTCGACACGCTGAATCATGAGCTGCTTATGCATCTTTTGAGCAAACAAATTCAGGACAGACGCGTAACCGAACTGATTAAGAGATACCTGAAAAGTGGGGTTATGGAGAACGGGGTGCACTGCAAAACAGAAGAAGGCTCCCCTCAGGGAGGCCCCCTGTCGCCGCTTCTGGCGAACATCTACCTGAACGAATTTGACCAAGAGATGAAAGGCCGCGGAGTGAACGTCATCCGCTATGCGGACGATATTGTGGTGCTTGCCAAAAGTAAACGGGCAGCGGTGCGGCTACTGGAATCCTGCGGAAAGTACCTGGAGACCAAACTGAGACTCCAGATCAATACGCAGAAAAGTAAGGTCGGTAGCGTAGTGGCTCGAAAGCACTTCAAATTTCTCGGCTTTGCCCTGGGAAAGAACAAGAACGGCATGTATATCCGTGCCCATGGACAATCCCTCGCAAAAGCGAAGAAGAAGTTGAAAGAACTCACAAGTCGCAGCCAGGGCAGAAATGTTCGCCAAGTCATGGAAAAGGTAAAAGTCTACATTCGGGGATGGATTGGTTACTACTATGTGGCCGACATGAAACGGATCCTGCAAAGCTGGAGCGAATGGTTGCGAAGACGACTGCGGATGTACATCTGGAAACAGTGGAAAAAGCCGCGAACAAAAGTACAAAACCTGCGGAAGCTGGGGATACCGGAATGGCAGGCTTACCAGTGGGGCAATTCCCGTCTCGGGTACTGGCGCATCGCCGGAAGTCCAGTGTTGTCTCGTTCCATAACAAACAAAAAGCTCGTACAGGCAGGATATTATGACTTTCCTGCGCAATACGAGCGTTTACGTAAATTGCACTTATGCGGTTGAACCGCCGTATACCGAACGGTACGTACGGTGGTGTGAGAGGTCGGCTACTCATCTAATGAATAGCCTCCTACTCGATTTGCTTTATGGTATACTTCACTCTAAACAGCACAAACAAAGTGAGGAATGAAGATTGACCCTACAGCAATTAAAGTATGTCATTGAGGTAGCCAACCGGGGTTCGATGAATGAAGCCGCCAAGCGGTTGTTCATCTCGCAGCCCAGCTTGTCTAATGCGATCAAGGATCTGGAGGAAGAAATCCATATTACAATCTTTGAACGGACGAATAAAGGCATCATCTTGTCTAAGGAAGGGGTTGAATTCCTGGGGTATGCCCGGCAGGTAGTCGAGCAGGCTGAGCTGCTGGAAGGCCGGTATTTAAATGCCAAGCCGTCTCCGCAGCACTTTGCTGTATCCGCACAGCACTATGCCTTTGCGGTGAACGCCTTTGTGAAGCTGGTTCGCGATCACGGACAGGACGAGTATGAACTGGCCCTCCGTGAGACAAAGACCCATGAGATCATCCAGGATGTAAAGGAGCTGCGCAGTGAGATCGGCATCCTGTATTTGAACGAGTTCAATGAGAAGGTCATCAGCAGGCTGCTGAAGGACGCTAATCTAATGTTCAACAGCCTATTTACAGCAAGGCCTCATATCTTCATCAGTGCTCGGAATCCGCTCGCAAAGCAGTCGCGGGTCACCATTGAGCAGCTGCAGGATTATCCTTACCTGTCGTTTGAACAGGGGGAGTATAACTCTTTTCACTTCTCCGAGGAAATTCTTAGCACTTTGTCTCATAAGAAGAGCATCAAAGTCAATGACAGAGCGACGCTGTTCAACTTGCTGATTGGCCTAAACGGATATACGATTTCTACCGGTGTCCTAAGTGCGGATTTGAATGGACACGATATTATCCCCGTCCCGCTGGAATGTGATGAGAGTATCAATGTCGGCTGGATTTGTCATAAGAATATGCCGCTATCCAAATTAGCATCGGCTTATGTGGAGGCTCTTCAAGAAGCGATAGCCGAGTAAACAGGTGGGCGTTATAGCCTATTGTTATAGCCAGCTATAGATTATAGGAGTTACGGTATAGCATGCAATCTATGGTATCTTTCCTGTAACAAATTAAATCCGAGTGAAAAAGGAGAGATTCCAAGATGTGCATTCATACCGAAGAACCAGCTCAGCGTAAGACCACCCCTTTCAGACATGACGTAGTCGGCAGCTTCCTCCGCCCGCAGACGATTAAGGATGCACGCCAAAAGTTCCAAAATGGCGAAATCTCCGAGCAAGAATTGAAAAAGGTAGAAGATGCGGAAATTATCAAGCTTGTTGAGAAACAGAAAGAAGTCGGACTAAGGGCCGTAACGGATGGGGAATTCAGACGCTCCTGGTGGCACCTGGATTTCTTCTGGGGTCTGGGCGGAGTAGAGAAAGCCGATATTGAGGAAGGCTACAAGTTCCAGGGGGTAGAGACCCGGGCAGAAACAGCTCGGTTGAACGGTAAAATCGTTTATGCCCATCATCCTTTCGTAGATCACTTTAAATTTTTGAAGGAGATCGCAGGAGACGATGTGATTGCGCGTCAAGCCATTCCAGCGCCGGCGCAATTTTTGGCTGAGCTGTATCGCGGAGAGAACAAAGAAATTACAGATAAATATTACAGCAGCACAGACGAACTTGTTGCGGACACAGCGAAGGCTTACAAAGGTGTGATTTTGGACCTTTACGAAGCAGGCTGCCGCAGTCTGCAGCTGGATGACTGCACCTGGGGGATGCTGTGCGATCGCAATTACTGGGAAGCAAGACAACAGGAAGGACTTCATGTGGAGGAAACGGCGAAATTGTTCGCCCGTGTGAACCAGGAGACTGTGAACGGCCTACCAGAGGATCTGGTGATTACAACCCATGTGTGCCGTGGAAACTATGCTTCTACTTGGGCATCCTCTGGCGGTTATGAGCCTGTAGCTGAAACACTTTTTGGCATTGATCATATTGACGGATACTACCTGGAATTTGATACGGACCGGGCTGGGGACTTCACGCCGCTGAAATCCCTCCGCAAAGATCAGCAGGTGGTGCTGGGATTGATCTCCTCCAAGACGGGAGAGCTTGAAAGCAAGGAAGAAATCATCAGCCGGATTAAGGAGGCGGCAGAGATCGTCGACCTTAACCAGATTTGCTTAAGTCCACAATGCGGATTCGCTTCGACGGAGGAAGGCAATATCCTTACTGAAGAGCAGCAGTGGGAGAAGCTGAAGCTGATTAAGGAAATCGCAGACGAAATCTGGCCTGCCTAATTTCATAGCAAGAGCAAAGCCGCCGAGCCTGAGATCATGGATCATTCAGAGCTTGGCGGTTCTTTTTTTATTTTCGCAAAGGAATTATTGCAAGAGAGCTAAAAAGCAGAATTCAAAGAGAGCACAAACGATCAAATATGAGGAACATGTTCCAGTTACAATAGGCTCAAGACTACAAGCAGAGGTTGTGAACCAAGTTATGGGTTATTATGAACGAATTCAGGCATCCATTGATTATATGGAGGAGCACCTGACTGAAGAGCTCAGTATTGCTGAAATTGCCGCTAAATCTCTTTTCTCTCCCTTTCATTATCAGAGATTGTTCCAGGCGATCTCGGGCTTCAGTGTGCAATCTTATATCAGGCACCGCAGGCTATCAGAGGCCGCTGTATTGCTCAAAGAGACAGAGGCGCGCGTGCTGGAGATTGCAGTAGCTTTTCAGTACGGTTCCCAGGAGGCGTTCTCCCGGGCGTTCGCAGCACAATTTGGGATCACCCCTGCGAAGTATCGGAAGGAACAGGCTTCGGTGAAGCTGCAGAAGAGAATGAACTTTGTAGATTATCGTATTCAAGGAAGGGATGTGCTCACGATGCAAAAGCCCCATATTATTCAGTTGGAACAAACCTTAATTGTTGGACATGAATATTTGACCAGCCTGAGGGAGAATCAGCACTACAGGGAGATTCCAGGGTTTTACCAGGACTTTGGCCAGAACGCTTACTTTATGCGAATTGAGGATAAGGCTGCACCGGATATGTCCTACGGCATTGCTTGCCGATTTCAGGACAACGGCGATTTCTCGTTCATTGTCGGGGAGGCGGTCACGCAGCTGCCAGAGGAGCCTGGGGAAGGGCTGATGTGCTTTGTACTTCCCGGCGGAAAATATGCGGAGTTCAGTTCCAGCAGCCAGCCTGACGGAGTGCAAAACATTCGTGACTATATTTATGGAACCTGGCTCCCCAATTCCAATTATGAGCGCAGGCCGGGGCCGGACTTTGAAGTGACGGATGTGAGGAATTCCGTTTATCCTGACAAAATCCTCATGAAGATCTATATACCGATTGAGTAGTTGTGTGAGCTGCTTGTTATTCCCCCCTTGTGAGTATTGATATTGACTTCATTAGTTAGGGTTCTGTAGGATATGGAGAAATTAAGCAAATTCATGAGGAAGGATTGATGGAAATGGGGCAGATCGAGTTGAGACATTCTATCAGGAAGCGGATGAGAAGAACCGTTTAAAACGCGGCATCGGACCTATGGAGTTCGAGCGTATGAAGGAATTAATTCTGCGGTTTTTTCCTCAGAGTCCAGCTAAGGTCATCGATATTGGAGGTGCGGCTGGAGAGTATGCCTTCTGGTTTGCCAGCCTTGGCCACTCCGTTCATCTGGTGGACCTGGTAGCGGAGCATATTGAGCAGGCCAGGTCTCGGGCGCTGAGCGACCCTAGCCGTCCGGCACCTGACAGGATGTGGGTTGCAGACGCATTGGCACTGGATATCCCAGATGAACAATATGACGCCGTATTTCTTGGAGGGCCGTTGTACCATCTTACAGAACGTGAGGATCGGGTTCAGGCGCTTTGTGAGGCGCGGAGAATCTTGAAGCCTGGGGGCGTATTGGTGGCGTACGGTATATCCAGATACGCCTCTCTTATGGCAGGACTCTTGGATGGGCGGATCTGGCGGGAAGACTTCATGGAGATGCTGCGGCTGGAAATTCCTACGGGACAGCATGTCCGTTGTGAGAGTAATGATAAGAAGGGCAGCCTAAGCTCTGCCTTCTTCCATCTTCCTGAAGAGCTGCGGGACGAGACTGAGGCGGCAGGGTTTAAGATACTGGATGTTCTAGGCGTGCTGGGGCCGGCCTGGATGGCGCAGGACTATGAGGCGGGATGGCAGGATCTGCAGCGGAGGCAGACACTTCTTGAAATTGCCCGTCTTACCGAACAACAGCCGGAACTGGGACCCAGGGTATTGGTGGCTGCCGTGAAGCCGGGCCATCCTTAAGTCGGATACGTGACCTGTTAATGACCAAGAGCTGCACGCTTTGATGTGTAGTTCTTTTTTTGTACTTGGAAATTATTTGGAGTTCCATTAGAATATCATTAACTTACATCTGGGAAGATGGAGAACGAAAAGCATGACAGATCAAGTGGCGTTTGGCTCACGAAAGCTGCTTCCTTGGGAGGACTAAAAGCGTATGTCACAACTTGAACTCTTTGATATATTTGATAATCAGATGCGGCGAATTGGCATAGCCTCACGCCAGGAAGTTCACCGGATGGGGTACTGGCATGAGACTTTTCACTGCTGGGTTGTATATGAATCTCCAGCGGGTGAGCCGAGTCTGTTGTTCCAGCTGCGAAGCAGGGACAAGGATACTTTTGCCGGGAAGTTGGACATCTCCTGCGCCGGCCATTTGCTGACAGGGGAAGGAGCAGCGGGCGGACTTCGTGAGCTGGAGGAAGAGCTCGGAATCCGGGCTGTTTGGTCGGAGCTGCATCCTTGCGGTATATATCCCAATGAATATGTGGAGCCCGGTGTGCTTATAGATCGTGAATTCAGTCATGTGTTTCTGCTGCGCTGCAATAAGCCTCTAGCAGATTATAATTTTCAGGCCGAGGAGATTGAGGGGCTTTTTCTTCTTCCTATTTCAAGCGTTGTGCAGTTGGTTACGGGCCAAGTAAAAGAAGTGATTGCGGAAGGTGTACTACTTCAGGAAGGGAAGGTTAGCACTCACCGACAGAAGGTACAGCTTCAGGACTTGGTACCGCATCCCAGGGCGTACTATGATTACATCATTGAGCATGTAGAAGCACTGCTTCATCAATTTTGAAGCAGCGTCAGAACGGAGGGAAGAGGCCATGAGCCCGTTAAAGATGAACCACATTTGTTTCTCGGTCTCGGATTTGGACCGTTCGATTGCTTTTTACCAAGAGGTATTTGAAGCAAAGCTGCTGGTGAAGGGCAGAAGGCTCGCCTATTTGGACTTGGACGGACTATGGCTTGCTCTTAACCAAGAGGATATAGAACGCACTGATCTCCCTAATTCTTACACGCATATGGCATTTTCAATGGAGGAGAAGGAATATGATCAGCTGCTTGAGCGTTTAGAACGTGCACAGGCTAA
This sequence comes from Paenibacillus sp. CAA11, assembly GCF_003060825.1. Lineage (NCBI taxonomy): Bacteria > Bacillati > Bacillota > Bacilli > Caryophanales > Paenibacillaceae > Paenibacillus > Paenibacillus sp. CAA11. Next base: position 1,644,550 of record NZ_CP028922.1, read on the forward strand.
AGTACTGCCGGGCAGGGAACGCGTTCCGAGGGATCGGCAGTCTATTTATTTTCTGGATCCGGATGGGCATATGTTTGAATTCCATGCAGGAACTCTGGCCGAACGATTGGACTATTACCGTGCTGCCAAGCCGCATATGCAGTTTTTCGAGGAGCAGCTGGAGAACTAGGACTAATATGGAGAAGGGAGGGGTTTGACCGATGACCGTAGTAGGACTCATTCGTCATGGAAGCACCTATTGGAATAAGGAGGGGCGGGCTCAGGGACATACCGATAACTCACTAGATGAGGAGGGATTTGAACAGGCAAGGAGATTAGCTGAGCGGCTTGCTGGGGAAGCAGAGTGGCGCCGCATATACTCTAGTGACCTGCTTCGTGCGCGTCAGACGGCAGAGATCATTCAGGAGCGGCTTGGTATAGGCCCAGTGATCATTGATGAGAGGCTAAGGGAAATGTATGGGGGACAAATTGAAGGAACGACAGAGAAGGAGCGCCAGCAAAGATGGGGAGCAGGATGGAAGGAGCTTGATTTGGGCCTGGAGACCCCTGACGCCGGTATGCTTCGCGGCAGCGAGGCTGTGCAGGATATAGCAAGCAGACATCCTGGGGAGGGCATTCTTATCGTTAGCCATGGCGCGTTGATTCATCATTTGCTTAGAAGGCTTGTGCCGCAGCAACAGTCTGAGATGAAGCTGGGCAACACGTCCTTAACTATTTTGAATATGGAGGATGATCTATGGGAATGTGCTTTATATAACTGCATTACACACTTGAAGTCCTGAGGGAGTCAGCTGCTATGAATCTCTCGGTTTGTACTCGGGAATATTCATAGAATGAAACAGGGATATGAGGAAGCTAGCAGTCTTTGGTGGAATTCGGAGCAGCTGTTGACTGCAATCCGGCTGTGGCTGGTGCGTGGAATGGCGGCTGCCCTCTACCAATTCGGATTTAACCAGAAGACAAGAAGTTACATCGGTCAAGCCATGGCAGACCTGCGGCGTTATGAAGAGTTACTCTTAAAATAGTTGTGATTTAATAATAAAGATTTATACATAAGGAGACGAGAAACAATGAATAATCCGGCTTTAAGTAATAAGGCCTTCTCCAGAGCTAGAGCAGACAGCTCCAGCTCGGCAGCGATGAGCTTGAACGGTACTGTCTATAAGACCCTGATCCTAACACTGATTCTGGTAGGGGCAGCGGGATATGCGTGGCATTTGTATGAACAGGGCAATACAAGCATCATGCAGTACCTTACCCCGATCTGTATCAGCGTCTTTATAGCGGGGCTTGTAAACATCATTATTCCGAGGGCAGCTGCCTTTGCAGCGCCAATCTATGTTGTTTTGAATGGGTTGCTTCTTGGCATGTTATCTGCTCTAGCTGAAGAGGAATATCCAGGCATAGTGATCAATGCAGTTCTGCTTACCGTTGCGATTTTGCTCATGATGCTGGCGCTTTACGTATTTCGTATTATCGTAGTCACTCCTAGCCTTAGAACAGGAATCCTTATAAGCACAGGGGCGGTTTGTCTTGTATATCTGGCTGATTTTGTAATGAGATTTAACGGGATGGAAGTGCCTTATATTCATGATTCCGGATGGGTCGGTATTGGGATCAGTCTGGTGGTGCTGGTCATTGCTGCCATGAACCTTCTGCTGGATTTTGACTTTATTGAAACTCATGTTGCAGAGGGTGCTCCCAAGTATATGGAGTGGTATGCCGCCTTTGGACTTATGGTAACGTTAATCTGGCTATATGTTAAAGTGCTGGATATTCTAATCAAGCTAAACAAGAAGGATTAGAAGAAAGGCTCATTATGAGGTGAGGGGAATGAACCAGGAAGAAGCTGTAAGACAAATCAGCTCTGCGCTTAAGCAGGATGCTGCGGTAAGAGCCGTTTTTCTCAAAGGATCTATGGCTAGGGAAGAGAATGATGCCTATTCAGATGTGGATATGTATTGTATGGTCGATGAAGAAGAAATTTCTGACTTCTTGCAGCGTCGTCTTGCCATTATGACTTGTTACCAGCCGCTGATCTATTGGTCTGAAGCTAATTTTGTCGGGCCGCAAATCGTAGGCGTCTACGAAGATGGGCTTCACTTCGACCTGTATACCGTCACTCCTTCCAGTCTACAGAGGACGGACAGGATCAAGGTGTTGTATGATCCGGATCAATTGCTCGCTGCTTATCAGGCAGAGGATTATTCTATGAGCGATAGAGAGGTGCTGGATATATTGTCTGAATTCACCTTTTCTTTGCTTGAATTTGAAGCCGCCTTCCAGCGGCGGGATTTATTATGGGCTTCCCGTCTGGCAAGCCATCTGGCCGCAGACCTCAGTCTGGTGCTGAGGCACTTGTATGATCCTGGGAAAGCAGCTCTGGGAACTAAAAGCCTACATAGAGCGCTTGACCCAGGGATCTTGCAGCGGCTGCTTGATGCTGTAAACCATACAAGTCCTGATCGTCTGCCCCTAGGGGTGCAGCAGCTGGCAGATTTGGCCGACGAGCTGGTCGCCTCCCTGCCGGAGACGGCAAAGGCCTCTTGGAACCATAGGTTCTTTGACTTTATGCACCAAAAGGTTAGAGAGCTGAAGTGACTTAGCTGTCACTTACAGCCTTTTAGGCGTAAGCAGCTGGCAGAAACTTAATCTGAATTTTGCAGGGGAAAGGCGGGAGCAAGACGAAGATACCATCTAGTAGGGAGGGGATTAGATGGCTGACGAAGTGACAGGATTATATTTATTATTTTATATAGTACTGGCGCTAGGTCGATATTTCTTAGAGAAGGTCTTGGTCGTATATGATCGAGACATGTCCGACACGCCAGCTTATAGAAGCTATAGGCTGGGAACTTTGCTGTTCATGATTCTAATTTTTGCAGCGGCATGGATTCTGGATATCAGGAAGCCGCATCCCTTACTGTTAGTCTTGGTGGCATTAGCATTCTATTATTGTGCCTATTTGGAGAAGAAATACGTACCCGAGACAGATCGTTATAAGGTTTCGCAGATTCTCGCTTGATCTCCTTGTTCTTCGCAGGTTTATTGCTGCTTATTCGCCTCGTTAAATACTAATCTAGCTAAGCAGATAGACACAAAAAAGGACTGCGATCTTAAAGCTTAAGTGCTTTAGGTACCGCAGTCCTTTTTGACAAAAGCCGCTTAGCCGGTCTTACGTCTGTATAGAAGATGCTGCTGGTTGCGCATGTTTAAGTGAAAATGAATGCTGTGAAGCAGCTCGGAATTGCCGGATTGTTCCGCTTCCTGGATGCAGCGCAGCTTCACTGGGTCCGGGCTGCAGAGAAATTGGGTCATCCATAGGGTTAAATATTGATTGGAAACAGATTTCATGTTCAGCCCTCCTCGGATAAGTTCATTTCATTGGTTTGTGATTCTATTATATGTTTTTTTTGTTAATATATTATGGGATTTTCCTTAAGATTTGATTAAAATATGGACCCTGCTTTGCCGCTGGATTTTTGAGACAAGTTTAGGTATAATGATTATTAATGTGTATATACTACGCTAATTAAATCAACGGTAAAGGTGATGACCATGAGAGAGAATATTCATCCCAAGTTCCAACAAGTGATCTTTTATGACGCTAGTGCGGACTTTAGATTTCTGAGCGCATCCACTAAATCCTCCAGTGAGACTATGGAGTGGGAAGATGGTAACACATATCCAGTCATTCGTGTGGATACCAGCTCCGCATCCCACCCTTTCTTCACAGGAAGACAAAGAAACGTGGACGTTGGCGGTCGTGTGGACCGTTTCAACCGGAAATACAACCTCAACCAAGATCAGAAGTAATCTTCTTGATCTTGCGGAAGAACACCCGGCAGCTTATGGCTGCCGGGTGTTCTTTTTTGTGCAGCAGATCCATCCGGTGCCCTGCATAAAGTAACATATGGGAGGACTTAAACGTGTATGAGTAAACATCAATTCTTCTTTCACAACCCGGAAGGAGCTTAACGGAGGAAATCATGAATTTCATGAAGAGTCTTAGACCTTGTGGATACCCGTGGAAAATCTATATGCTTTTGCTGCTGCTCGCCTGCACCTGGGGCAATCTGGTGATGGTGTATGAGCTGGAATCTCCCTATGGGAATAGGCCGTATCTGTTCATCTTCTGGAACATGTTCCTAGCCTGGCTTCCCGCCGTATTTATGGTACTGCTGGATATTTGCTATATTGCAGCAAAAGGGCTGCTAAGAAGCATTCTCTTGCTGGGCTTTGGGGCTGGCTGGCTGTTCTTTTATCCCAATGCCGCTTATCTTGTTACGGATTTGCTTCATCTCTTTGCACGCTTCCCGTATAACCGCGCTGAGCGCTTCTGGAACGAGATTCCGTTCTGGAATCATTTGATAGCATTGCTGCTTGCAGCCTTGATTGGGCTGCTGCTAGGCACTTTTACACTATATTCGGTACATCAGCTGGTAAGGCGGTCGTATGGAACCGTAGCCGGCTGGATCTTTGCGTTCACGGTGCTGGGCCTGAGCAGCTTCGGCATCTACATGGGCCGTTTTGTACGATGGAACACCTGGGATATTGTCGCTCGGCCTAAGATGATCCTTAGGGACCTGTATGAACTGCTCGCGCTTCCGGGGCAAAGGCATCAGCTGGTATATTTTTGCTTTAATTTGTTTGTACTGACTTCGATATTATACCTTGTTGTGTACCTGTTTACATGTCTGCGGGCGCCTCTTGATCGGGAGGCAGGTTCAGATGCTATCTTAAAGCGGTCTTAAAGTCTGGAAGAGAGTGAAGGCCCTATGGTATATTTTGAAGGTAAAGATTCTATAAGCTAAACGGGGAGAGGGAGCAAGATGATCAAGCATATCGTGTTGTTTAAATTAAAGGATGGTGCGCCCGAGTCTGTAGAGAGAACAGCAGCTGTACTGCGCGGGCTGAAGGGAAAAGTGGAGCAGCTCGTAGACCTGGAAGTTGGCAAGGACATTCTCCGCTCTCAACGTTCATATGATATTGCACTTGTGGCAACCTTTGCTTCGCTAGAGGATTTGGAGGGCTACCAGGTGCATCCGGAGCATAAGAAAGTGATTGAGCACATGCAGGAGGTTCGGGAATCCCAATTTGCAGTGGATTACGAATTCTAGATTGATTGTCCTCTAAAGACCGGCCATAAATTTGAAGGGGATGAGGATTTGTACTATGTAAATCAGGAACAAATCGAGCGGCGCCTTAACGTGCTGCCGATGATTGCGGAAGCGCTTCAGCGTACCGAAGGTGGACAAGTTGATTCTCTGGAACGCTTTGCACGGGAGCGGGCACTCCATTTGGCCTTAGAGGTGGTAACCGATGTGGGCAGCTATCTGATCGACGGGTTTATCATGCGGGATGCCAGCAGCTATGAGGATATTGTAGAGATAATTCATGGCGAGCGGGTAATCGATGAAGAACTGTTTACTGTACTCATCCAGCTGGTTCGTCTCCGCAAACCGCTGGTGCAGGATTATTATGAGGAGCACGATATCTATGCGCAGTGGATGCGGCAGCTTCCTTCTTCATTAGCAGACTTTGCGGCACAAGTACGCGAGTATTTACGGCAGGAGCTTTCTGTGTCTTGAAAAAAATACTTAGCTTGCAATGTGACCGCCCAAGCTGTACCTGCTTATAATGTACTAAACAATAGGCATTCGCCCGTTTAACACTTCTAACGGAATGCCGGTAAGGGAGAGATGAGCGATGAACAAAGGAACTAAAGGATGGCTATGGGGAGCATTGGTCGGCGGTGTGGTAGGTTCTGCGGCAGCACTGCTGCTGGCGCCCAAATCAGGACGCGAGCTTCGTAAGGATCTTGCAGAGGGATCGCGCCACCTAGCCGAGAAATCCCAAGCTGCCTTCGAAAAGGTAGGAGAAGCGGGTGCTGGGATTGTAAGCATCGTGAAGGAAACTACAGATTGTCTCGTTCGCGAGGTTCAAGCACAATACGCGCATCATAAGGAAGATGGCACTGAGACTGAACTACAGGTTTCTGCCGCCGAAGAGTTCCTGGATGAAGAGAAGAAGGATGATCAGCAAGTCTATTAATTATAGATACGACCCTACGGGGTCTTTTTCTATATTTAGGCAATAGCCGCTTTCCTTGTATGGCCTGTAAAATTGGGTTAATATTTAGGTACGATTGATGCTGGCAAGGCATAAATTAACGTGAGCAGTATAACCCTATGAAAAAGGAAGCGGTATGTTCGTGCAGCAAGCCATCGCAATACTAGACTCAGGTGTGGGGGGCCTGACAGTTGCCAAAGAGGTCATTCGTCAGCTGCCCCGGGAAAAAATTATTTACTTTGGAGATACGGCGAGAACTCCCTATGGACCCCGTTCTTCTGAGGAAGTTCGCTTGTTTACCGAGCAAATCGTAAATTTTCTCATTCAATTTAACCCGAAAATGATCGTCATCGCCTGTAACACAGCAACAGCTGCGGCTTTGGATTTTATCGCAGCAAAGGTGAACATTCCAGTGATTGGAGTGATTCATCCGGGTGCCAGGGCCGCAATTAGCGCTACGAAGAACGGCAGAATTGGAGTCATAGGAACGCTTGGTACGATTCGAAGCGGCGCCTATACCGAAGCGCTGCAGCAGCTGTCCCCCTATGTACAGATTGTCAGTGAGGCCTGTCCCGAGCTCGTGCCGCTGGTGGAACAAGGACAGTTCTATACGGATCATACGAAGGAAGTTGTATACCGTTCTTTGGCCTCCATTCGTCAGTATGATATGGATTGTCTGATATTGGGGTGTACGCACTACCCTTTTCTTCGGCAGGCCATCAAGGATGTTATGGGGCCTAAGGTGAAGCTAATCAGTTCGGATGAAGAGACGGCTCGTGAGATCAGTACCGTTCTGTATAATAAGGGCCAGCTTGCCAGCGGTGATGAGACACCGGTTCATCAGTTCTACTGCAGTGGAGACCCAGTTATTTTCCGATCCATTGCTAGAGACTGGTTGGGCGAGGAGATTCAATTGACCCCCATTGTCTGGCAGGTGCGGAGTCATGTGTGAGGTTAGATTTAGAGGTAGAACCGGTTGTAAGATACATCAGGTCTGTGAATCCTAGAATTCACAGACCCTTTTTATATGCAGGACTCTAATCCTCTAGGTGCATATCGGACAGAACGGCAGGCATACCTTTTCCTAAAGGGGAGGGGATTATGATGGAAAAGACGGCTTCGCAACCACCAGAACGGATTGTCCAAGTTGGCACAGCTTATCAATTTAAGGACTATAGTGTCCAGCTAAATCAGCTTCTAGACCTATATGGGGACGTCATCTCTTGCACCTCTATTGGCTCAAGTGTACTAGGGAAGCCGTTATGGTGTTTGAAAATCGGCAGAGGTCCGCGCAAAGTTCATGTCAATGCGGCAGTACATGCCAATGAATGGATTACCGCCCCTCTGCTGCTCCGCTTTATTGAGGCGTTTGCAGCCGGCTGTAAACAAAGGGGTGCTCAGGAGAATGAAAGTTCACTTGAATGCAGGAGATGGTTTGATAATACTACGCTTATTGCTGTGCCTATGGTGAATCCCGATGGAGTAGATCTGTCCCAGGGTGGGATAGACCCAGCATGCAGCTGGGCTGAAGAGCTGTTGAAGTGGAACGGCAATCATTCAGACTTTAGCAAATGGAAAGCAAATGCGCGTGGAATCGATTTGAATGACCAGTTCCCGGCTTACTGGGAAGAAGAGCAAAGCCGAAGGGGAATAACGGAGCCGGCCCCTCAGGATTATGGAGGAACGGCCCCGCTTACTGAGCCGGAGGCTATCGCTTTAGCTGAGCTTACCTCGCGTGAGCAATTCGATTATGTCCTCTCCTTGCATACGCAGGGTAGAGAGATTTACTGGAACTATAGGGAATATGAACCTGAGATAGCGGAACAGCTGGCGCTCAGGCTGGCCAAAGTTAGCGGGTACCGAGCTGTGAAGCTTGGGGGGAGTGATGCGGGATACAAGGACTGGTTCATCTATCGTTTTGGCCGGCCAGGCTTTACCATAGAAGTAGGGGAAGGCGTTAATCCCCTACCAGTAAGCGATTTTGATGAAATGTATGGGCAGATTTATGCCATCATAGCTTCTATAATGGACTCTTAATTGTTCAAATCGGGGAGAAACGGGTACCCTTTATGTAAAAGAGAGGAGGGCCCTAAATTATGAAGTGGCGAAAAATCTGGTCATTGCGGCACTGGGCTCATGTCTTTCGAAAAGTACCCGGATTGCTTGCTTCTCCCCGTGTACCTGCCAGGGACAAGCTGTTGATGGTTGTGCCTGCTGCACTCTATTGGGTGCTTCCCGATGTGCTGCCCTTCATACCTATTGATGATATGGCAGTTACCATGCTGCTGATGAACTGGTTTGTAGAGCGTGCGGAGAAGAAGGATGCCTCGTTCCGTCCTTAAATAATCCTTAGATTTGTTGATGGATCCTTGGGATGCGGTCTTGCTTCATTAGAGCATATTCTTTACAATAGAAATATTGAGGACGAACCCAAGTAGAACAGGAGAGAGAGTTATGAGCGTGAAAATTACCCGCAATGCGGCCAAAGTGATAAAGAAAGAGCTTGAGAAGGAAGAGAACAAAGGCCTGGTGCTTAAGGTTTTTGTAACTCATGCGCATGGTGACCATGCCCATTATGGTCTGGATCTTGCCAAGCCAACCGATAAGGATCAGGTTGTATCTACGGACAAAGAGATCGATGTGTTGATTGATCTGGAGAACCCGTTCCTGAATGGTGTGAAAATTGACTATCTTTATTTTCCTGAGGAAGGCTTTGTTATTACCAATCCGTCCCAAGGCAATCACGGCGACCACTAATCGTCGGCAAAGAAGGGAAAGATCATGGCTAACGATATTCGCGTTTGCGATAAGTGCAAACATATCCGTATGAAGACTTTTGTGCCGAAGCTGCAGAAGATGGCCCCGGATGCTGAGATTAAGATCGGTTGTAAATCTTATTGCGGGCCTTGCGGCAAGCGGGCATTTGTCTACATTAACGGCCGTTATGTAAGTGCTCCGACAGAAGAAGAGGTTCTGGCGAAAGCAGAGGCTTTTGTGAAGAAGCCTGTTCAATCTTAAGATTGTAGGGATAAGCCCGGACAAGCTGTGTTGACAGCTGCCGGGCTTTTTTTATGCTGTAAAATGCTAATTCTTCTGTTGAACAGCAAGATGACCAAGTGCAGGAATAAGATCAAAGGTAATCGTCTTGGTAGAATAGTCGAGCCGCTGCTTAAGCTCCCTTGTAGCCGGAGCGGCAGCGTTCTACATTGCCCGCTTGGCGGGTGGCCAAACTGTAACAGGTACCATGTTCAAAGAGGCCGTCAGCAGAAGGGATATAAGTCAGTTGATTGCTGATAAAAGCACCGGACCGCAGTACGACAAGGTGTGATGCTTCTGCCCCATCAAACAAATTGTTACCCATCATGGAATAAGGGGCGGACGGAGGAGATGCCCAGCAGGGGCATCTGATTAATAATTTCAAACATATCCAGGTCAGCCTAAGCTTCGGCGCTTCGATGAGTTCCCCAAATGCTTCGTCAACGTAGGGATAGACTCCAAATAGTCTCCGAAGAGCAAGCCTTTAAATGCTCCTCCATCTAAGGTCTGATTCTTCTCAGGCAATGTGAATGGATGGTGGCTAGATAGCGTAATCATCATACAAAAAATGGCCCCTAATTAGGGGCCTTCTTGCTTAAGGACGGCGGGGAGGGAGAGGCCCCAGAAACTGTAGATACTGGCATTCAATTCGGCCGTTGAACAGTTTGCGGCGTTTATCCGCTGTGCGATGGAAGTCGCTCTCAAACTGCTTGGTTGGGGTGATGGCAAAAAACGACCAAGTTGGCAGGGAAGCAGCAACACGGCCGAGCTGGGAAATCAGCTTCCGCGCTTCTTTCTCATCACCGAGTCTCTCTCCGTACGGCGGATTGGTAATAAGGCAGCCGTACTCGCCCTGCGGCTCAATGCGCGCCGCCGGAAGGGTTTTGAACTTAATCTCCTTAGCGAGGCCTGCTCCTTTGGCCGCAGCCAAAGCTACTTCAATGGCTTTCTCGTCGATGTCACTGCCTGTGATCTCCAGTGGGACAGAATCATCCATTGCATCGAAGGCTTCCTCGCGGGCCTCTTCCCATAGCTTCTCGGGAATGATAGGCCAATTCTCTGCATTGAAGGAGCGGCGCAGCCCGGGAGCAATGTTCCAGCCGATCATGGCCGCCTCGATCGGCAACGTGCCTGATCCGCAGCAGGGATCGTAGAATGGGCGGTTAACATTCCAGCGGCTCAGCAGAATAAGAGCTGCGGCGAGCGTCTCCTTCAGTGGCGCCTCGGTTATCAGCCTGCGGTAGCCGCGTTTGTGCAGTCCAGGTCCGGTGGTGTCCAGGGTGATCAAGGCGATGTCATTCAGCAAGTTTACTTCAATGACATAACGCGGGCCATTCTCGGCAAACCAGTCGGTACGATAAGTCTCCTTCAGCTTCTCAACGACGGCCTTCTTCACAATGCCTTGGGAAGCCGGAACGCTGCTCAGCTGTGACTTGTGAGATCTCCCCTCTACGGGGAACTCTCCGTGAATGGGAATCCAATCGGCCCAAGGCAGCGCCTTGGTCCCTTCAAACAGCTCATCGAAGGTACGAGCGGGGAATTCACCCATCTTCACCAGAATACGGTCGGTTGTCCGCAGCCACAGGTTGCAGCGGCAGATGTCAATCAGGTCTCCTTTAAACGTAACGCGTCCATTTTCGACTTTAAGGTCTTCATAACCCAGGTCCTTTAATTCACGTGCCACTATGGCTTCAAGGCCCATCGGGGCGGTTGCAATCAATTCCAGTTGTCCGGTCATTCTTGTTCCTCAGCTCCGTTTATACTTGTAGGGGTCTTGCAAAAATCATACAATCTAGTATAGGTCAATGCTAATGAAGATACAAACGAAATAAGACACGAATTCGCTTGATTTTCTGTGAACTGTTGATGAATGAAGAAACGGGGGAAATAACGAAATGGACCTAAGTCAAGGTTTGAGTCCTGAACAATATGGAGATGCCTTATACGCACAGGATGAAATATTAAATCAAGTGAAGGAATCCATTATGGCAGCCGGAATGAACGATGTATCCATTGCGCCTGGCTATGGCCGCCTGCTTACCTTGCTGGCTTCGCTAAAGCAATCGGAGTCCGTGCTGGAGATTGGAGCCCTTGGCGGCTACAGCGGCATCTGCCTGGCTCGTGGAATGAGCCGCTCCGGGCGACTCACCTCTCTTGAGCTGAAGGAAGAGAACGCACAGCTTGCGCACCGCAATATGACGGAAGCCGGATTCGGTGACCGGGTGGAGTACCTCGTCGGGCCGGCGCTGGATAGTCTCCGGGCCTTGGAAGAGCAAGGAGCACGCTTTGATTTCTTTCTGATCGATGCCGACAAGGAGAACTATCCGAACTACCTGGAGTATGCGATCCGGTTGGCTAAGCCAGGAGCTCTGATTGCAGGCGATAACACTCTGCTCCGCGGGCGCACTCTGAATCCGGATAAGAATGGTCCTTCGGTACAAGCCATGCGCAGGTTTAATGAGATGATGGCAAGCGATGAACGGCTGATGGGGACGTTTCTTCCCGCTTACGACGGGCTTTCATTGGCAATGGTGAAGTAACTGGCCTAAGAATCCCATATTACAGCAAAATAGCTAATAGAAAACAAAAACTCCGGGCAATTTTTTGATTTGCCCGGAGTTTTTTTGTTCCCCGCAGATCTATGCGAATGAAGCAGAGCCTAGTGATAGGTAGGCAGGTCTTTGGCCTTCTTGGTATACAGCTTGGAACGTACCCAGACCGTGTTGACCAGGAGCAGAATACCGGAAATGATGAAGATGCCTTCGATTCCGATATATCCGGATAAGAAGCCGCCGATGAGGGAGCCGAGCAGGTTGCCAAGGGCCAGAGTACTGCTGTTAAAGCCGAAGGCCCGGCTTTCCATGCCGTCCGGTGTGTAGGAGCGTATCAACGCATTTACACTTGGAAGCAGTCCGCCCATGCAAACGCCCATCAAGAAGCGGATGATGATCAGCTGCCAGACGGATTGGACGAAGGCCTGTGGAATCAGTGTCAGTGCAGCGCCTATTAGAGCAAAGGTCAATATCCGGTGAGCACCGATCCTGTCACTGACTTTGCCGAGGATCGGGGATGTCACCATGTTGGACATTCCGGTAGCTGCGCTGACAAAGCCTGCCCAGAACGGAAGATTGACCGTGGTTCCGTGCAGCTTCTCCACATAAAGCGGGAGAACGGACATCGGGCTAAGCATCGCGAACTGCAGCAGGAAGGTTACCGCGAATAGAGCGGGAAGCTGCGGCGTCTTCGTGAGCTCCCGAAAGCCTGCTATGACGGAAGGCTGCGGCGTATGGGAGGCCTCCTCCCGGTCGAATTTTTCCCGTACAAAGTACAAGGAGAGCAGCGAAGCTAAGAACAGGAGCGAGCCGGTAATGTAAAAGATGGGGCGAAATCCTACCCAGTTCGCCATAAGGCCGCCAATCAGCGGGCCAAGTATCGTTCCGGCAACATTGCCGGACTGAATAATGCCCATCGAAAAGCCCATTTTCTCCTTCGGGGTGGTTGCCGAGATGAGCGAGACGGCAGCCGGGTTAAATCCTGAGATAGTACCGTTTAGCAGACGGAGCAGCAGCAGCTGCCAAGGTGCATTCGCAAAACCCATCAAGGTGATGACGATGGCCATGCCGAATCCGGAACGTAGCAGCATCAATTTTCGCCCATACTTGTCGGCAAGCTTCCCCCAAAGCGGTTGAAACAAGAACGAGGTGGCAAAATTAGCGGCAAAGATTGTTCCTGCCCAAAGTCCCAGTGCCCGTTCGCCCTCTACATGCAGATCCTGGGCTAGATAAAGTGATAGAAACGGGGTAATCATGGTCATCCCGGCGTTGACCAGAAACGAACCGAACCATAGCACAATGAGATTGACTTTCCAATTGCTCATCGCGTGATCTCACTTCCTTTCCGGGGGAATGAAAAAAATGTTGAAATTTGTAATAATTACGTTCTAGTAGTATATCATATTTTATATAACCAAACGGGTTACTATTTTCATAGGATTGTCATCGGATCTTCATGTGTGACGGTTGTTACTTACTTTTAAAAAGGGCATAATGTATCTTAGGGATTTTTATAGGAATTGATGGAGGCTTACTATACATGACTTTTAACGATCGGTTTATTCGCGCCTGTTTGAAGCAGGATGTGGATCGGATACCTGTCTGGTATATGCGGCAAGCAGGCAGATACGATCCAGAATATCGCAAAATAAAAGAAAAATATACACTGCTTGAAATTTGCCGCCAGCCTGAGCTGGCAGCCGAAGTTACTATGATGCCGGTTCGAAAGCTTGGGGTTGACGCGGCTATTTTGTATTCAGATATTATGAATCCTGTCGCTTCTCTCGGTGTAGAGTTCGATATTGTAAAGGATGTCGGTCCGGTTATTGAGAATCCGATTCGGTCCGAGGCCGATATCGATCGCCTTAAGCCGATTGATGTGGAGGGAGATCTCCCCCATATTCTAAAGACCATCCAGATTCTTAGCGGAGAGCTGAGTGTTCCGCTGATTACGTTTGCCGGTGCACCGTTCACCATTGCCAGCTACTTGATTGAAGGTCGGCCATCCAAAAATTATATCCGTACGAAGAGCATGATGTACGGGGAACCGAAGCTTTGGAACAAGCTGATGGACAAGCTGGGCGATATGGTTATTGCATACCTTCGCGCCCATATTGCAAGCGGCGGGAAGGCATTTCAGCTGTTCGACAGCTGGGTTGGAGCTCTGTCCCCGGCGGATTTCAGCAAGTATGTTCTTCCGACGATTACCCGTATTTTTGCCGAACTTGAAGATTTGGATGTACCCAAAATTTATTTTCCTGGGGTTGCTTCCGGGGAGCTCCTACCTACGCTTCAGGGTATACAGGCGGATGTAATCGGGCTGGACTGGAGGGTCTCTATCCAGGAGGGACGGCGCCGGCTGGGTGAGCGCTATGCGGTTCAAGGCAATTTGGATCCATTCGTACTCACTGCTCCAATGGATACAATCAAGAGCTATGCAAAAGATATTATAGATCAGGGACTTATGCAGAACGGTTATGTGTTCAATCTGGGACATGGCTTGTTCCCGGAAGCTTCTATAGACAAGCTGAAGCAATTAACTGAGTACGTGCATGAGTATTCGGCTTCGGTTATTGCGCAGCGTTCTTAAAGAAGAACTATTTCAAAATGAGGTGAATAAATCATGGGTCAGAAGATCGGCGTATTAGTTATGTCTTATGGCACTCCCCAGAGCATGGAGCAGGTAGAAGCCTATTATACGCACATCCGCCGGGGTAACGCTCCATCGCCAGAGCAGCTGAAGGATTTGCTCAGCCGCTATGAGGCAATTGTCGGCGGCGTGTTCCCGCTGCGGGAGAATACGGACAAACAGGTGGCTGCTCTTCAGGAAACGCTGAAGACTGAAGGGGAAGCCAGGGGCGTACAATTTGTTTGCTATCAGGGGCTCAAGCATGCCCATCCATTCATAGAGGACGGCGTAGCTCAAATGCAGCAGGACGGCATCACGGAAGCTGTGGGGATTGTGCTGGCTCCACATTATTCCATTATGAGCGTGGGCGGCTACATCAAGCGCGCACAGGAAGCGGCAGACCGCGCCGGCATTAAGATGAAATTTGTGAAGAGCTACCATCTTCACCCAAGCTTAATTGAGGCGCTTGCCCGGAATGTGACTGCGAAGCTGAACCAGTTCGAAGAAGCTGGTGCGCTGCGTTCTAATGTTCGCGTATTGTTCAGTGCCCATAGCTTGCCTGAGCGCATCTTGAAGATGGGGGATCCCTACCAGGATCAGCTGCTTGAGACCTCGCGTGCTGTCGCTGCTAAAGTAGGCTTAAATGAGGGCGGATGGCAGTTCACTTGGCAGAGTGCCGGTCGCACGGCAGAACCTTGGCTGGGCCCAGATATTCTGGATACACTGCGCAGCTTAAGCTTAGAACAGGTAGAAGATGTGTTGGTAGCTCCAGTAGGCTTTGTCTCAGACCATTTGGAGGTGCTGTATGATCTGGATATCGAGGCAAAGGCAATTGCTAAGGAGCTTGATATGCGGCTTGAGCGGATTGATATGTTGAACACCGACCCCTTATATATGAAGGCGTTGAGTGATTCCATAATGAATGAATGGGAGAAGGATGATCGGCAATGAGCGATTCTTCGTCAAGAGATGTTGTCATTATCGGGGGCGGCTTAACTGGCCTCAGTGCAGCCTTTTATATTCGTAAGTTCTATACGGAGAAGGGAATTACTCCCCACATTTCAGTGCTTGAACAATCGGATACGATGGGCGGTAAGATTTCTACGCTTAGAAAGGACGGTTTCGTGATTGAGAAAGGCCCGGATTCCTTCCTGGCACGCAAAGTTGCGATGACGGACCTGGCTAAGGAAATTGGGCTTGAGCAGGAGCTGGTATCTCAGAATCCTGAATCGAAGAAGACTTATATTGTGAGCAAAGGACAGTTACATCCTATGCCTTCAGGATTAGTTTTGGGGATTCCTACCGAGCTTACGCCCTTCCTCCGGAGCGGACTGGTATCCCCTCAAGGGAAGCTTCGAGCCCTTAAGGATTTTCTTCTTCCGCCGCGTCGAGAGCAGACCGATGAGTCTCTGGGACATTTCATTGAACGGCGCTTAGGCCCGGAGGTTCTGGAGAATGTAACTGAACCGCTGCTGGCCGGAATCTATGCAGGGGATACCCGCCATCTAAGTTTGCAGGCCACCTTCCCACAGTTCGCTGAAGTGGAGAGGGAGTATGGGAGTCTAATTAGGGGAATGATGACCGGACGGAAACCTGTTGAGACACATACGGGGACTAAGCGTAGTGCGTTCCTGACATTTAAGGGCGGCTTGCAGAGTCTTATTACAAAGCTAACTGAGCAGCTTGCGGATACGAATCTACGGGTTAATACGGCAGCGAAGTCTATAACGGAGCTTCAAGGCAAATATGAAGTGAAGCTGGCAAGCGGAGAAGTTCTTACAGCGGATGAGGTTGTGATTACAACACCTGCATTTACCGCAGCAGACTTGCTTCGAGAGCATGTCGACGTACGGGCGCTGGATGCCATCAATTATGTATCAGTAGCGAATGTGGTGCTTGGTTTCGATAAACGCGATTTTCTTGCAGAGTTCGATGGCTCAGGCTTCCTAGTTCCGCGCAAGGAGGGACGCAGTATTACGGCCTGTACTTGGACCTCAACCAAATGGCTGCATACAAGTCCTGAAGACCGAGTGCTGCTGCGCTGTTATGTGGGAAGATCGGGCGAGGAGCAGAATGTGGATCTTCCGGATGAGGAGCTTACGAAGATGGTGCTGCACGAATTGAAGGAGATTATGAGCCTTCAAGCGACTCCGCTATTTTCGGAAATCACGCGTCTCTATAAATCCATGCCGCAATATCCGGTAGGCCATTTGGAGCATATTGAACAGCTTCAGCAGGAGCTGCGAGCCAAACGCCCGGGCCTGTATGTAACCGGTGCTGCCTTCAAAGGAGTGGGGCTCCCTGACTGTATTAAGCAGGCCAAGGAGCTAGCCGAAGAGATGGCAGGACTGCATTCATAATGGCAGTCAGATCATAATACTTATGAAGACCAAGAACCCTACGCCTTTTGGCGGGGGTTCTATTTATTGCTGCTAACCTGATATAATAAAAACACTTTGAAATTATTTTGTTGTGATGCATAAGGAGTGAACCATGTACCCACCCAGATCAGATAAATACAAGGCTGAGAAGAAAATCCGGCAGAGAAAGCAGGGGCGTTTCTGGACGATATTGAATTTGTCTCTTATTGTTATTATTTGCTGCATCGGAGCCTACTATTATTATGATGCTCGTAAGCATGACAATCCGGAACCAGCAACTGCTGTACTGTCAGAGCAGGAACAATCTGCTGAAGGGGCTTCAATCACGGGGCTAAATTCTTCCTCGGAAGAGAAGACGAAGGGTCAGACACAGTCCAAAGCGGATCCAGCGGTAAGCGGGGGAGCTGGAGGCCAGACTGGCGATGCTGCCAGCAAGGCTTCTCCAGCCTCGTCTCAAGCTACCACAGCCCCTTCCGCAAACGAGAATGCTATTGTGCTTCACTTTGGTGGAGATACGCTCTTCTCGGGAAAAGTGGCAGATAAGCTGAAGGCTAGTGGTATGGATTTTCCGTTTCAATATGTCAGGGATTTATTCTTGAAGGATGACTTAACCGTACTCAATTTGGAGACCCCTATCACCGTTCGTGGTACAGGGGCCACAGACAAACAGTTCGTATTCAAATCCCACCCAGAGGTGCTGGATGCCATGAAGAATGCCGGTGTGGATGCGGTGAACCTGGCAAATAACCACACCTTGGATCAAGGGGAAGAAGGACTGCTGGATACCATCGATCATTTGAAGGCGAGTCAAATTCCTGCGGTAGGCGCGGGAAGCAACGCTGATGAGGCGTATGCGCCTGTATATTTGGAACGCAAAGGAATTAAGATTGCGCTATTCGGCTTTAGCCGGGTTCTTCCCAAGGTGGATTGGAATGCAGGTGAATCTAGCCCTGGGATTGCAGGTATATATGATCCTACCCGTGCGATCCAGGAAGTGGAGAAGGCTAAGAAACAAGCGGATCTTGTAATCGTAGTAGCCCACTGGGGCAAAGAACGGGTAACCAAGCCGGATAAGAACCAGACATCGCTTGCACATGCCTTTATCGATGCCGGAGCTGACCTTGTTATAGGCGGGCACCCACATGTGCTTCAAGGCGTGGAGCAATACAAAGGAAAATGGATTGCATACAGCACTGGTAATTTTATTTTTACACGATCATCGAACGCCAAAACTTGGGAAACTGCAGTATTCGAAGCCCGTTGTAACCGCAGTGGAGCCTGCGGAATGAAGCTGATTCCGTATCATGCAGAGCTCGGTCAGCCTGTTCCTATGAATGCTCAGGATGGAGCGAAGCTTCTGCAGGAGATTCAACAGCTGTCTCCCGGGGTAACCGTAGACAGCGGAGGGGAATTGAAGGCCGCCGGACAGTAGAACCGGCATAGAAACTATATCCTCCGCCGGAAGGGAGCTGAAGCTATAATGGAACGCATTTGTATAGCACATCGCGGATTTTCCAGTATTGCTCCGGAGAATACGATGTCTGCCATTCGAATGGCGATGGAGGAGCCCTGTGTCAACTGGATTGAAGTAGATGTGCAGATGACCAAGGACGGGGTTCCAATTCTGATCCATGATTATACGCTGAACCGGACCACAAATGGCCGTGGTTCCGTTCGTAAGCATACCCTGGCGGAGCTTAAGGCACTTGATGCCGGAAGCTGGAAGTCTCCTTTTTACGCTGGGGAAGCCCTTATCACCCTGGATGAGCTGTTAGAAGCGGTAAAGGGAAGGCAAAAGATTGATTTGGAGATCAAAACCCAGGATGATATGTATCCGGGATTGGAACAGAAGGTCATCGACAGTGTCAAGCAATTCGGAATGCAAAACGATGTGGTGCTCACCTCATTCGATCATGGGGTGCTGCTTCGTGTGAAGCGAATAGATCCTGGTATTCAAACCGGGCTGATTGTTGACAGTGTTCCGAAGGACCTTATGAAGAGACTGAACAATTTGGGCTGCAGCTTTTTGTCAATCAGACATCGGCGTCTTCATCCTGAGCTGGTTCGTCAGACTTCTAAGCAAGGTATTCAGATTATAGCTTGGACGGTTGATGATCGAAGAAGAATGCTTCGAATCGCCGCATTGGACCGTAATATCATGATTTGTACTAATCGTCCGAATGTATGGCGTGAGACATTTGTAGAACCGCCTGTAGTTCAAAAAAAACCGTGGTGGAGGTTTGGAAGATGATGAATTCGATGATCCGAAATGTGTACTGTGTCGGCAGAAATTATAGACTTCATGCCGAAGAATTGGGAAATGCTGTACCGACAGAGCCCATGATATTTCTCAAGCCAACCCACTCGGTGCTTACCTTGCAGGGTGAGACGCTAAGCCTTCCTTTTGAACAGGGCGAGATTCATTATGAGGCGGAACTGGTGATTCGCGTTGCCCGCCCCTACGAACCAGGCATTTCCATTGATGAGCTGGTAGATGTCATGGCGCTAGGAATTGATTTTACGCTGCGTGATGTTCAGACCGAGCTTAAGAAGAAAGGCCACCCTTGGACAGCGGCCAAAGGCTTTCTGAACTCGGCTCCAATGACACCTTACATCGCATTTCCTGGAATAGAGACGTTGGAACAGCATGAATTTACACTGCTTAAGAACGGTCAGGAGGTTCAGCGCGGCAATGTCAAGAACATGATCTTCTCGCTTCAGCAGATTGCTGATTACATTGCAGAGTATTATGGTCTTGGCGAAGGAGATCTCATCTTTACCGGAACGCCGGAGGGTGTGGGTCCGGCCCGTGCTGGGGATCAGCTTGAGCTTTGCTGGGATGGCAAACTGCTTGGCAGCTGTAGCATCGGGCAGAGCAAATAATGATCAGCTGGTTGTTTGGGGCTGCTGGAGCGATCCTGGTAGCCGGCGCTGCATACTGGAAGAAGTCGCTGTCCTTGTCGGGCGCCCTTGCGGCGGTCATGATGGGGACGATTTATTATGGGGCCGGCAATTTGTTTTGGTTCGGCCTGCTTTTATTGTTTTTTGTTACTTCTACGCTCTTATCCAAATGGCGCGGCGACCGGAAGGAGGAGCTTGAGAAGTCTTATGCCAAATCTTCAACCCGCGATGCTGGACAAGTATTTGCGAATGGAGGCGTTGGCATGCTGGCCTGCCTAGGCTGCTGGATCTGGCCCAGTGAATTGTGGGCTTATGGGTTTGTGGGTGTGATGGCCACGGTAACCGCAGACACCTGGGCAACAGAATGGGGAGGACTCAGCCGGAGGCCGCCCCGCTCTGTACTGACCTGGAGACCGCTTCCTCCCGGCACCTCGGGAGGAGTATCTCTGCTGGGGACTGCCGCAGCCGCAGCCGGAGGGCTGCTCATCGGAGGAGCCGGCTGGCTGCTTGGAACCTGGACCGCAGTGGTCTCAGGTTCTGCCACATTGTGGCTGCTTGTAGGCGGGATTGGCGGATTGGCTGGTGCGATGGCTGACTCCCTTCTGGGGGCCTCAGTACAGCGCATGTATCGCTGCCAAGTCTGCGGCAAACTCGTTGAAGTACAGACCCATTGCGATCATCCTACAGTATTTTATCGGGGGATGAATTGGATGAATAATGATGCCGTAAATTTAATCAGTTCTCTGGCCGGAGGGGGCATTGGCATCTGGATCGGGAGCATAGCTGGATAAGGAGGTTGAAGCCGGATGAGTGGTATGCATGGAGACAAACATCAAGCTATATTAGACGCTGCTTATACTCTCTTCGGTTCTCAAGGATTCTACGAAACAAAAATATCGCAGATCGCAGACAAAGCGGGAATTGCTAAGGGAACTGTGTATTTGTATTTTAAAAGTAAGGAACAGTTATTTGCTGCGGTATCCCAGCGGGACTTTGACCGTTTCTTGTCACGACTGGATCATGGGCTGCATCAGACGAAGTCTATTCAAGAACGTCTGGGCTTTATTGCCGACAATCATTTGCGATACTATTATGAACGCCGGGATCATACCAAGCTGTTTTTTATGGCGCCTAATAATGACCCGGATCTGATGAGAATTATGGAGGAATTCCTGAAGCGGTATACAAATGCTGTCATCGAGGTTTTGGAGGAAGGCGGTATACCGGAAGCTAAGCTGTACGCCAAAGCCTACATCGGCATGCTGGACCGTCTCAAGATGGAGATTTTGTTTGACCAGGGATTTTCTGAAGCTGATCTAAGCAAGAATATTGCATTTGCTTCCCATTTGTTCATTCACGGCTGTCCCATCACTTGATATACATTTAGTTTATAACTACAGGATTGAATATTCGGATTAAGAATATAGATTGAACACAATTTGCTTTACTAATAGGAGAACAGAATGAACATTTTAACCGCAGAGCAGTTATCAAAGAGTTACGGAGAAAAGATTTTGTTTGATCAGGCGTCATTTGGTATGGAGGATCAAGACAAAATAGGTATTGTAGGCGTGAATGGTACCGGAAAATCCACGTTCTTGAAGGTTATAGCCGGGCTGGAGCAGCCGGATAGCGGAAAAGTAGCGATTAATAACAGCGTACGAGTACGCTATTTGGCGCAGAACCCGCCCTTTGATTCTGAGCTGACTGTACTTGAACAGGTGTTTCGCGGGGAAGGGGATGAGCTGAAGGCTGTTTATCGCTATATGGATATCCTCAAGCAGCTGGAAGAGAATCCGGAGGATCTAAGTCTTCAACAGAAGCTGGCCGAACGGGGACAAGAGATGGATCGCTTGCAGGCATGGCAGCTGGAGAGTGAAGCCAAGAATGTTCTATCCCGTCTAGGCATCACTGGTTATGAACGTAAAATGGGTGAGCTTTCTGGCGGACAGCGCAAGCGGGTCGCTTTGGCTTCAGCGCTGATTCAGCCTTCAGAGCTGCTGATTCTGGACGAGCCAACCAACCATATAGACAATGAGTCGGTGGCTTGGCTTGAGCAGTATTTGCAAAAGCGCAGAGGAGCCCTCCTGATGATTACTCACGACAGGTATTTCCTGGACAGGGTCTGCAGCGTTATGCTGGAGCTCGATCACGGCAGATTGTTCCGCTATGAAGCGAACTACAGCCGTTTCCTTGAGCTTAAGAGTGAACGGGAGGAACGGGAGGCATCTGCAGAGCAGAAGCGGCAAAATTTGTTGCGTACGGAGCTCGCCTGGATTCGCCGCGGAGCAAAGGCTAGAACGACTAAGCAAAAAGCCCGGATCGAGCGGTTTGAGAAGCTGCAGGCGCAGAAGACCGAACACCGTTCAGACTCGCTGGAGGTTTCAGTAGCTTCAACCCGGCTTGGACGCAAAATCTTGGAGCTCTCCAACTTGTCTTATCAAATCCCGGGACGTACTTTAATATCGGATCTTACGTATACAGCTGTTCCGCATGATCGGGTAGGAATTGTAGGGCCGAATGGCAGCGGCAAATCGACGCTGCTTAATCTGATTGCCGGGCGTCTTCAGCCTTCCGAGGGAAGCGTAGAGCTAGGGCAGACGGTGAAGCTGGGGTATTTCACGCAAGAGCATCAGGAAATGAATGAGAGCCAGCGTGTGATGGAATATATTAAGGATGAAGCTGAAGTCGTGACGACGGCCGACGGCACTCGGATTACGGCTTCTCAAATGCTTGAGCGTTTCCTGTTCCCGCCAGCCATGCAGTGGACTCCTATTGCCAAGCTGTCTGGAGGGGAGAAGCGCCGTCTATATCTGCTTCGTGTACTCATGAGTGCACCGAATGTACTGCTGCTGGACGAGCCAACCAACGATCTTGACATTCAGACCTTGTCCGTGTTAGAGGCCTACTTGGATGAATTCCCAGGCGCGGTCTTCGTAGTATCGCATGACCGGTTCTTCCTAGATCGTACGGTTGATAAGATTATGGCCTTTGAAGGTCAAGGGACTGTGGCAGTTCATGTAGGGGATTACTCCGAGTATGCCGAACGGGTTCAGCGGCAGGGTGGAGTGAGTACCGATGGGAGCTTGGAGCGGTCTTCTAAGCAGACGGAGAAGGCCGATGCCGGTGCTGCTGCACAGCAAAGCCGAGAGAAGAAGGAAGGTTCTTCCCGCGACAAGTTGAAGTTCAGTTACAACGAGCAGCGCGAATATGAGGCGATTGATGGACTTGTAGAAGCAGCAGAGAACAAGCTTTCTGAAATTCAGGAAGCTATGGTACAGGCTGCAAGCGATGCTGCAAGGCTTCAGGAGCTGATGAAGGAGCAGCAGGAGGCAGAGCAGGAGCTGGAGCGGCTAATGGAGAGATGGACCTATCTCAATGAGCTTGCAGAGCGAATTGAACAGCAGCGAAGCTAAAAGCTTAAGAGAGACGATTTCCGAAAGGGAAACCGTCTCTCTTTTTTTAAAGGCTGGAGGGAGGAACTAAGCGTTCCAAGCCCTGCATATAAGGCCTGAGTGCTTCTGGGATTAGGATGCTGCCATCCTCCTGCTGATGGTTCTCCAGCAAAGGGATGAGAATTCGAGGGCTGGCAACAGCCGTATTATTAAGTGTGTGGCAGTAAGCGAGCCTGCCATCCTTATCTCGGAAGCGAAGGTTTGAACGTCTGGCCTGAAATTCATGAACATTCGAGGAAGAGTGGGTTTCGCCATAGCTGTTCCTGCTGGGCATCCATGTCTCAATATCATACTGTTTGTACGTCTTCTGAGACATGTCACCGATGCAGACAGCCATCACTCTATATGGCAGCTCAAGCAGCTGCAGAAGCTCTTCGGCGTTGGCAGTAATCTCTTGAAGCAGCTCCTCGGACAGGGCCGGATCATTCTCGCAAATCACGACTTGTTCTACCTTGGCGAACTGGTGAACGCGATACAGCCCATTCACATCGCGGCCAGCCGATCCAACCTCGCTTCGAAAGCAGGTCGATGAAGCAGCAAGCTTAAGGGGCTTTCTCAGGTCGAGGATCTCGTCGCTGTAATAGTTGATTAGCGGCACTTCCGAAGTGCCCACAAGCCATCTGTCCTCATCTTGAATTCGGTAGGTCTGATCCATTCCGAGCGGGAAAAAGCCGGTATGAACCAATGCCTCTTCCCGAACCATTAGTGGGACCTCAAGGAGCTCAAACCCCTTCTTGCTGAGCAAATCAAGGGCTAGCTCCTGAACTGCCCGGTGCAGCCGGACACCGGCTCCGCGAAGGTAATAATTTCGGCTGCCTGCCGTCTTAACGCCTCGCGGAATGTCGATGAGTCCATGCAGCTGTCCTAGTGTGGTGTGATCGAGCAGGGGGAAGAGAATCTCTCTTGGTGTGCCCACGCTTCGGACTAGCACGTTATCTTGATCCGAAGCACCGATCGGAGTGTCTGGCGACACGCTATTCGGTACCAGCAGCATAAGCTCGCGGAGTTCCTGCTCCAGGCGTGTGAGCTCCAGCTTCTGATTGCTAAGAACGTCGTTGTTTTCCCGCACATTTTCTTGTAAGCGGCGGACTTCATCATTAAGTTCCAGAAGCATTGCTTCACGGACTTGCCCGGTTAGCCGATTGCGGTCAGCTCTCCGCTGTTCAATCTCCTGAAGCAGCTGTCTTCGCGTTCGATCGAGCTCAAGCAGCTTGGTTACGGATAGCTGAATACCCTTTTGCTCGGCCGTCCACTGTACCTGATCGGCGTTTTCTTTAATCCACTTAAGATCCAACATGGCACTCGCTCCTTTGGTCTATAAAAATACAACAAGCGCCCTCGTCTTATGGGACGAGGAGCGCTTATACTCGCGGTGCCACCCAATTTGATTAAAGCGCAGGGCTTTAATCCACTTTGGTTCCGCGATAACGGGCGGTGCCGGTTAACTTAGGGATTAGATACGATAAGTACAGTTTCCCTTGGCGAGAACGCCTCCGAGTTGGATTCTCTTCATAGGCATAATAGTCGTATTGTCTTATTTCTGGTTATTGTATACTTGGATGAGCAACGTGTCAACCTTAGATGTGCTTTAGGCGGTTACATATGCGCCCAGCAGCTTGGCTGTATTCAGAACAGCCTGAACGGTGGTACGCTCCATTGCATGGGAGGCGTGAACACCCGGGCCAATCAATGCGGCACGAATGTTATGGCCTGCGCCTAGCGCAGCAGAGGCATCCGAGCCGTAGTGAGGGTAGATGTCAACCGCATATGGAATATCATTCGCTTTTGCCAGCTCAATTAGCCGGCTGGTCATCGCATAATCGTAAGGGCCGCTTGAATCCTTGGCACAAATGGATACATCCGTCTCCTTACAGGAGAGATCGTCTCCTATGCAGCCCATATCAACGGCAATCATCTCTTCTATGCCATCAGGGATATAGGCAGCGCCATGTCCAACCTCCTCATAGTTGGAGATTAACAGCACGAGATCTCTTGACGGCTTCCAGCCCTCCCGCTTGGAGGATTCCAGCAGTCCGAACAAAGCAGCTACACTGGCTTTGTCATCAATGTGGCGGCTCTTCACAAAGCCGCTTGGTGTAATGACCGCCCGGGCGTCAAAAGAGATGAAATCGCCGACACTGATTCCCAGAGCGAGTACATCCTCTTTGGTGTGAACCAACTCATCGATGCGGACCTCCATATTCTTCTCTTTACGCGGAAATTCTCTAGCGTCACTGTAGACGTGGACCGATGGATGAGTGCTTAGAATGGTACCCGTGTAGGTTCTGCCATCACGTGTATGAATTTGGCAGTATTCGTTCTCAATGCTGTTCATCATGAAGCCGCCCACTGAGGTAATGGCTAATGTTCCTTCTGTAGTAATGGACCGAACCATCGCTCCGAGTGTGTCTACATGGGCGCTCAGGCATAGGGCAGGGCCTTCGTGCTGCCCTTTTAATGTCAGAATTACTCCGCCCTTAGCGTTTCGCTTGCTCGGAATTCCGAGAGACTTTGCTTCTTGTTCGATCAGCTCCATGATGTTATGGGTAAACCCGCTGGGGCTCGGCGTATCAAGAAGCTTCTTCAGGAAAGGAATAACATAATCTTCTTTGACAGAAATACTCATGGCTTTAGCCTCCTTAATCTAATTTAGTTCTTCTCTTCGTGATCCCATTCGGGTTCAGTGACTTGCTTGGTCTGGCTTTCTTCGGGAGTTAAAGTTGTCTCCGGTACATAGCCGGTAGCTTCTTGAATATGTATCAGCTGTGCCTGAAGACTTTTGATTTGCTTTTGCAGGTGATAGCCGCGGTAGAGGCCAAAGGAACCGACAATAATGGCACCCAGCAGCGTACAGCCCAATATGAGCAAGATCAAAGGCACGCTTACGGACCCGAACAACAGATTGACGGGAACGGGATTAACGTTAATAACAGCGAAGATCGCAGTGATTAAAGCAAAGACGAGAGCTGCGATCAAGGACCATTGTATTTTCACATGAGAACCTCCTTGATGTCCGGCTGGTACATACATCTCTAGACAGTATAAAATCCCCTGCCTGAATAGGGCAAGGGATAGTTCAAATAGAACAATGAATTACTTGGTAAGCTGCTCCATTTGTTCAATAATATCGCCAAATACGCTCATCGCTTCACGAATTGGCTGAGGCGAAGACATATCCACGCCGGCTTTTGACAGAATGTTGATGGAGTAGTCGCTGC
Source organism: Paenibacillus sp. CAA11 (assembly GCF_003060825.1). Lineage (NCBI taxonomy): Bacteria > Bacillati > Bacillota > Bacilli > Caryophanales > Paenibacillaceae > Paenibacillus > Paenibacillus sp. CAA11. The sequence continues at coordinate 1,670,794 of NZ_CP028922.1, forward strand.
CGCCGCTCTTCAGGAATCCAAGGTAACGGTCAACGGCCGGCTTCCCTTCTTCAAGAATTTGTTTGGAGAAGCTGGTAGCTGCAGAGAAGCCGGTAGCATATTTGTAGACATAGAAACTTCTATAGAAGTGAGGAATTCTTGCCCATTCCATTTCAATGTCTTGGTCCACATGCATATCCGAACCATGATATTTGCGGTTAAGCTCGTAATAGATGGAGGACAGCTCTTGCGGCGTCATGGATACGCCGGCTTCGGCCCGCTCATGTACAATCTTCTCAAATTCCGCGAACATCGTCTGACGGAACACCGTCGTGCGGAATTGATCGGCATAATAGGTGAGCAGGTACAGCTTTTGCTTGGCATTGTCCGCATGCTTAAGCAGATAGTCCATCAGCAGCGCTTCATTCGTGGTGGAAGCTACTTCAGCAAGGAAGATGGTGTACTGAGCATCCCGATATTTGAGCGCTTTGTCCGAATAGTAAGAGTGAAGGGCGTGGCCCATTTCATGAGCTAGGGTGAACATGCTGTTCAAATTGTCATTGTGATTCAGAAGTACGTAAGGGTGCGTGCCGTAAGCTCCCCAGCTATAGGCTCCTGTCCGTTTGCCTTCATTCTCATAGACATCGATCCAGCGGTTGTCAAAGCCCTCTTGCAGGGCATTCAAATAGTCTTCGCCAAGCGGCTTAAGCCCTTCTTTGATGATCTTCTTTGCTTCGTCATAAGTAATATCCCATTGATATTCTTCAACAAGAGGGGCAAACAGGTCATACATATGCAGCTCATCAACTCCGAGAAGCTTCTTGCGCAGCTTCATATAACGATGAAGGAGCGGCAGGCTTTCATGGATAGTATCGATCAGATTCGTGTATACATCCTTGGAGATATTATCAGCATACAAAGACATTTCCAGCACCGAAGGATATTTGCGTACACGGGAATAAAAAATGTTCTTGGTGACGTTCGCATTAAGTGTTGCGGCGAGCGTGTTTTTCTGTTTGGCATACGTATCATAGACCGCTTTGAAGGCACGGCGGCGAACATCGCGGTTAGGATTCTCAAGGAATTGAATATAGCTGCCATGTGTCAGCTCTACTTCTTTGCCGTTCTCATCCTCGATTTTAGGGAATTTCATATCCGCATTATTGATCATGCCGAAGATGCTTTGCGGGGCCTGTGTCAGATTGCCTACTTGGGCAAGAAGTGCTTCCTCCGTCTTGGAGAGGACATGGGCTTTCTCACGCTTGATCTCCTGCAGCGTAAATTGGTAATCCTTCAAAGAAGGGTTGCTGATGAATTGGTCCAGTTCAGCTTCAGGCAGCGATAGGATTTCCGGAGTTACATAGGAGAGTGCCTCGCTGACTTCAACACTAAGTTTTTTGGATTTCTCGAGCAGCGCTTGATATGTAGGGTTAGTGGTGTCCTGATCATGATTGAGACTTGCGTAGACAAACAGCCGCTCCATCTGGAGGGACAGGTCATCTTCAAGCTCGAATACGGCTTTGATCTTCTCTGCCGAAGTGAGCTTTCCTTCGTAATCTGCAGCTTTTTTCAGATGGGATTTCAGCTCCTCATAAGACTGATCCCACGCCTGCTGGCTAGGGAACAAATCTTCAAGCTGCCAGGTGTTCTCCTTGCTTACTTCGGAACGCTTAGGTAGGGTGCTCATAGGTATCCTCCTTGGATTATGAATAGATGAAGCTGCGGAATCTCGCATAGCGGTTACTGAAGCTCCGGCCGGGGTGCTGATCAGCATGCTGGCGGTTAATAAAAGAGAGAGCCACTTTGGGCTGTTCATACTGCAAGCCTGCTTTCCTTTTTTTACCGTAGTATGCCCCGGCGATGGCCAAGATATCAGTAACTCGTTATATAGAAGTTCCTAGCTTATAAAACTGTAGACAATTAGAAAAAATGCCATAGCCACCATCAGGACGGAGACCAAGGCAAGACCCCGCTTCAGTGCGGGAGGAATATTGTTCTTGCTTAGAAGGACAACGATGGCTAGCGCAAAAGCTAAAATAACAAAAACCGTTACATTAGAAGAGTTCATAGAAACTTTCTCAGACTCCTTTAATCAAGATAAGCTGGTGTATAAGATCTATACCTGCTTGAAGGCAGCCATGAGCTCCCGCCACTCGTCTTCCTTGCCTGCATAATCCTCTTTGGGAAAGCGATTCTGTGCCCACTGCATCAGCGCTGGACGGCTTAGAAAGGTATGGGTTTCTTCACCCCATTGATCGGAAATCTCCCGCAAGACGATATATTTGCCCTGCACTTCGACAGTCATCATGTTCCATTTGTCTCTTTTATAAATTTCATGTTTTTTAATCATCGGCCTTCGTACTCCGTTCTGATGTTGTTAATAGGAAAGCTTTTTAAAATCATAACCCAGCCTTAATCGGAAAGCAAATGAAACACTGGAGAAAAGGAAGGAGATGTGAACCCTATTGAAGAAAATGAGGTAAATGTTCCGTTGCATTGTACCTGAGGATGGGGTATAATGTTGGTATTCGTCAATGATGACGATATTTTTAGGAGGTTGTTCACTTGAAAGGTACAGTTAAATGGTTTAACGCAGAAAAAGGCTATGGCTTCATCCAAGTTGAAGGCGGCGAAGACGTATTTGTTCATTTCTCCGCAATTCAAGGCGAAGGCTTCAAGACTTTGGAAGAAGGTCAAGAAGTTGAATTCGAAATCACTGAAGGTAACCGTGGTCCTCAAGCCGCTAACGTAATCAAATTATAAGATACACTCCTTAACGGATAACTTATAAGTATTAGTTTCGGCACATATAAAGACACAGCTCTTAGGGGCTGTGTTTTTTTGCGTTCTCTGTGTCTTATCTTGTCGATAACTGTTTTTTATCCCCGATTCCAGATTCTGTATGCTACAATAGTTGGAATTAGATACAAGGTAAGATGCGATAGAGGGAGACTAAGGAGGAGTCCAAACATGAACTTTAGTGAAATCAAGCTTTGGAGCCGGCGATTAAAGGATAGCATCGGCAAGGTGATCGTAGGAAAAGAGGACGAGATCGAACTGCTGCTTACGGCGTTAGTGGCCTCAGGGCATATTTTACTTGAAGATGTTCCCGGGACAGGCAAGACATTGCTTGCCAAAAGTTTAGCGAGATCACTTGAACTTTCTTTTCAGCGAATTCAGTTCACTCCGGATCTGCTTCCGTCGGATTTGACAGGAATTCATTATTTTGATCAGAAGGTAGGAGAGTTCAAATTCAGACCCGGCCCCCTATTCGCGGGGATCATACTCGCTGATGAGATTAACCGTGCAACGCCTAGAACCCAGTCAAGCCTTCTGGAATGTATGGAACAAAGGCAGATTAGTGTAGATGGAATAACCATGCCTTTGGATCGTCCTTTTATGGTGCTGGCGACACAGAATCCAATCGATAACCAAGGCACCTTCCCTCTCCCAGAGGCTCAGATGGACCGGTTCATGATGAAGCTTAAGCTGGGATATCCCACTTCGGAGGAAGCTGTTGAGGTCTTGCGCCGAACCCTGTCCGGGCAAACGGTTCAGCAATTACCTCATATCTCTGCGAGAGAGGAAATTTTACATATTCAACAGCAATACACACAAGTCAAGATCCATGAAGATTTATTATCCTATATGGTTGCCGTAGCAGAGAAGAGCAGACAGCATCCTGACGCGGCGCTTGGGGTCAGTCCGCGCGGAACACAGGCATGGCTGAGAGCCGTACAGGCTTATGCAGCCATCCAAGGGAGGGAATATGTGCTTCCTGACGATATTCAGCGACTAGCCGTGCCGGTACTGGCTCACCGGATTGTGATGCGCAGCCGGGCTCAGCAGCAGAGCGAACAGGCGGCTGCATTAATTAATGAAGCTCTATCCGTTGTCCCTGTACCCAGTGAGGCGGCGCTTGAAGAGGCAAGGGATGTCTAATGGCACTGTTATGGTTGTTAATCCTGGCGGCCGTTCTATCCATTATTCAAGGCGTGGCACTGGGGCATTTTTCTTTAAGAAGAATTACTTACAGCCGTAGTTTGAGCAGTGAACGCGTCCATGCGGGAGAACAGATTGAAATGATAGAGGTTCTCGCTAATACGAAACGCCTCCCTGTTCCCTGGCTGAGGCTGGAGGCGGAATTTCCAGCTTCTTTTCACTTTCAAGGCAGTGCTGCAGGCCGTGTTGATACCGGAATGGTCTATCAGCAGCATGTCAGTGCTTTCTCCATGATGCCAAGAACTCGCATTACCCGTCGGCATTTCATAACCTGCAGTGGGCGGGGAATCTTCAACTTTTCCACAGCACAGATGGTAGCAGGCGACATCTTCGGCATGTTTACTTCCATGCGACAGCTTGAGCTGCGCATTCCGCTCGTTGTTGCACCGAGATTGCTTGAAGAAGAGGAGATGCCTGCTGCTTGGAATACGTGGCAGGGTGATTTTGCAGTTGCAGATGGATTCTGGAGGATCCTTTTCTGATTGAGGGAGCAAGAGAATACGCGGCCGGTGACCCCATGAACCGAATCCATTGGAAAGCGACGGCTCATATAGGGACACTGCAGGTGTATAGGCAGGGTTATACAGCGGACCCGGAGGTTGTCATTTTCCTCAATGTTGAGATGGAAAAGGACAGCTGGCGGGAGCTTGAAGAGGCCGAGCAAATGGAGCATGCGATCTCTGCAGCCGCTACCTGCGTATCGGCCCTAATCGGACAGGGGGTCGCCGTCGGGTTCGGTCATAATGCATACTCTTCTTATGAACGACAGCTGCAGCCAGGCCGAGGCTCGGCCCATTTGCAAGACCTCTATCAGTGCATGGCCGGAATTCGCCTCAGGACCCAAGCGCCGCTTAAGACCTATCTTCAGGATCAGAACGGGGCTCATCCCAGCCGTGATTACATCATTATAAGCGTTGAAAACTCGCCAGCGGTTAAGGACGCTATTCAGGAGTTAGAGGGAGCAGGGCGCAGTGTAAGCCTTATTCAGACTGGAGAAGCACCTGAGCACAAGTTCAAGGAGGTGTCTGGTCAGTGAAGAAGATCACCTCTGCAATGGGTGTTGGCTTAAGAGAGACGGCTTACGCATATCCGCTGCTATTAATTTTATCTATATTTATGCTGGAGATTTCGCCTTACTTTACGGCTCTTCTGGTGTTTATCAGCAGCATGTTCGGCGCATGGGTCGGATATAGGATCAGCGGTGGCAGGGCACAGGCGATAGCTTTGCTTCCCGCGCTGATTCTTGGCGGCCTGTGTTATATGCCTGGCTATTTAGGAGGAAGAGCTGTAGTTATAATATTGATTTTGTGTGCCTTCTCTTGGCATAGTTTTGGAACGGTCCGCAAGCCGTTCAGCTTGCAGGCGGAGAAGCTACTGTCTACCTTGGGAATTGTCTGTTCTTTGGTTGTTTATATTTATTCACAACGTAGTGAGGTCCTGCAGCCTTTTTCATTATCCGTCTTTATAGCAGGAGTTGTTACTTTGTCTGCAGTCTTGCTGAGCATGAACGATTGGAAGGTTAAGCAGGCCGCAGGGGTAAGAGCAGAGGAGAAAGTTCCATTTAGCGGCATTGTGCTGATGAACCGGAGTCTTACACTTATCTTTATTGGTCTCATTGTGGTGTTAGGTGCATTTAAACAGATTCCTTCTCTAATTAAGGGACTAATCTATTTGTTGTTTGGCTGGACGGATTTCGTATGGGGCTATGACCCTGTTCCTCCGAATGAATACAACTTCCACTATCTTGAGCTGGAACCGATGCAGTATGATCTCTCGGATCCGACAGAGGTTCATAAGTTGCAGTGGATCAGCAAGGCCTGGATGGTAGTTAGCAGTATTCTGGTTCTATTATTAGCCTATTTTGTGCTTAGACTGCTCTATTCCCTATTGCGAAAATGGCTGCCCAGCTGGCTAAAAAGTCTGCTGGAACGTCTTAAGCTGGGTGGAATGATCAAGGAGCCAGAGACTGATCCAGGCTACCATGATGAATTGGAGCGTATTGCTAAGACGCGGCGCAAGCGTCGGGGAACACGAGGATATCAGGAGCCTGAGCATGTTGTCCGAAGAAATTACCAACGTTTGGTCCAGTCTGCAATGAAGAAGGGCTATGATTATCGGCCTGGTTATACTCCCAATGAGAACGGCAGACAAATTGCCGGCAGGCTTGAGTATACTGAACTTAGTGAGAACGAGGTTCGTAACCTGATTCAGGATTATAACGAGGTCCGATACGGGAGCCATAAAGATAAGAACAAAGCATGAACAGGGTAAAGCTGGAGTGGCGCGATTATCTCATTTGTAAACAAGCGATTCTGAGCCTTATGCCTTCCCGCTTGAGAGAGGAATGGCGTTTTCTGGATGTGACAAACAAATATCGGCTGGCAAAGCCGAAGAAAGCAAGAATACAGAACGTTATGGCAACCCAGTAAAAGTCCTGCCGTCCGAAGTGCTGAAAGATTATCCCGCCAAAAGCGCCGCTGACTAGGCCAGACAGACTTGACCACATTACGGTGAACAGGGCCATTCCGGTCGCCCCTGATTTCTGTCTGGGATGAGTCGCCCCAACATTCGGACAGCAGTGACAAAGAAAATTCCGAAGGAGATGTCTGCATGGCCTGAATAGCAATAATTCCTGAGGGATTGTCGACGGTGCTCATCAGTAGAAACCGCACAGAGTACATTAGGCAGGGCCTACTGCGTACAGATAGCCGATTTGGGAATTGTTGAATCCAAGTTCTGCATAATATAATGGGAAATAAGACGCAACAAGTACACTTATACCGAATATGGTATAGATAAATGCCCGAAGCCACAGTAGCGGACTTCGATACCAGCCCGTAGATTGCATTAGTCATGATCCCCTTATTTACTCGGGTGTAGTATAGCATACGTGTAGTTTGTTAGGTAAAGTATATTATTGATACTTTTGGAAGAGAGGGTGTTTTGCTATGCGGCATCCCTGTTTTGAATATAATGACAGGCTGGGTATTCATACTCCTTTATTAGAAACGCCTATAGAAGAATACAGTATGGATGAGCAACTTCGAATCATAACAGACTGGGAAGAGATTCGAGGAGCTATTCCCAGCAGAGTGATGGAGCTTGAACAGAATATTGATTTGAAGCTGAGAATGATGAGCGAGGAAGAGGACTTCGATATAACATGCAGTCTCAATGGGGAAATTGCTGAGCTTGCCAGTGTAATTAACGATCTTCATATTTGGTATCGGATTACAGCTGAGGTGTCCTCAGGACACAGACATTTGTGATATAGTTAATTTGAAGAAAGGGTTGGATCATATTATAATAATCCCATGATTTTAATAAGATGTTCCTAACTCGTGGAGGCTTACCATTGATTGATCTCGAAAAGAAGCGTAACCAAATTCCTCGTGATCCTTTGCGCCTAATGAGCCGCGTTTATAAGTTCATTCTGCCGTCTGTGCGCTCCGAGCTTGAGACATGGAAGAGGACAGCAGAGGGAATTCCGGATGCTGAACTTAGGAAACAGGCATTGGCAAGTATTGCGACCAAGGAATTTCACTGTCAAGGAGGAGCTGTGTATGCTGCGGCTAACCTATCACAGCGTCATGTTCTCATTCCCCTGATTGTAGCCTTTCAGACGATCAGTGACTATCTGGATAACCTCTGTGACCGGAGCACATCAATGGATGCAGGAGATTTTCGGCTCTTGCATCAATCCATGCTGGATGCGGTCAATCCTGGGGCGGAAATGGCGGATTATTACGCATTGCGCACGGAGAATAATGATGGGGGCTATTTGAACCTTCTAGTTGCGAAATGCCGGGAATGCATCAAGGAGCTTCCGGGATATGCGGCAGCACAAACTGAAATTACCGACCTGGTCGGATTGTATACTGATCTACAGGTGTACAAGCATATTAAGCCTCATTTAAGAGAAGACGCCTTATTGAATTGGCGCCAGAAGCATGCTCACCGTGCTCCGCATCTGCGCTGGAATGAATTTGCAGCAGCTACGGGATCTACGCTGGGAGTGTTCATGCTGTTCCTGGCCTCGTCAGAAGCAGCCTTAGACACCAATAGTGCTAGAGTTATAAAAGAGGCCTATTTCCCCCATCTTTGCGGGCTGCATATTATGCTTGATTACTTAATTGATCAAGATGAGGACAAACTTGGCGGAGATCTAAACTTCTGCAACTACTATGAGAATAATGAAATCATGCTGGAGCGGATCGCCTTTATAGTCGAGGCGGCACGAAGTGATATCAAAGCTCTCCCTGCGTCATCCTTCCATCGGATGATCATTGAAGGGTTGCTTGCACTTTATTTGTCTGATCCTAAGGTAGGCCAGCAAGAAGAAATCCAAAGCGTATCCCGCCGGTTGATGCGGAGGAGCCCGCTGACTCGGCTATTCTTTTTTGCCAACAGCCGCTGGATTCGGAAACATTTATAACAGATTCATGTTTAACTTCCAGAGTAATTTTATGATGACATGATAGAACATGAAATGAATCGGGAAGTATAGCTTGATCATAATTTAGGAGGAAATAACATGACAGCAGTTAAAAAAATCGCGGTTCTGACAAGTGGCGGTGATTCGCAAGGGATGAACGCGGCCGTACGCGCCGTTGTTCGCAGCGGGCTTTACCACGGCTTGGAGGTATTTGGTATTCAGCGCGGCTATCAAGGCCTTCTGAATAACGACATTTTCGCTATGGATATCCGCAGTGTAGGCGACATTATTCAGCGCGGGGGAACGATTCTTCAATCCGCACGCTGCTTGGAGTTCAAGACACCTGAAGGCCAACAAAAGGGCGCGCAAATTTTGCGGGATCGCGGAATCGACGGTCTGGTGGTTATCGGTGGCGACGGTTCCTATCAAGGAGCAGAGAAGTTAAGTAAGCTTGGCATCAAAACAATGGGCCTGCCGGGTACGATCGATAATGATATTTCTTTTACCGATTATACGATTGGATTTGATACCGCGGTTAATGTCGTGGTGGATGCGGTAAATAAATTACGCGATACGATGTCCTCCCACGAACGCTCTTCTGTTGTAGAAGTTATGGGACGTCATTGCGGAGATATTGCTCTTCATGCAGGACTGGCATCCGGTGCCGAGACCATTCTTGTTCCTGAAGTACCTTACGACCTTGATGAAGTGGCAGATCGGATGGCTCAGAACTTTGAACATGGCAAGAGACATAGTATTGTCATCGTAGCAGAGGGCGTAGGTAAAGGTGAAGATGTAGCGAATGCGTTGAAAGAGCGTTACGCTTCCATCGATCCGCGGGTAACTGTGTTGGGTCATATCCAAAGAGGTGGCGCACCTACGCCGTTTGACCGCAATCTTGCCAGCCGGCTCGGTGATTTTGCAGTTCGCAAGCTGATTGAGGGTGAATCCAATAAAGGCTGTGGTGTGATGAACGGACAGCTGGTGCTTACAGATATTGAGAAAGTAGTGAATACGAAGAAGCCGTTTAACATGGACATGTATGAACTGGCGCTTCGTTTGTCCCAATAAAATATCTCTTAACAGTAATAAACCCCGTTCGCCTCTGTGTAGGCAGCGGGGTTTATTGCTGTAATTTATCCTGACATGGTCAGGCTGTTAAATGATCAGTGATCTATGCTTAGCCCGGCAAGCTTTCGCTGAAGTCGGATCAGCCGGCGCAACAGCAGGACAGCTGCGATCGCAAGTCCAGTAATGAGACCAATCCAGTAGCCATAAGGTCCTTGACCCGTATAGCTGGCTAGAACATAACCTAGTGGAAGAGCAATAATCCAATACGCCACAAAGGTCAGAAAGAAGGCGGGATTGACATCCTTATAGCCTCTTAAGACACCTTGGGTCGGAGTCGCGATGGCATCCGAAATCTGAAAAAATATCGCATAGATTAGAAAATGTTTTGTCAGCTGAATGACTTCGGCATCGTTAGAATATAGCTCGGCCACGTTCTGCCGAACCAGCATTAAAATGACTGCAGTAACTACAGATAAGGCAGCTGCGGTTAGAATTCCCAGCTTGGCATATTGGCGGGCGTCTTTTAACCGGGAAGACCCGGTTTCATAGCCAACCAGAATCGTCAGTGCCATACATATGCTTAATGGAATCATGTACAGGGTAGATGCAAAGTTGTTTGCCGATTGATGGGCTGCGATAGTTACCGTATCAAACCGACTCATCAGCAGGGTCACGGCAGCAAAGACGGCCGTCTCGAAGAAGATCGCAAAGCCAATCGGTACACCAATCTTGAGCAGTTCCTTCCATTTGGCCAGCGAGGGTCGGAAGAACTGGCGAAATACGCCGTATTCTCGAAATGGAGCAGCATGTCTCACGATAATAAGTGCAAGCAGAAAGATACACCAGTAGGTAAAGGCTGAAGCAATACCGGAACCGATTCCCCCTAGTCGCGGGAAGCCCAGCTTTCCGAAGATCAGCACATAATTTGCGGCTACATTAATCGGCAGTGATGTTAGTGTAATTGCCATGGATATCCTGGTCTGGCCTAGTGAATCGATAAAGGAACGGAGTACAATATATCCGAAAAGCGGAAGCACACCGGTTCCGAGTGCAGTCAGGAAATAGAAGGCGACATGATGGACTTTGGGTTCAAGACTCATATAGTTCAGGATGGTGGGGACCAGAAAGAATCCGCAGCCGATCACCAGGACGCCGACGAGTGCTGCAAGCATCAGTGCCTGTGTTACGTTAAAAGCTACTTTATTACGCTTACCTGCGCCAATCAGATGGGATACAATAGGGGTGATTCCCATAAGTATGCCGCTTAAGCCCGTCTGAACAGGATTCCAAAGGCTTGATCCCACAGCAGCGCCGGCTAAGTCGGCAGGACTGGCGTGTCCGGACATTAAGGTGTCGAAGAACGTCATGAGGGACATCGTTACTTGAGTTATTAGAATTGGGATTAAAATACGTATAAAGACGCTGTATTTTTCCCGAAGGGTTGAAGTTGGTTTCATAAAGATACTCCATTTCATGAGAAGTAACATGCAATGTTCTATTTTATCTGATTTCTGCAGGTTTGAGAATATGTATAAGACGAAGACCAAGACGATCCCGGTATGCTGACTATCAGCACGCCGGGATCGTCTTGGTGTTAGTGGGCCTAATAAGAATAAAGGATGTCCTGGTATTAGTTCAGTAATTTACTCCACTTGTATAGCGATTTGAGGCATTCCATAATAGAAATTCATCAACGTTCATATCCTTTAAGGCTCGAATCTGCTCTTCTACTTCATGCTTCCCATACTTTACATAATGGCCGCTTCCGAGCCAGCTGGCTGTAAAGTCCTGAATCCATGGTCTGATGATCGGTTTTTTGCCGCCGAGAGGGTCCAGCTTTTTATGCGTGTCCTCCATGGAGCCCTTGATGGTCTGGTAAGGTGCCTTGTCCGGGTCCTTTGCTCCGTACCAGCCTGCTGTGTAGTGGCTTGGATAAACCATTGGACTGATGACATTGACGTTGTTGGAGATCTTCACAAAATCCTGGCCAATGCCTTCGGCTGCAGGTACGGAAGCGGCATAACCGAAGATATCAACAGATACGCGTACACCTAAGGGGTCCAGCTGCTTCCTGGCATATTCAACAAAGGAGGAGACTGCATCCACCCGGCTTAGCTCAGACTTCTGATACTTTAGAGAGTCCGCTCGTTTCTCAAATCCCTCCGGAAAGCGTACATAGTCAAATTGAATTTCTTTAAATCCCAGTTTGGCGGCCTCTTTGGCCAGTTCCACATTGTAATCCCATACCTCCTTGCTGTAGGGATTGACGAAGCTGTCGCCTTTACCATTTTTCCATACAGAGCCGTCGCTGCGCGTAAAGGAAAGCTCTGGGTGACTTTTGGCGAGCACCGTATCTTTGAAAACAACAATTCGGGCAATCGGGTAAATGTCATGCTTCTTCAGCTTTTGCATTAAAGCATCTATGTCGCCGATAAATTTCTGCGGCTTGCTGTATTTCAGCAGCTTCGCATTTTGAGTAGGGTAAGTTATGTACCCGGCATCATCCTTCAGATCAATGACCATCGAATTCAGCTCAGTAGAGTCGAGCAAGTTCACCAGTTTGTTCATGCGTGAACCGCCCGCACTATAGGCGGTGACATAAATGCCTTTGACCTTTGGAGCATCCGGCTGAGGATCTTGCTTCTCGGAGGAAGAAGCGGACCGTGCTGTGGTTCCTGATGCTTGGGAATGCGATATCATGGATTGATAGGATGAGTGCAGAAGATCTTGCAGCGCCGTGCTTTGTGGCGATCCGGTGCTCGTCTGAGTACCGGAGGAGGCTCCGATTGCAATTAGGAGCAGTGTCCATAGTATATTCATTTTCCTCTCTCCCTTGTGTACACGATAACTATAATTATAGCGGCATAACTGTCCCTTCCGATCACAAGATTGTCACTAATGTCATCTGGAGCGCCGCATTTTTGCGGACGGGGGCCTCTGTCTTTTTAAACCGATGGAAGAGATGTTAAACGGTGAATTTTCTTTTAAAAATCAAACCCTTATTGCAGCAAACAAAAACCGCCTCTATTCTCAGAAATAGAAGCGGCTTGGTTTGAACTTAATGTAACAATTCGAGCTCCTGGTGTTCACAGATGCTGTATTGAATAATTTCCATGGCATCCTCTTGCTCTAGAACGGTGAAGCCATCTCTAAGCATGATTCTGGAATTCAGCTCTTTCTCCTTGAAAAATGGAAGTAAATCAGGGAACCATTTTAAAACAATCTGCGATAGTTTTACCGTTTCCATTTCCACAAAAATCACCCTTTCCTCTCAGAATCATTCGTCATAAGAACAGAATCATTCGTACCGGAAAAGCCAGAACCTGTGAATATAGGCAACGTTACAAAGGAGAGCAGCATGAGCAAGTATGCAGGCTTATTGTATCATAAACTCATCTTAGTGCACAGGAGAGGGCGCGGATTCTCAGCTTATTCATCCTTTAACGCCTGCGAAAAGCCCCCATGACACCTACGGTCTCAACAATATTGACGAATGCAGAAGGGTCCGTCTTCTTGATGATTTCTTTCAGCTCTGTGAGCTCATACATCGTGGTTACCGTCATCAGCATATCTTTTTCTTTGTGGGAAAAGGCTCCCTCTGTTTTAATCAAGGTTACGCCCCGCGGCAAAGTTAGGAGCTTCTCCAGCAGGGCCTCTGTCTGCTCTGTGATAATAAAAAGGGTCACCTTGATATGGCCAATGTGAATCCAATTGACAACCTTGCCAGTTAGATAGATGGATACCATCGAGGCTAGAGCCAGATACCAATCTTTGTTTAGATAGCCCATAGCAAAAACAACTACCGTATTCAGCCCGACAAGCGTGTTGCCAACGGGAAAGTCACGATAACGCGTCACAATGGAACCGACGATATCAAACCCTCCCGAGGAACCGCCTACACGGAAGGACAGGCCGGCACCGAGTCCTACAAGCGCTCCGCCAAAGACACAGGCTAATAACGTATCTTTGGCCACGTCTACCTCGGGAATGATGGCGATGAACCCGGTCGTAGCGATGACGGAGAGAATACTAAGGATGATGAATCGCTTGCCCAGGAAGAACAATCCGGCGATCAGAATTGGGATGTTATAGGCAAAATACAATATACTCAAGTTAAGCGGTGTAAAGTAGTTGGTCAGCATGGAGAGACCGCTAACTCCGCCGCTGAGCAAATGTCTGGGGACCAGAAAAAGATTGAATCCGGCAGCAATGAGCAGGGCACCGAATATGATAACCACATAGTTTCTGATTTCTTTAAGCAAGCGTTTCACCTCGAATTTAAGTTCCTTGATTAGTGAGTTACTGGTGTTTCGTTAATGTTTTATGATATAATGTTTAAGATATTCTTGAGTAGGTATGGATTTCCATTTTAAAATAAATGCCCGGGAAGCACATATGTTTCAAACGATACGGTGCCGTTTAGTACTAGGGTGTGAAATGTCCCTTACAAATTTGCAGGTTCGCGTAAGATTCAGAGCACATTGGGACAGTCTATAAACGTTTACCGCTACTTAAGAATAACGTCAAGATTGTGGAGTTGTCCACCATATAGAAGGAGTTTGAACACTATTGAACACATTTGCTGATTTCGGCCTAGAGCCTAAGGTTTTACAAGCAATCACTGAACTTGGCTTTGAAGAGGCGACACCGATTCAGGCCAAATCGATCCCCCTTGCCCTTGAAGGTAAAGATTTGATCGGACAGGCCCAGACAGGAACGGGGAAGACGGCAGCATTCGGTCTTCCGTTGATTAACAAAATTTCCCGTGATGAGGACCGCATTGTAGCATTGATCATGACGCCGACACGCGAACTGGCCATCCAGGTTGCCGAAGAGATCGGCAAGCTCTCCCGCTTCAAAGGTATCCGGTCCCTTCCGATCTACGGGGGGCAGGACATTGTTCGCCAAATTCGCGCCCTGAAGAAAAAGCCTCAAATTATTATCGGTACCCCAGGACGTTTGCTTGACCACATTAACCGCAAAACCATCAAATTGGATGATGTGCAGACTGTAATTTTGGATGAAGCAGATGAAATGCTGGATATGGGCTTTATGGATGACATTCAGTCTATTCTGAAGCTTGTTCCAGAAGAACGACATACGATGTTATTCTCCGCAACGATGCCTGCGAATATCCAAAAGCTGGCTCATCAGTTCCTGAAGGATCCTGAACATGTATCCGTAATTCCTAAGCAAGTAAGTGCTCCGCTGATCGACCAAGCCTATATCGAGGTTCATGAGCGTCAGAAATTCGATGCACTCACCCGTTTGCTCGACATGGAATCTCCGGAGCTTGCCATTGTATTCGGCCGTACGAAGCGCCGGGTAGATGAGCTCTCCGAAGCTTTGCAAAAGCGCGGCTACTCTGCAGACGGCCTTCATGGTGACCTCTCGCAGAACCAGCGTGACAACGTAATGCGCAAATTCCGTGATGGCAGCATTGATGTTTTGGTAGCTACGGACGTAGCTGCGCGCGGTCTGGATGTGTCCGGCGTTACCCATGTAGTGAACTTCGACCTTCCACAAGATCCTGAAAGCTATGTTCACCGTATTGGCCGTACAGGCCGTGCGGGTAAAGAAGGGGCGGCTTATTCATTCGTAACGCCTCGTGAGATTGACCACCTGCATTTCATCGAGCGTGTAACGCGTCACCGCATTCCGCGTAAGCCGCTCCCAAGCATTGCTGAAGCCATTGAAGGCAAACAGCGTGTAACTGCAGAGCGCTTGCTTGAGATTGTAGAGCACGGCGAGCTTAATGAATATAAAGGAATCGCAATCCAGCTTCTGGACCAGTACGATTCCGTGAACCTGCTGGCTGCTGCAATGAAGCTGCTTACCGGCGATAAGAAAGAAGGAGCCAATATTGAATTGACTCCGGAAGAGCCGATCCGCGTGAAGCGTCGCAAGCCGGATCTGCGCTCCAGCGGACGCAAGCCGTCCGGCTACGGCAACCGTGGCGGCGGCTACGGCGGCAATCGTCGCGAAGGTAACCGTGATGGCAACCGCAGCAGTTATGGCAGCGGTAAGGGAGGCTACAGCAAGGACGGAGGCAATCGCGACTCCCGCTCTTACTCCGATCGTAAACCACGTACTGGCGGGGAAGGACGCCGTCCTTCACAGAATAACAATTCCGACCGGTAATATAGAGATTTGAACAGCAGGACGAGGCTTATTTTAAGCCTCGTCCTTTTGTGTATTGTCAAAATCGGCGCTGGATTGAGTGTGCCGAATAAGGTATAGTATTAAATAGAGACATATGATGGGATGAGGGGGAGAACTTTTGGAATACAAAGGTGTTATGGGCGGATTATACCGCGCGACTGAGTGGGTGATGAGAATTGCAGCAAGCAATCTGCTGTGGCTTCTATGTTCTTTGCCATTTCTCTTCTTTTTGTTCAGCAAGATGCTGTTCCTGCTTAATGGTGTGGGAGGACAAGAGAATTTAACGTGGTACGCGATGGCAATCTTGGCACCGTTTACATTATTCCCGGCAACGGCTGCACTTTTCTCTGTGGTCCGCAAATGGGTTATGGGCGATACGGATGTTAGCGTACTCAAGACGTATTTCAAGGGCTACAAAGAGAACTACAAGCAGAGCATGGTGGGCGGGATCTTCTATACCCTGCTGTTCGTAGTTATGATTGTAGACTACACCGTTTACATGAATCAAATGAAGAACCTGCAGGTAATTGGGCTAGTTATGCTCATCTTGCTGGTGCTGCTGTTTATATCTTTGTTTAACTTTTTCTCGATGGTATCGCACTATCATATGAAGACATCTTTAATCATTAAAAATGCAATCCTATTAACCATCATTCGTCCGTTTCGTGTAATATCCTCCGTTGTCGGTGCTGTTGCTCTGATATTTATAACCGCCAAGTTTCCTTGGCTGATTATCTTCGGAATAGGCAGTCTCACCGCCTGGTTTGCCTTCTTTAACTTCTATGCCACATTCCAGAAGATGCAGGCCCAGATTGAGAAGATGAATCAGGAGAAAGAGGCTGCTGCTAGTGAGGGTAACCTCTCTGAACAGGATGAAGCAGAAGGTTCTGGGGGAACGGAGCGAATTACAACCGAGTCGAAATCATAAGTCTTTTATCCAGGAAAATTTTACAACAGTGTTGAGCTGGCTCACTTAGTTTACTTTTGTTCTAGAAGGTTCTATAATGGATTTACATCCTGCGATGTGCGTTTCGGTTATTCGTTGTTTTGAACCAATGACAATGTCTAGGGAGACTCATATACGTTAGTGGCTGAACAGCCCTGTCCAAGCTGACATGGGGACTTCATAAACTGCGTTGCGGTCACCCACCTGCTAAGCAGGTTCACAGACAATGTAATCGGACGGCATATGCGGGACTTTACTTTATCCATTAGCAGCACCTTCTACTTCCTTTAAGGCAGTGTGAAGGTGCTTTTTATTTTGGCTCTACATAGGATGATGGAGGAGGAAGCAGATTGTCGCTAAAAAGAGTATTCGTAGGTATTTTTCGCAGCTTTGAAGGAACCAGTGATCGGGCTAAAAGCCCTGAACTAAAAACAAGGTATTATCAGCTTTCGAGGGAGAAGCTGTGGGATGAGGTGACCTCAACGCTTAAGAAGATACCCGGTTACAAGCTGCTGCATGAGGTCCCTTCTGTAGGGGAGATCTTACTTGAGAAACGAACGGCGTTTGGAAGAACCATGGACATTACTGTCTCCTTGGTATCCACCGGGCCAACCCGCAGTGCCATTGATATCTATTCGGCTACCCGTGGCTCCTTTGGCGACCTGGGTTCCAACTATCGTACGATCTTAAACTTATTTGCCATACTTGATAAGAAATTAGCTAATTATAAGACGAATCCATAATAAGATAAAGCGAGTGAGGGAAGAACCCACACCCGCTTTTATTTTTCTTCTAATCATTCATTATTAGATAAGCTCTTTCACTGCTGCCAGAGCTTTGTCGTAATCAGGATGCTCGGACATTTCCTTCAAATATTCGACATAACGAATTTTGTTGTCCGCATCAAGGACGAAGATCGCGCGGTGATCGATTCGGAATTCCTTAATCAACACACCATAAGCTTCACCGAATGAGTTGGTCTTGTAATCAGACAGTGTAATGACCCGGTCGATTCCTGCTGCTCCACACCAACGCGCTTGAGCGAAAGGAAGATCTGCACTGACTGTAAGGATGACCACCTTGTCGCCGAGGTTGTCGGCTTCCTGATTGAAGCGGCGGGTTTGCGCATCGCAAACACCTGTATCCAGGGAAGGAACTACGCTGATCAGCTTAATCTTACCTGCGTAATCCTGCAGTGTAGCTTCTTCCAAGAGGTTCTTGCTGAGAGTGAAGTCTGGTGCAGTGTCGCCTACTTTAAGTTCAGGCCCAATCAAAGTGATAGGGTTGCCCTTGAATGTGGCTGCTTGTGTACGTTCTTGTGCCATATTGAATCTCCTCCTTCTCATAATGGGAATTGGCTGATGAAGGCTTCATAGCCTAACATTGGTATTGCATGCCAAAATCAATTATAATCTTTTTAAAAAGAACTTGTCCAATGCTAGATGCTTAAAGGAAGGAAAGAGAGGATTTCATGATATTTATCCGCTATGAGAATTGGAGAAAGTATGTGAAATACTATCCTGTAACCACCCTGCTTGTTCTTGCTAATGTACTTATGTTCGTCATCCTCAGCTTGAACGGTGGATCAAGGGACTTTGATACCTTGTATCATTATGGTGCAGTGAGTAACTTGCAGCCTGAAGGGGAGTATTGGCGTTTTTTTGCGGCTATGTTTCTTCATCATGGTTTTGACCATCTTTTGTTCAACTGTTTTGCTATATTCGTGTTTGCTCCTCCGTTGGAGCGGCTTATGGGCTGGTGGCGGTTCGCGATCCTTTATTTGGCCAGCGGCTTCATAGCGAATCTGCTTGATCATGCCTATCAACAACATATGTTAGATCCATATACCAACTGGATTGGTGTAGGGGCCTCAGGAGCGATTTACAGCGTGTACGGTGCTTTTCTATACATTGCCCTGCTGCAGCGTCAGCTGATGGATGAGGGCTCACGCAGAACGCTCTATGCGCTTCTGTTCGTAGGGGTCATCTTCTCATTCATTCAAGAAAATGTAGGCTGGTTTGCTCATCTTGGCGGACTTTTTTGTGGGTTCTTCATATATGGGCTTATTATCCGGTGGTTTAAGCCGCCGTTACTCAGAACTTGAGATAAGGTTCAATTCAGTGAACTGACAAACAGGATTGGAGCGGACACACGTGGAACTTAGACAACTTCAGTATTTTGTTAAGGTAGCCAGGAAGCAGCATGTGACCCAGGCTGCCGAAGAGCTTCATGTGGCTCAATCTGCCGTCAGTCGGCAAATTCATCAGCTGGAGAAAGAACTTGGGGTTGACCTCTTTATTCAAAAGGGGAGGAATTTGCAGCTTACGGCTGTAGGGCAGCTCTTCTGCTCAAGGGTGGAGACGATCCTTAAAGATCTGGACAGGGCTGTCAATGAGGTGCATGAGTTTTTAAATCCGGAGCTAGGGGAGATCCGCCTAGGATTTCCGCACAGTCTGGGAATTCATGTATTGCCGAGCATAATTGCGGAGTTTAGAAAACGTTATCCAAATGTGAAATTCAGGTTCAAACAAGGGATGTATACCACGTTAATACGTGATGTTATTACGGCAGAAGTGGATCTGGCCTTCATTTCTCCGTTTCCTGAGCAGCACGACCAGATCGAAGGCAACATTATTCTTACAGAGGAATTATGCGCCATCTTACCTCATAACCATCGGCTGGCCGGGCAACAAAGCATTGCCTTAAGCGAACTGAAAGACGATAAGTTCATTCTTTTCAGTAAAGGATATTCGCTTCGCCCCATTGTGCTGCATGCTTGTTTGGAAGCGGGGTTTAGCCCAAAGATTGCATTCGAGGGGGAGGAGACGGATACGATTCGCGGCCTGGTAGCCGCAGGCATGGGAGTGAGTCTGCTGCCGGAGATGTCCTTATTTCAGACGAATTCGCTGCAGCCCGCTAGGGTTAAAATTATATCTCCCAAAGTAACAAGAACCATTGGTTTGATCCATCGCTCTGATGATAAGCTGCCGCTTGTCGCTCAATCATTCCGTGCCTTCCTTCTGGATCATTTCGGAGTTACAACAAATCCCCCACCCGGTTAGCCGGATGGGGGATTTGTTATTGTGCGCCCGGCATGGGCGATAACTCGGCGGTGAAAGTCCGCTACAGGCTTGGCAGTAGGAACTGTTAGCTGAAGGCAAGGGTGTCCGCCGCGAGGCGGAATCTGAAGGAAGCCGGAGGCAAACCCTCGGTCTGACGAACAGAAATCACATAGAAGGCATCATGGGACGGACGAGCTTGCACTACAAAGCAAAGTCCAATACTGCCCGAATCCCATGGTGTAAATGTGGCAGATAGATGAGGGGAAGGTTATCGCTCTTACCCGGGGAGGTCTCACAGACGACAAGTAGGAAAAAAAAACCGAAAGACGGAGTAAAGCTTGCTGTGAGAAGTCAGCAGAGGCCATAGTACCCGGAAGGTTTTTTTTTCGGGGAAGGGCCGAACAATCGTAAGTCTCGAGTACATACCGAAAGGAGAGCTGACGCGATGAAAGCAGAATACCGAAAGGGCTACCTGCAAAGGGATAGCGTGGAACGCGAAGAGCATGCGGGAGTGCGGAGCGCCGGTACTCGGGAACGTAAAGAAAGAGGCGGTGCAACAGACCTGCTGGAGCAGATTCTGGACAGAGACAATCTGAACAGAGCCTACAAACAGGTCAAACGCAACCATGGAGCGCCAGGAATCGACGGAATGACCGTAGAAGACGCGCTACCCTGGCTGCAGGAACATAGAGACGAGCTGTTGCAAAAGATCCGGGAAGGCAGATACAAGCCCAGCCCAGTACGGCGCAAGGAAATTCCCAAAGCAGATGGAAGCGGAGTACGGAAGCTTGGCATACCCACGGTCGTAGACCGAGTGATTCAGCAGGCAGTCGCCCAGCAGCTCCAGCCCCTGTTCGAGCCGCTCTTCTCGGAGGGAAGCTATGGCTACCGCCCCGGTCGGAGCGCACAACAGGCCATTCGCAAGGTGAAAGACTATGCAGAACAGGGATACGGCTACGCAGTAGAAATCGACCTCTCCAAATACTTCGACACGCTGAATCATGAGCTGCTTATGCATCTTTTGCGCAAACAAATTCAGGACAGACGCGTAACCGAACTGATTAAGAGATACCTGAAAAGTGGGGTTATGGAGAACGGGGTGCACTGCAAAACAGAAGAAGGCTCCCCTCAGGGAGGCCCCCTGTCGCCGCTTCTGGCGAACATCTACCTGAACGAATTTGACCAAGAGATGAAAGGCCGCGGAGTGAACGTCATCCGCTATGCGGACGATATTGTGGTGCTTGCCAAAAGCAAACGGGCAGCGGTGCGGCTACTGGAATCCTGCGGAAAGTACCTGGAGACCAAACTGAGACTCCAGATCAATACGCAGAAAAGTAAGGTCGGTAGCGTAGTGGCTCGAAAGCACTTCAAATTTCTCGGCTTTGCCCTGGGAAAGAACAAGAACGGCATGTATATCCGTGCCCATGGACAATCCCTCGCAAAAGCGAAGAAGAAGTTGAAAGAACTCACAAGTCGCAGCCAGGGCAGAAATGTTCGCCAAGTCATGGAAAAGGTAAAAGTCTACATTCGGGGATGGATTGGTTACTACTATGTGGCCGACATGAAACGGATCCTGCAAAGCTGGAGCGAATGGTTGCGAAGACGACTGCGGATGTACATCTGGAAACAGTGGAAAAAGCCGCGAACAAAAGTACAAAACCTGCGGAAGCTGGGGATACCGGAATGGCAGGCTTACCAGTGGGGCAATTCCCGTCTCGGGTACTGGCGCATCGCCGGAAGTCCAGTGTTGTCTCGTTCCATAACAAACAAAAAGCTCGTACAGGCAGGATATTATGACTTTCCTGCGCAATACGAGCGTTTACGTAAATTGCACTTATGCGGTTGAACCGCCGTATACCGAACGGTACGTACGGTGGTGTGAGAGGTCGGCTACTCATCTAATGAATAGCCTCCTACTCGATTATCTATGAAGCTGCTTATTCGCGGTTATTGGTAAAGATAAGGATATAGCGTAACAGCTCCAGAACCGCTACGAGAGCGGCTGCTACATAGGTCAAGGCGGCGGCATTTAATACTTTGCCTACCTTGCGTTCTTCCTGATGTGTTACATAACCTTGCTCAAGCATAATTTTACGAGCCCGGTTGCTGGCATTAAATTCTACCGGAAGTGTAATCAACTGAAAGGCAACGGCACAGGAGAAGAAGACGATTCCAAGGCCTATAAGGTTCAGCGATTGCAGGAAGAATCCGGCAAGCAGCAGAATTGGCGCAAAACCGGAAGCAAAGTTCACAAGGGGAAAGATTCGATGACGTGCTACCAGCATAGGGTATTTCACTTTATGCTGGATCGCATGGCCAACCTCGTGACATGCAACAGACACAGCAGATATGGATCTTTCATAATAGACCGGCTCGGAAAGACGAACAACCCGATGGATTGGATCGTAGTGATCTGTTAGGCTCCCCCGAACAGGTTCAATAGGAACATCGTAAAGTCCATTGGCATCCAGCATCCGGCGTGCCGCTTCTTGACCGGTCATTCCACTGTAGTTCTCATCTTTGCTGTATTTCTTAAAAGTGCCTTGGACCCGGAATTGAGCCCAGAGAGAGAAGATAAACGCTACAATAATTAGTACATACAATCCGCCCATATATCATTCCTCCATTTTTGAATGTTAAGTAAATAATGTTAAGTGAATGGCCCGTGAGTAAGAAGAATGCGCAGCGCCTCAATGCAGGCCATGCTTTGCGGCATAAGATGGGTGAAAGCTTTGTTCACCTGAGAGGGCTTCATCTGAGAGAGGATGGGCTGCAGCTCCTTAACCTCTCGTTCCAGCTGCTGCAAATGAATTTCGAGAGAGGTTAACTTCTCCTTAACCTTCTCTTCATCACTGACACCGCTCCATTCATCGAGCTTGGTTCGAATTTCTTCGAGTGTGTATTTCTCCTGCTTTAATTGATTAATACGTTTGAGCCGAATTAAAGTTTCATGGCTGTATAGTCTGTAGTTTTTTACAGTGCGGGTTTCCGGTTCAATTAATCCCAGCTTGGTGTAGTAATCAATTGTCCGTTCGCTAATCTCAGCCTCTCTGGCTAGTTCTCCGATGCGGTATAGCTTATTAACCCCAAATGAATCACTCCCCGAATACTACCATTCTTATAAGTTACTTCTCTATATATACATCGTATGATACAAGATCAGAAAGCATACAGTCAAACGTTACACTTTGCAAACTTTAGTGAAGAACAAATAGTAACAACAATACCTTACGTACAATGTTACATAAATTAATTTTCTCGCTAATCTAACATTTTTTTGTTGTCAAGTTGTATGTGTTTTGATTATAATCACTTTAAACATTAGATTCATGTAAAGAAACATGACATTAAGGAGAGGGTTGTATGAAGAGAAAGTGGTTTTTTGGGTTACTTGCCTTAGGATCGGCAATGGCATTTCCGGTCACTGCCTTTGCGGCAGATGAAGTAACAGCACCCATGCTGCAGATCGGACTGAATTCACTATTTGTATTCCTTGCTTTTATTCTGGTCTTCTTCATGCAGGCGGGGTTCGCCTTGCTTGAAGCGGGATCTGTACGAATGAAGAATGCGGGTCACGTTGCTGGCAAGACGATCCTTACCTTAGGTATCGCAGTGATTGCTTTCTGGGCACTAGGTTTCGGGTTCGGGTTTGGTAACGGGAACGGCTTTTTTGGATATACAGGCTTCTTCTTTGGAGGAAATGCGGATACAGGGTCTTTCGATGCGTTGACGGCATCCGGTGTGCCGATGGTGATCCTGTTCCTATTCCAGTTCTCCTTCGCAGCTGTATCCCTGGCTATTGCCTGCGGCGGTATGGCAGAGCGTGCCAAGCTCAGTGTTTACATTATATTCGGCATTCTGTTCATGATTATTATCTATCCGATTATCGCTCACTGGGTTTGGGGCGGCGGATGGTTGGCAGAGATGGGCATGCAGGATTACGCCGGTTCCGCCGTGGTTCACTTGACGGGGGCTACTGCAGCCTTGGTTGCTACCTATCTTCTCAAACCGCGTCTCGGTAAATATGGCAAGGATGGTAAGCCTAACAGCATTCCAGGCCACAATCAGGTCTTGTCCGTACTCGGTGTAGTTTTTCTATGGGTAGGTTGGTTCGGATTTAACCCAGGCAGTGGGCTTTCTGCTTTGGGAGACGGATTCTTTGGCTATGTTGCATTAACCACGAATCTGGCTGCCGCTGCTGGCGGTGTTGCAGCCTTGCTGGTATCCTGGGCCGTATTCGGCAAAGCGGATATTCCAAGCATGCTGAACGGTGTCTTGGCAGCACTTGTTGCGATCACGGGTTCCTGTGCTTTTGTTGAGCCATGGGCGGCTGTTGTAATCGGGGTGATCGCCGGTGTTCTTACCTTCTTTACGGCACAGTGGTTTGAAAAGGCAGGACTTGATGATCCGGTCTATGCGTTCTCTGTGCACGGTATCGCCGGAATGTGGGGCGCTCTGTCAACAGGCTTCTTTGCAACCCCAGAACTTGCAGAGAACGCTGGAGTGGGTAAAGCAGGTTTGTTTTACGGAGGTGGCTTTGAGCAACTAGGCGTTCAAGCTTTGGGGATGATTGGCGTATTTGCGTTCGTCCTGGTACTCTCCTTCATTATTCTTGGTATTATGAAGGCAGTGATGGGAATTCGTGTTACGGAAGAAGAGGAGACCATGGGCCTTGATATCAGCGAACATGGCACTTATGGTTATCCAGAGCAAATGGGTTTGATTTCGGGACAAAGCAAGAAAGACCTTAACAGCTAATTTTAAGTCTTATTGAACATGAATTATGGGATTCTATTATTGCTGCAAGAGAGGAAGTGCGCCGGATGGATTCGAAGACAGCTTATGATCATGTTGATTTCGCAGCCATTCGGTCTGCGGCATCCCTGATGGAATTGGGCTCTGCAAGAACGGAGGGAGCAAAGCGGTTATTGGGTGTCTTCTCCTCCGTACCGATCGAGACATGGAATGAGAGTGTGAACCTCTTGCAGGATGAGGTCATGTCAAGAGCTGTGTTCTTGTGTGAGCGTGATATGGCGGGGGAGGGCTGGGGCGTAGCTCCAGCTCCCTTCGCTTTTGTTGTATTTGGAAGTGGGGGAAGAGGGGAACAGACGCTTTGGAGCGATCAGGACAATGGCCTGATTATTAGTGACACCGATGACGACGTGTTGGTGCCTTATTTTGCTGAGTTCGGGAAACGGCTATCAAGCTACCTTGAGTCCGCAGGTTATCCGCCTTGCGAAGGCAAGGTAATGGCGAATAATCCGATGTGGAGCCAGACTGGTTCCTCTTGGGTGAGGCAGCTGAGCCATTGGACGAATGAGATGGGGTGGGAGGATGTACGCTACCTTACTATTGCTTCGGATATGAGACATATTGTCGGCCCGGAAAGCTTATCTGAAGCATGGAGACAGAATTTAATGAATCTGCTTAGTGGCTCTGAGGAGATAGAGGCTGCACTGCTGAGAAATACGATGCGACATAAGGCGGCTACAAATATATTAGGTCAAATTATTACTGAACGCTTTGGAGAGCATGCGGGTGAGTTTGATATCAAGTATGGGCTGTACATTCCGCTGGTTAATGGGATCCGCTGTTTGGCATTTAAATATGGCATCAAGGAGACATCGACTCTTAAGCGGATCTCCAGATTGTATGAGCTTGAGGCTTTTCCCAGGCCCTGGCTTGATGCTTGCCGGCGTGCTTTTCATACAGCTCTCAAGTTCAGGTCGATGACTGGAAAGGTCACTGAGCAGGGTCAGCTCGCAGGAAGCGCCTATCTCTCGGCAGAAGCTCTTAAGGATAAGCAGATTATCCGTGAATTGAGAGAAAACCTCGGAGCGGTAAGACAGCTGTATCGGATGCTGCAAAGGCAGCATCGCTTTGCGGAAAGGAGAAGACCATGAGAGAGCCGGGAAAGGAAGGGGGAGGATGGTGGAACGCCCTGAAGAACGGGGGGGTGCCTTCCGCAATTGCTTCTGTGCTTGGAACCCACAGCGCCCAGCAGATCGCGTTTCTGCGTTCGCTGACAAAGGGAAAGCGAAGACCCGAGACGCTCCATGTTCCGCTGCGAGAGCTTGAGACAGCTGTGTTTGATCTTGAAACGACAGGATTTCTGTATAAGCAGGGGGACGAGATTTTGTCATTTGGGGCAGTAAAGACAGACGGGGAAAGGGTGGAGCTTGAGAATACGTTCTATACGCTGACAAGGTCCTCTTGTCCGATTCCTCCAGAGATTACTGCACTCACGGGTATTACCCAGGAAATGGTCGAGCAGGCTAGTCCTCTGGTGGAGAGTCTTCACGGATTTATGAGCTTTGTGGATGACAGGGTCCTTGTGGCCCATGGCAGTGCTCATGACAAGTCGTTTCTGGATACAGCCTTGTGGAGGACATCTAAGGTCCGATTGTCTCATCGGGTGCTGGATACCATGATGATTGCACAGAAGCTGGACCATGATGACCGAATTGCCAGCTTAGACGATTGGCTCGGAATTTACGGAATACCGGTTGCGAACCGCCATCACGCCCTGGAAGATGCCAAGATGACCGCTTTTCTATGGCTGGCCTTGGTTGATCGGCTGCGTGAGCGGGGGGTTCATACTTTAGGGGATCTCTATATATTTCTAAGTCAAACCTAGACAAGCTGGAATTGTGCGGGATGAAAATCATAAGTTAGATTCGAGTCCCTGATGATTGTATAAGCCCTTAAGTCTAGTGGAAGCGAATTGTCGTTATTCATACAGCTTAGTATAAAGTACAACGGGAAGCAGCCTCCAAATTGCTGGAGCTGCTTCTTGTCTATTGTTGATGGGATTGGGACAGTGGTCGGGTGGCTGTGCATGATACCGATTAGCCTCGGAGAAAAACTGGCAGGAATCCAAACGGCGGGATCCAGTTCAAATGTATGCTCCGGAATCGCCGCAATATTGTTCACCTGCTGAAATTGTTCTACCATCCACCTGTTGCTTGAGCGCCGGCCATAAAGAAGTCCGCAAGCCTCTTTAGGCATCTGCTCAAGCGCATAATCTCTCATCTCGTTCAGAATGGAAGACCCAAGCAGTATCATTTTTCTATCCCTTCTCTCCTGCACCGGAGGCCGTATATTTATTTGACTTAAGTATGATAATTGTAACAAGGTAAGGCCACTTGAGGAAGAGGAGGGGGATCCAATTTATGAGAATGCGAAGAAACATGCGAAGCCTATTCGTGCTTCAATCCCTGGTTATTCTATTGTTGGTAAGTACCTTGCAGCTTTTTCCAATCTGCTCAATTATGGTAAGGGCATCGGGGAAAATCATTAAGACAGGGGACAAGGCTCCAACTGTAAGTATGGAGAGCCTTGATGGCCAGGTATACAAGCTGGGAGGGGAGCGCAGCCGCCCGCTGCTGCTTAATTTCTGGGCATCCTGGTGTGAGCCTTGCAAGCTGGAAGCTCCCGAGCTTCAGCGGCTAACCCAGAAATATGGAGAAAAACTGGATATCTACGGGGTAAACGTTACATCAGATGACAGCATTCAGGAGGTTCAAAAATTTGTAGACAACTATAGACTTACGTTCCCGATCCTATTAGACAAGCAGGGAAGCCTGTTTGCTAAATTCAGCGGTGTCGCTTTCCCTACTAATATTGTAATTGGAAAAGACGGAAGGGTGAAGCATATCAATATTGGACTGCTGCCGATGGAACGGTTAGAGTCACAGATTCAAGGAGAGATTGACCGGACTCAACCTAAATAAAATAAAGGAGAAGAGCTGGCTAGAAGGCTCTTCCCCTAAATGAATAGGATCTATCCAATTAGTGATTGATAATACCTTGGCTGGAAACTTCGTCTTCGTTCTCCTGGCTAGGATTGGCTTCTCCGAGAAGTGCATAACGGATACTATCCACGAGTGCTTCCCAACTGGCTTCAATGACGTTACCGGATACCCCAACGGTATTCCAGGCGCTTGAAATATCACGGGATTCAATGAGCACCCGCACCTTGGCTGCCGTGGCATCTTTCTCATCAAGCACGCGGACTTTGTAGTCTGTGAGGTGCATTTCTTTCAATCTAGGGAAATAAGTGACCAGGGCCTTCCGCAGCGCGTTGTCTAGTGCGTTGACAGGGCCATTCCCCTCTGCAGCGGTATAGACGCTGGAACCATTGACTTTAACCTTGACAAAGGCTTCGGAGACAACAGGGTTTCCGGCTGTCTTCTCGACCAGAATTTTGAAGGATTCAAATTCAAACAGCTCTTTAAGCTCCCCGTTGGCCTGTCGAAGCAGCATCTCGAGCGAAGCGTCGGCGCCTTCAAACTGGTAACCTTGATGTTCCAAATCCTTGATCTTCTGGATCACCCCACGGGTATCGGCATTGTCAGGATCAAACCCGATCCCCATTTCTTTTGCCTTCGACAGCACATTGCTCTGGCCCGCAAGCTCAGAGACTAGTATGCGCTGTTTGTTGCCCACTGCTTCAGGTGCAATGTGCTCATAGGTTCGAGAGTCTCTAAGTATAGCCGACACATGAATGCCACCTTTGTGGGCAAAAGCGGAAGATCCTACATAAGGCTGGTTGTTCGGCATATGAACATTAGCGATTTCACTTACATACCTTGCTGTATTGCTCAGCTGGGCCAGCTGCTCACTTCCAAGGACCTCATAACCTAGCTTAAGTTGTAAATTAGGAATGACCGAACAAAGATTGGCATTGCCGCAGCGTTCACCATATCCGTTAATTGTTCCCTGGATTTGCTGCGCTCCCGCCTGCACCGCACTAATGGCATTAGCAACAGCGAGCTCGCAATCATTATGGGTATGAATGCCGAGCAGGGCATCGCCTGTTTGAGCTTTGAGCGAAGCTACAATGGAATGGACCTCATGAGGCATGGTTCCGCCATTTGTATCACACATAACTAGCCAGTCCGCTCCTGCTTCGGCAGCCCTCTTCATAACAGCTGCAGCATATTCAGGATTGTGCTTATAGCCGTCAAAGAAATGCTCTGCATCAAAAATAACCTCAATGCCGTTTTGCTTCAAATAGCTAATCGAATCGCCAATCATGGCCAAGTTCTCCTCAAGTGAGGTTTGCAGGGCCGTATGGACATGAAAATCCCAGGACTTCCCGACCAATGTGGCAGCTTGTACGCCGGATTCAATAATTCGGTTCAGACTGGTATCTTGTTCTACTTTGCTGTTCTTGCGCCGTGTGCTTCCAAAGGCTGTGATCTTTGCGTTAAGCCCCATCTCTTTGACCCGACGAAAAAACTCGATATCCTTGCTGTTGCTGCCAGGGTTTCCGCCTTCAATATAATGTACACCAAGCTGATCGAGCTTCCTGGCGATTTTAAGTTTGTCGTCGGCGGACAGGCTGATGCCTTCCCCTTGTGTTCCGTCTCGCAGGGTTGTGTCAAAAATAGTTATTGCTTGTGACATGTAGGAGGTCCCCCTTATCATCTAATATCCGCTCTGACTTTTTGCTATAATAGACATATAAGTCAAACGCTTTATTACTTCACTGTATCACGGTTTTAAATTTTTTGCATGAATTGAATTTTAAAAGTTCGGGAGGGCCGGGACGTGAAGGATGTTGAGCAATACTATCCGGTGAACGGTCGAGTCATACTCCATGTTGATATGAATGCATTTTATTGCTCGGTTCATGCTGCCGAGGAGCCCGCTAAATACAAGAATAAGCCTACAGCGGTTGCCGGCAGTGTGGAGCTTCGCAAAGGGGTGATCGTCACCTGCTCCTACACGGCAAGGAAAATGGGCATATCTACCGGAATGCTGGTCAGTCAGGCTTTGAAGAAATGCCCTGATCTGATTGTGATCGCACCAAATTTTCATCTGTATCGTCAATATTCCCGGGGGTTCATGAATATTGCCTACCAATATACTCCTCTTCTTCAAGCGACATCTATTGATGAATGTTATCTTGACATTACGGGCTCTAAGCAATTCGGCACACCGCTGGACATCGCGCAGGAAATCCAGAGCCGTATAGCAGATGAACTCGGGCTCCCATGCTCCATCGGCATTGCCCCTAACAAGCTGCTGGCGAAGATGGCCTCAGATATGAAGAAGCCTAACGGGATCACTGTTCTTCGGATTCGGGATGTTCCTCAGCTGCTGTGGAATAAGCCATGTTCTGACCTGTTCGGCATTGGCCGCAAGACGGCGGAAAAGCTCAAGAAGCTGAGAATTTATACCATTGGCCAGTTAGCGGCAGCAGATGAGCGATTCCTTGTCGAACGATTCGGCATCGTCGGCAGCTGGATGAAGCGAGCTGCTAACGGATTGGATGAATCCCCTGTTCGAGAAGAGAGGGATAAGAATAAATCTGTAGGGCATACCACGACACTTCCTCACGATATAACAACGCTGGATGAAGCTCAGAAGGTGCTGCTGAACTTGTCCGACCAAGTAGCCAGACGTCTGCGCAGACAGTCGCTTATGGCACAGACGGTACAGATTACGATCCGTACGCCGGATATGAAGACCATTACAAGATCTCAAACCTTAGGCAATGTTACTGAGACAGCAGCAGATATATATCACGAGGCTTGCGAACTGTATCGCAGGCATTGGACAGAAGGGCGGCCCGTTCGCCTGTTAGGGGTGACGTTGCAAAATTTGGTGGCTAAGGAAGAGGCGGCGCTGCAGCTGGATTTGTTTGATTACCAGAATCAGCCCAAGAAGGAGCAGCTGACTAAGGTTATGGATGAGCTGCGTGATAAATTTGGAGAAGGAGCGAT
This sequence comes from Paenibacillus sp. CAA11, assembly GCF_003060825.1. NCBI lineage: Bacteria > Bacillati > Bacillota > Bacilli > Caryophanales > Paenibacillaceae > Paenibacillus > Paenibacillus sp. CAA11. Next base: position 1,701,184 of record NZ_CP028922.1, read on the forward strand.
GCTTACAGCAGGTATGTTAAGTGACGATCCTTCCTCCCTGATTCGCAATCATAAGGTGCGCGGAACCTCGCTGCAAACGGATTTTTTGCGGGAAACTAGGGAAGAATAATCTTTTACCCTATGGAATAATTAGGAAAATGAATTGAAATTGTATTTTTTTTATATTATATTGAACATGGTGGATTGATAGCACCGCACTTGTACCGTCTTAACAGGAGGCAGATCAAATGGCGAAATATACTTGGGTTGAAAAGGATACTTGCATCGCTTGCGGCGCATGTGGCGCCACAGCACCCGATATTTACGACTATGACGATGAAGGCTTGGCGGAAGTCATTTACGAAGGTGACGCAAACCGCGGCGTTACAGAGATCGCTGAAGATCTGTATGATGATCTCCAGGACGCCTGTGACGGTTGTCCGACAGATTCGATCAAAGTCGCAGACGAACCGTTCAATAAAGAAGGCTAATTTGCCCGTATAGCCGGCAAAACGAAGGCATCTCTCACAGTTTTTGGTGGGGGATGTTTTTTTTGTGAGAGGATCTGCCGATATAAGAATAGAGAATAATCCATAGAATTCCAATTGGAGGTTTCGATGAAGAATTCGGTGTACCTCAAAGATTATGTCAGAATGCATCCAGACAATCGTATGGCTTGGTATCTGCTAGGGAAAGAATATGACCGCAGCGGCCAGGAGGGGAAAGCCCACTACTGTTATATTCAAGCAGGCGAGATTTACGAGGCCTTTGAGTCCAGTAAGGTGCCTGCTGAGGTGTGGAAGGAGTATGAAGCGAAGCTGCTTGAGGCTCAGGTGCGCAAGCAACGCAATCGGCGGAGAGTAAGGAAATTGCTGCTGGCCTGTATTTTTCTGCTGCTGATTTGGATTCCGTCACCATCCTTGAACGAAAATTCTAAGAACAACCGCGATAATGTTAGGACAGCTGGCATGGATGCAGTTGGAGAACAAGAGATCTATTTTACCGCAAAGCCGCTTGTGACAGCAAAGGATAAGCTTCAAACCAAAGCGCAGCTGCTTTCGGCGACCGATGGAACACCTGATGCCACAACGGCTGTGCTTGCGATGGGCCGAGCAGACAAGTGGCTGGTTTGGAAACCGGAGATGAAAGTGAATTTTACGATAGACAATCGAAAAGCTGAGGGGAAGAAAACCCTGCAATCCTATGATGCCGCAGACTGTGTCTGCAGGCCACCGGATGCTGAAGACCTTAAGCGCAAGGCGCTCAAGTGGACACAGGAACAGGAGATGCTGGTCATGCTCATGTCAGCTATTCAGCACTATCAAGAGCAGAAAGGGAAGCTGCCGGGGAAGCTGTCAGATTTGGCTCTTCCTTTTCCAAATAACTGGATCGCTGGTGAAGCTGTAGAGACATCTATCGCATTTCCGAAAGCGCTACATAGGGTAAAGGAGCTACAGAACAAGGCAGCGAATTCTCCGCAAAATGCGGAGGAGTTAAAGAACAACTCATCTGCGAACAAAAAGACGGCTCCTTTTTTTCAGAAAGAATTAGAAATTAAGGTTGATAAGGCGAAGCATAAGCTGGCTTTAGTCAGCGGAAATGTAATATTGAGGGTGTACGATGTAGGGCTTGGAGGACAACGAACACCGGAGGGCTCGTTCAGGATCACGGATAAGGTGGTCAATCCTAATGGCCATGATGACGGAGAATTTGGCAGCCGGGGAATGGAGCTGTCAGCAGGAAATTATGCCATACATGGTACAAATGAAGAAGACAGCATCGGAAAAGATGAATCCCTGGGCTGCATCCGAATGCGAAAGGCAGATGTGGAGGAGCTGTTCGATCTAGCGCCTAAAGGAACGAAGGTTACGATTGGTTCGGATTTGGTGCCGGATAGTGCCAAGCCCGGAGCCGCTCCACGATTCAGGCTGCCGGACCGGCAGGATCAGACCAATCCTCACAAAACTTATCATTGGTTGAATTAGATAGACATGATGACTTAAGATTATTTGACCAAGATAAACAGAACGACAAAGAGGATGACCATGGCAGCTAAGATCGAACCCAACCAAATAATCGCTTTTTTATTAACCTCTTCCTTCTTCTGCTGTAAGGTTGGTGGTTTCCGTTTGACAGACATATTCAGATCCCCTTTCAAAAGGTTGATTATACGGACAGGCACTTACCGTACAATAGCTATATTGTAATTGCTTTCAATTAAAAATTCTATATAGAGCTTTACAGTTTGCTTGCATTCATTCAGAACTTTTCTTTTCCTTCGGAAACCGCTAAACTACAGTAAGGGCGTTGCTTCCTTAAGTTAATGCATAGAACGGAGTGAAGTACCATTGATTTACCGCAGTTTGGGAAAACCGGTTTTGTTTAAGCTTGATCCTGAAAGGGCCCATCATCTGGTGATCGGGGGGCTGCATAAAGCTGCTCAATTTCCAGGTGGCACAGCGGGTTTGAGATCCGTGTACGGGGTGAAGGAGACTCCTGATTTAGCTGTCGATTTATTTGGGTTGCACTTTCCAACTCCTGTGGGGCTTGCTGCCGGATTGGATAAAAATGCAGATGCTGTTGAAGGCTTCTCAGCCATTGGCTTTGGCTTTATGGAGGTCGGAACTGTGACCCCGCTTGGCCAGCCAGGAAATGAACAGCCTCGTTTGTTCCGGCTTCCGCCTGATGAAGCGTTAATTAATAGAATGGGCTTCAATAACCGGGGCGCTGAAGAAATGGCCAAGCAGCTGGCAGGACTGAAGCGGCGTTATATTCCGATTGCTGTGAATATCGGTAAGAACAAGGTTACTCCGAATGAGCTGGCTTATACGGATTATGAGAAGTGCATTCAAGAGCTTTATGAATACGCTGATTTTTTTGTCGTAAATATCAGCTCTCCTAATACGCCTGATTTACGAAATCTTCAGCACGGCGATGATCTGTCCGAGCTGCTTGCTGCGGTGACAGCCGAGATGAAGGCTCAAGGCGCCAAGAGAGGCACCGATAAGGCCGTGCTGGTTAAGATTGCTCCTGATGTCACCGATGAGGAGCTTGAATATATGGTAGATACGATATCCCGAAGCGGAGTTTCGGGCATTATTGCTACGAATACCACAATTTCCCGCGAGGGCCTAGCCCATCCGCATGCCAAAGAGACCGGGGGCTTAAGCGGTAAACCGCTCAAGGATCGATCAACTGAGATCATATCGAGGGTTTACCGTCAAACTGCAGGGGGCTTGCCGATCATCGGTTCTGGCGGAATTTTTAACAGTGATGATGCATATGCCAAAATCCGTGCAGGGGCCAGTCTGGTTGAAATCTATACGGCATTGATTTATAAAGGGCCTGAAGTGAACCGCCAATTGCACAAGGGGCTTAGGGAGCTGCTTAAGCAGGATGGATTTGAGCATATCTCCGAAGCAGTGGGGGCAGATCACCGCTGACCCTTGCGGGAGTTTAAGACAGGAGGCACATACAAATGGATGTAAGAGATTGGGGAACCTTTCTGCTTCCGTACGAGCAGACTGTTGAAGAACTTAAAGTTAAATTTAAAACGATGCGTGCAGAGCTCAAGAAAAGGGAAGAGTATGCACCGATCGAATTTGTCACCGGACGCGTGAAGAAGATATCCAGCATCCTTGACAAGGCCAAACGTCTTGGTGTAGCTATGGAGGATTTGGAGACAGGGATTGAGGATATTGCTGGCATACGTATCATGTGTCAGTTCGTTGAGGATATTCGCCGGGTTGCGGAATACATTCGCGGTCGTAAGGATCTGACTGTCCTGTACGAGAAGGACTATATTACCAATTATAAAGAGAGTGGTTATAGAAGCTTTCATATGATTATCGAATACCCGGTTCAAACCGCAGTGGGTCAAAAAAAGGTGCTTGCCGAAATTCAGATTCGGACGCTGGCCATGAATTTCTGGGCTACCATCGAGCACTCGCTGAATTACAAGTACCGGGATAAGCTGCCTGGCGAAATGAAAGAGCGTCTGAAAATTGCCGCTGAAGCTGCTTTCGTTCTGGATAATGAAATGTCCAGTATCAGGGAAGAGATTCTAGAGTCTCAGAAAACGTTCGAGGATGACTCTAATCTGGTCTCCAAGACGCTCGGGGCGATTCACCAGCTTTATTTCTATCATCTGATCTCAGAGGCCATCGACGCACAGCGGCGCTTTAATGAGATCTGGGAATCGCGGAACTTAAGCGCGATGAAGGATCTGCTGGATGAAGTCAAAGGCCTGCTTCGTTCCGCGAAGAAGGGCGAGGACATGGAGACCACTGATGGTCTATGACCCGAAATATGAGGCTTTTCTGGTGTATTTCAACAGGGATCATGACTATTTTGAATGCCATGAGGTCATGGAGGAGCTGTGGCTTTCGCAAGAGAGAGACCTTTTCTATAAAGGTCTCTTGCAAATTGCAGTAGGGGCATTTCATTTTCGTGCAAAAAATTATAAGGGCGCTATCAAAATGCTGGAATCTGCTGCTGAAATGCTTCGTCCTTACCCAGTGGAGCATGCTGGGATCCAGTTAGGCAAAATCAGGGACGAGGCTGTGCAATTAGCACAGGAGCTCAAGCAGATGTCCGAAGAGCCGGTTCCTTATAGGGATCTGTTCATAGAGGTAACAGATCCTAAGCTGGGTGATGCGGTATCCAGACTATCTGCTCAGATTTCGCCCAATGATCCGATTCGGCTCAGACCGCAAAGAGGACCCAATCATGATCTTCGTGATCTTAGGTGGAGAAACAAGCATACCAATGAATAAACATAATGAAAGGGTGTCCGTATGGCTGTTTCCTTACCGCCATTATTTCTAGACCGTATGCAGCGATTGCTTAAGGATGAGTATAATGCCTTTCTTGCTTCCTACGAGAAGCCTCGCTTCGCTGGCATTCGGGTTAACACACTCAAAATTAGCCGGGACGCCTTCTTCACATTATCCCCGTTTTCCCTTCGGCCAGTGCCGTGGTGCGAAACGGGGTTTTACATCGATGAAGGCCTAAAGCCCGGCAAACATCCCTATTACCATGCAGGCTTGTATTATATTCAGGAGCCCAGTGCGATGGCTCCGGCAGAGGCGCTGGATGTCCAGCCGGGCGACCGCGTACTTGATCTGTGCGCAGCCCCTGGGGGGAAATCAACTCAGATTGCTGCAAGACTCCAAGGAGAAGGCCTTCTAGTGACAAATGATATAAGCGCGGAGCGTACAAAGGCACTCGCCAAAAATATTGAGCTGTACGGGGTCCGGAATGCTATTGTGCTGAATGAAACTCCTGAGCGAATTGCCAAGGCGTTTCCTCATTTTTTCAATAAAATACTGATTGATGCCCCATGCTCAGGGGAGGGAATGTTCCGCAAGGACGAAGATATGGCGAGACAATGGGAGAAGCATTCGGTGGAGAAATGCTCTTTGATGCAGCGGGATATCCTACAGTCGGCCGCACGTCTCCTCAGTCCAGGAGGAACAATTGTCTACTCCACGTGCACCTTTGCGCCTGAAGAGGACGAGGGACAAATCGCTAGCTTTCTCAAGCAGCATGAAGATTTCGAAGTGATTCCCCTGCCTGAGGCTTGGGGAATTGCTTCAGGACGGCCGGAATGGCTGCAGCCTTCGGATCTTGATACAGAATGGACTCAGGCTGATCAAGAGGCCTTGGCCCGAACAGCGGATACCGGTAGACTATGGCCGCATCGGATTGAAGGAGAAGGTCATTTTGTAGCGGTGTTAAGGCATACTGGGGAGGCACATGAGGCCACGACCGATAAGGCTGTCAATGAGTCTGTGAAGCCCGGGGCTGTAAGACGGAAGGAACAAGCGGCAGCCCGAGGGCGCGGAGGGAAGCGGGATTCCCGTCAGGCGCCTTCCCAGGACGAACTGCTACGGGCATGGAAGCATTTCTGTGACAATCATCTTGCCGGGCAGCCGGAGCACGCCGGACATCCCGTATGGTTTGGGTCTCAGCTGTATTTAGCACCGCTTGAAGCAGAGCGGCTATCCGGTTTGAAGACTGTGCGCCCGGGGTGGTATGTCGGTAGCGTGAAGAACGGGCGTTTTGTTCCCGCACAGCCGCTGGCTGCTGCTCTGCGGCCCGAGGAGGCTGGGCGTGTTCTGAAGCTGTCCTCGGAAGAAGGAGAGGCAGTCAGGTATTTAAAAGGGGAAACGCTGCAAGTGCCTCAGGAACGCTTGCAATGCCAAGCGGGAATGGAGGCAAAGGGATATATCCTAGTCTGTGTGGATGGCTATTCGCTAGGCTGGGGAAAATGGCAGGACGGGATGCTTAAGAATGAATATCCGCCCGGCTGGAGGTGGCAGTAACGAATGGCTGGAGGCAAAACAACTCAGCGGATCGATAAGATGCTTGGGCATCTAGGGTATGGTTCGCGTGCGGAGCTTAAGAAGATGGCCAAGCAGGGTCGTATTACTTTGAACGGCAATGTGATCAAGGATACCGGAACCCAGGCCGATCCAGATCAGGACCGGATTGAAGTCGATGGAGAGCTTGTTCTGTACCGGGAGCATATTTATCTACTGATGCATAAACCGGCAGGGGTGATCTCCGCGACGGAGGATACAAGAGAGAAGACGGTGATCGACCTGCTTCCCGAAAGCTATAGGGTATTTAGCCCCTTTCCTGTAGGTAGGCTTGATAAAGACACTGAAGGACTGCTGCTGCTTACGAATGACGGGGCACTCGCCCATGAGCTGCTGTCCCCGAGAAAGCATGTCCCCAAAACCTATGAAGCGGATGTGATCGGCGAAATCGGGCCGTATGAAATTCAGCGGTTTGCCGAGGGCGTTACCTTAGACGACGGATATATAACTAAGCCGGCCAAGCTGCAGGTATTAAGCATCCAGGAGACTGGTGTCCAGGTAACAAGCCGGATATCTCTAACGATTACTGAGGGCAAGTTTCACCAGGTTAAACGGATGTTTGAATCGGTAGGCTCGAAAGTGTTGTATCTCAAGCGTACAGCGATGGGGCCGCTGAGGTTGGAGGATTCGCTGGCTAAAGGATCTTATCGAGAGCTGACCGAAGAGGAGCTGAAGCTTCTAAGCGGTTACTCTCCAGGTACTGCTGCTGAGGACAAGCCTTGAGCCTGCTTGACAGTATCTTTGACATAGAAGCATAGTAATTCATATAGAATGCTGCACTGAAGGGGTGGAGGAATGAAATATAAACTGATTGCACTTGATGTAGACGGTACGCTGCTGAATGACGACCACGTGCTCACTCAGGGAACTAAAGAGGTGATCGCCGAGGTTGCTGCGCAAGGGACGGAAATTGTTCTCTGTACCGGACGTGCCCCAAGCGGCTCCATTCCTTATATGGAATCTCTGGGCTTAGAAGGCTACATCATTACTCATAACGGAGCAGCCGCTGTTACGGTAGGAAGCACCAGAGAAGTGGTTCATGAATTCGCCATGAATGCTCAGGGGCTGGAGCCTTATTTTGACTACTGCCGCAAGCATGGAGTTCACTTTGATGTGAACACAACCTTTGAGCTGTACACGGATCGTGCCGAGGAACTGGATCCCGAGATTCTGGAGATGTACCATAAGTTTCTTGTTCACCCCAAGTCCATGCCAGCCTGGTCCGAGTTTCATGAGCCAATTGTGAAGATTACGGCTTCAGGAACCCCAGAAGCTATTGATAAAGTCCAGCAGGATTGGGGCCTGTGGGAACAAGAATTTAATATGCTGCGCAGCGGCGACTACTTCCTGGATTTGATGCACAAGGAGGCATCCAAGGGCGCCGCACTTAAGAAACTGGCGGAGAAGAGAGGGATTGCTCCAGAGGAAGTGATGGCCATCGGCAACTATTATAACGATATTACAATGCTTACATTTGCCGGCCTGGGAGTTGCGATGGAGAATTCCCCGCTTGAAGTGAAGGCGGCAGCTGATGCGATTACACTGACCAATAATGAGGAAGGCGTTAAGGCTGCTCTTGAGAAATACTGTCTGGAGATTTCATCATCACGTTCTTAATTTGCCAGATGCAATATTATAAAAGCAATAAAAGAGCAGGGGGAATCCTCTGCTCTTTTATTGCTTCTTGCTATCGGTATGTGTTCTACAGCTGAAGCCTTAAGCCTTTGGGGAGATGATTTTTGAGCTGTCCTCCGCTCGCCTTTCCCCAGCCTAAGGGGAAATTATCAGCGGTAACTAATGTCCAGCCCTTAATAGAATCAGGCACGCTCAGAGTTTCTCCTCGTAAATAGGCAGAACCATCCGCAGAATCGGAAGCTAGATTGAATCGGCGGATGGCTTCCTCCGGCTTAAGAGCTGCGGCCAGTGCATGATCTGGTTCGAAACGTCCTTTCTTGGCTACGCCAAGCTTCAAGCCAGGCCGGGGTGTCTTTAACCCTTTTAACAAATCTGCATCCGGATTCATCGTACGGCTATGTGGAAGCATGTATATCGCTTCTCCAAAAGACAAATAGGTCCCGCTTGGTTCAAAGCCTCTCAAATGATCCTTGGCCCAAGCCTCAAACTCCTGCTGCACCATGGCCGCGTGATTAGCGCCTCGCTGTTTGGAGGAAGCCTTTCTCGATCGTTTACCAGAGGGGCTTGCCAGCATCTCGTCTCCTTCGTCTACTCGCCGGAGCAAAGCTACATAGTGACCTTCACCCTCAGACTGCTGGGGCCAAATTCGATGCTCTCGAATAAGCTCCATAAAAGGGTAAGTCTGGAGAACGTACGCCATGTTCTCTTCATTTTCCTGACGGTTAAAAGTACAGGTTGAGTAAGCCAGTGTACCTCCGGGTTTTAGCATGGCGATCGCGTCATGTAAGATGTCTCTCTGTCTCGCTGCGCAAAATTGCACAGATGCTTCCGACCATTCTTGAATAGCGGCGGGGTCCTTGCGGAACATGCCTTCCCCTGAACAAGGGGCGTCGAGCATAATCCGATCAAATGCTAAAGGGAATTTAGCCGACAGCTCTGCTGGGGTGGCCTGTGTAACAATCGCATTACGAATGCCCAGCCTTTCGATGTTTTCCGCTAATATTTTGGCGCGCTGCGGGTGAATTTCGTTCGTGATCAGCACGCCCTTACCCTGCATGCGGGCTGCAATTTGTGTAGACTTTCCTCCTGGAGCAGCAGCAAGATCCAGGATGGTCTCGCCTGGCTGAGGGTCCAACAGCTGAACTGCGCTCATGGCTGAAGGTTCTTGAATATAATAAATCCCGGCAGCATGATACAGATGACGGCCAGGACGGGTGGATTCCTCATAATAGAAGCCTTCAGGGCACCATGGCACAGCTCTTAAAGAGAACAAATGCTCCAATTTGTGAAAAACCGGTGATCCAAGCTCAAGCTTCAGGGTGTTTATCCTGAGTCCAAAGGTTCGAGGCTGATTATAGCTGTGTAGAAACCGGGCGCCCTCCTCGTCGCCGAGCTGCTGGGTTAAGGCATACCGGTAAGCTTCAGGTAGCTGTATATCTGACATATTAAATCCGTACTCCTTTTTTCTAATGGGCGTAGCCGCTCTCAGCAGTTTATCATAGGATGAAGGCTACTTAAAGGGGAATGGCTGTAGCTCCCCGTCTATGGCATAATGGAAATGCAGGAGGTGCTAGTAGGCTAGAACCTCAAGGTTGTGAACTTTTAGTTAGAGTCAGAAAGGGGGATTTCTTCATGAAGCTTCTACAGGCACTATTTTTTCCTCCCGAACAGCCTGGGGGCGTATCATCTATGGTCCCTTACCTGCAAGAGCGATTTACTTCGCCTAGGTGGGAAATGGAGCTGTTCTCTATTCCGAAGCGAGTGCGCTTCAAGGGCAGTGGTCCAGTTGAATTTCATACTTTTGATTGGCGGCAATATGAGGAGAGTCCTATTGTACAGAAATACGTTCAGACCTATTTGGATTATATATGGTGGACACGGCTGCGAATCAAGCAGGGTTATGATCTGATCCATGCGCACCATCCTATCGTAGGGTTGGCCATGAAGGAGGTATTCCCGGATACGCCAGTGCTTCAGACTGTTCACTCAAGCTATGAGAGGGAACTGCTGCTTAATGGGCGAATTCAGACTGGCGGCCCCGAACACCAATTCCTTACGTCTATTTATCGGGAGCTTGAGTATCGGACAGACCAATTATTAACGGTGTCAGATTCATTCCGAAGCTATTTGTCTCCTTATGTAGAACGACCTGATGATATTCTTGTCATTTCGAATGGATTTGATGAGAAAAGGTTCAAGCCCATCCCGCATGAGAATGAGGTGGCCCAGCTGGTGACTGTCTGTCGATTGGTGCCCGCCAAAGGGCTTGACATCCTCCTCCAGGCTTGTGCCAAGCTTAAGAAACGTGAGATTCCGTTCGTGCTGCATATCATTGGGGATGGTCCAATCCGACCTGAGCTCGAAGCATTGGCTCAACAGCTCGGCATTTATGAAGAGACCATTTTCTATGGATATACCCTGCATCCCGAGGAATTTATGCCTTTTTTTGATATTTTTGTGCTTCCTTCCCGGGCAGAGGCTTTCGGTTCCGTCTTTGCGGAAGCAGCTCTGTGTAGTTTGGCGCTTGTGGGAACCAATGTTGGCGGTATTGCCGAACAGATCGAGGATGGAATTAACGGACTTCTTGTTCCGTCTGAGCATCCAGAAGCTCTAGCTGAAGCGCTTGAGCAAGTGATTTCTGATCCGGATTACCGCTATACACTTGCAAGAGCAGGATCCGAGAAAGCCAAAAGCCATTATTCGCTGAATCGGGCAGTTCACGAGCTGAAGAAGCTGTACCTTCAATATGGGAACAAAAAATCTCAATATTGTGATAAATAACATGCGTAAGCGAAGAGGAAAGCTGCTATTCTGAACGGTGATCCTTAGGGCTGAGAATCAACATAACGACCCAGACCATGCTCAGCATGCCGAAGATCGGATATAGCACGGACAGCAGAGAGCTGAAGCCGATCTGGCTTGTCAAATAGCATATGGCCATGATTCCTGGTGCTAACCATCGTTCGGACAGGCCTGTTCTTTGCTTAAGCTGTAAAGACATACCGTAAATGTCAGCTACAAAAGTGCTGAAGATTTCCATAAATATCAGCATGACATAAATAAGCTGTATGGTAGTACCCAGCAGTCGGGCGATGCTGCCCATAGGTATTTCAAATTGGGTGATGCCTGGCATATGGGCCGATAAAGCAAAATGCCCAGCCAGAAGCATAAAGCCTACGCCTAACCCGCCGATGACGCCTCCCCATTTCAACACTTGTCTATTTTGTGTATGACTGCCGATAGGCACCAGCACGGCTTGAGCCATAGCCAGGTTAAAGGCCGTATACATGAAAGGGGAGGCCCAGGCGGCCATCAGGCTTTTATCGGTACTCAGGCTTAAGAAGCGGTCAGCCGTAGGTAAATCCGCTGTATGGCCGATGATGAAGAGGGAGAAAGTCAGCATAAGCGGGACTACAATGGAATTGAGCTGAAGGATAGCTCCTATACCGTTGCGCAGTAATAGAAAGGCAGCGATTAGAGTGATCCATAGGCCGGTCTGATAATGAAGGCCGAGATGCTCCATGAAGACAGAGCCGGCCCCTGCCAGCATGATGCTGTTCACTCCGATCAGAATGATGAGGGTAAACAGGCTGATCCATTTCCCGGCTTTCATGCCAAACAGCTGCCGGTTAAGATCTTCGTAAGAACTTGCCCGGATGTCGTGAGCGAGCAGCATCATTTTTGTGCCAAGCCAGATGAACAAAGCTGCTGACAAGACAATAGCCAAAGTCCCCCACTTTCCATATTGGGTGAAAAATCGAAGGATCTCTTGGCCTGTTGCGAATCCGGCACCCACAATCGTACCGATATAAGTGAATGCGATCTGCATGATTTTCAAGATATTTCTCATGTTTGTCCTCCTTCAAGCTTGGCAGACCTTAGAATTCTGGTGTTCACTGCTAAAGATGAGTTTAGTACAAGGTATGTGGTGAAACTATCGGACATGACTTCAACTTGTCTCCATGTGAGAAAGATTAGCGCAGGAAGAAGTAGCAAGAAGCAATGAAGTTCTCCCGAATGAAAGGTGAGTGTTATAGAGTGAGTGCAGTAATGTCCTATGTTGCCCAGTACGGTTATCTTGCAATGTACGGCCTCTTAGCTCTGGGTTTTATAGGAATCCCCGTCCCGGATGAAACGTTGGTGGTTGTTTTTGGCGGTTTGTCTGCAGAAGGACATTTTAATTTTTGGATTGCGCTATTAGCGACATTTCTCGGAAGTATGACGGGGATGATGGTCAGCTATTCGCTCGGCCGGGGAGTTGGCAAACCGCTCTTGGACCGTTATGGGAAATGGATCTTCATCACCCCTAAGCGCCTGGCAGCAACAGAGAAGTGGTTTCTAAAGTTCGGGAACTGGACGGTTCTGTTTGGATACTTCGTTCCCGGACTCAGACAGATTACATCTTATTTGTCCGGCGTTTATAAGCTTCCTTTACGGACTTATGTTACTTTTGCTGGGATCGGAGCAGCCGTGTGGAGCTTTACATTTATGTATCTTGGCTTCACCTTTGGACATCACTATCGCCGTATTGCTCGTTTTGTTCACCTACATATGTGGAGGATTACTCTGCTTGTGCTAACCTTATTGATTGTGGTAGGTCTTGTTGTTTTGATCTATCGGATGTTTTTCAGATATGCGGATAATAAATAATCTCATGTTGCTGTTCTGCTTGACAGTGTGGTATTTTTACAAGAAGAGAATTGGCCGGGAGGAAGCTCTATGGAACTATTGAAAAAACGAATACTGGAAGAAGGCACGGTCGTATCCGACCAGGTGCTGCTGCTGGATGCCATCTTGACTCATCAGGTAGACCCAGAGCTTACAATGGAGATGGGAAGAGCTTTTGCGGACAAGTTCAAGGATGATGGGGTTACGAGAATTGTAACGTTGGAATCTTCCGGCATTGCTGTTGCTTTTGCCACAGCGAATGAGCTGAAGGTGCCCATGGTATTTGCCCGTAGGAAGAGAACCTTATTGGCAGATCCTGATGTGCTAGTGGAGAGAGTTCCGTCATTTACGAAGGGAATCGTCACCGATATTTTACTGTCCCGGCAGTTTATCTCGCCAAGTGATCGTATCTTGTTTATTGACGACATTATCGCTAATGGGGATGCAGCACGGGGCCTGGTTCGGCTTGTGGAACGTTCCGGCGCACAGCTCATAGGAGCGGGTATCGTGGTAGAGAAGACGTTCCAGCCAGGGGCTAATGCGTTAAGGGAACAGGGAATTCGTCTAGAGTCTCTGGTTAAGATCAAGAGCCTGGAGAACGGCCAGGTCCATTTTTCGGAGTAGGGCGAATCACCATTTTTTCTAACATTCCTTTGCATACCTTGCTTTTTTCGTTATAATAAATAGTAGCTAGAGAGAGGAGGCAACAGTTATGGGGAAAGAAGCAGTCGTGAATGAAGAGTTCTTTATTAATAAGTTGAATGAAGCTAAGGTTACCTTCGAGCGAGCGCTTGATTGCAAACATACAGAGTTTGATGATCTGTACCCCTATATGCTTGAACATCCTCAGTTTTTCTGGTACAAACGCTATGTTGCCTGGTCTCAGCTGCTTACGATTGTAGGCCTGTGCGAGGAATTGTCTTTTCCTTGGAAGGAGCAATTTAGCGCCCAGCAGGTCGGGTACCTTGAACAACGAGTGATGTCTGCTAAGGTGCTTGATTTCTGGTTCGAGAAGAACGACAGTAAGGAGCATGCACAGCGTTAATTAGGGAGAGCTGCCGCTCATCAGCAGCTTGTGAAACGATATGTAAAGACCTAAATGGCATCCCATTTAGGTCTTTTTTTGCAGAGATATTTCGATAATAAGGAGGGGCCAGCATGATTAGTGACGATCAGCTCAATAAGTACAGAGTATCTGGAGAAAAGGTCAGAGTGATTCGCGATGCGATTAAAAGCAATGATGTTGTTGGCATTGTAGTAGCATGGGATGCCGATCAGGTTATGATACGGCGTCCTAACCGCAGGGTGGTCAAGCTTGACCGTAGTTATGATTATCGGCCGTTTACAGAGCCTCGCGAATAACCCGGGCGTATATTTCCGCTTAGCTTGGACAACGTACTAGGGAACGCTTGTCATTAAGAAAGGATGGTTGTTCCATGTCGTTGACAACTGACAAAATTACGGCCTATAAAGAAGAAATTAACCGCTTCGGGGATTCGCTTCCTGAGACGGCAGAAGCCTATCATGAGTTCACCGGCAAGGCATTGCAGAATGGGGTCCTTGATGCGAAGGTGAAGCACTTGATCGCTCTGGGAGTAGGTCTATTTGCCAACAACGAGGTTTGTACGTTTTATCATGCGAATGAGGCAAGAGCTAAGGGAGCAACGGATGCGGAGATTTTGGAAGCGTCGGCAGCTGCTTCAGCAGCTGCAGCCGGTCATATCCTGTCCCAAGGGGCTATCCGGGTTCAACAGGCTTTGGATCAGATTTAAAACAATAGCCAGCAAACCCAAAAGCAATCCCTTCAACCCTATATTGAAGGGATTGCTACATTTATAGGAACAGAGCCTAACCCAAGGTAAGCTCGCATACGCTGAGACAAATCACGTTGTAGAGCAGACCACAAAATGAAAATCCGACCTAAAGCACCGCGACATTGATAGCAGGCTTCAATTCCAAATTCATCTTGCTTGACTTTCTTAATATGAATCTGGTGTTTGTCAAGTTCGCTGGAGATTTCCTCAAGAACAATGGAGGATCGTTCTACAGCAGCAAGAAGCATCTCGACATAGACCTGAGGACTTCTGAGCAAGCCGCTCTCCTCCATAACTCGGGAGTCTCTCTCCAGAATACGCTGGGTGAACTTTAAGGCTAGCCAGCTGCGAACTAGTGTGACTTCCTCTTTGGAGACATGGATTGTGGACATGGACATGCGATGACACTCCTTTCGTAGTGAACGAACTTATGTTCTTATTATACGGAATAATTGGATAAATAATCAAGTAATACCTGTGATTTATGTGAAAAAAATAAATTGCTTGTTGACTTGCTTAGTGATCTATGATAAATTATATCTTGTCGTCACGAGCTGATATGCTCTATGACACATTATCTTATGCGGTCGTGGCGGAATTGGCAGACGCGCACGGTTCAGGTCCGTGTGGGCTAACCCCCGTGGAGGTTCGAGTCCTCTCGACCGCATCGTTTAAAAACAATGGAGTCCTTAAGTTTCCTTCTATGGAGATTTAAGGGCTTTTTTGTATTCTTAGAATTTGCAAGGTAGTGCAGTTTGGTATATCTCACCTTAAAAATTTTTAGTAGTAATTCCAAGTAAACTGATGTAAAATGACAGAAATAAATTTTCTGAAGCTGCTTTAGTGTACAGAAGTTTAGAAAGGGTTGGGCATCATGATTACTTTATCCAATATTCAAGTCACCTTTGAAACTGGATCACAGTCGGTTACAGCCGTTAAGGATGTCAGTCTGCAGGTTGACGCGGGAGACGTATACGGCATTGTCGGCTACAGTGGGGCTGGGAAGAGCACCTTGGTTCGTGTGATTAATCTGCTGCAGCGGCCTTCGGCGGGGAGTGTAGTAGTAAATGGGCAGGATTTGTTGGCTTTGCAGTCCAAGGATTTGCGCTTGGCCAGGAAACGGATCGGGATGATCTTTCAGCATTTTCATCTGATGAATTCCAGAACAATCTATGACAATGTGGACTTTCCCTTGAAGAGTTCCAAGCTCTCCAAGCGCGAAAGAGACCAGAAGGTTAAACAATTGCTAGAGCTGGTAGGCCTATCGGATAAATTGAATGCTTATCCTTCACAATTGTCAGGGGGGCAGAAGCAAAGGGTGGCTATAGCCAGAGCGCTAGCGAATGATCCGGAAATATTGCTGTGCGATGAAGCTACTAGTGCCTTGGACCCGAAGACGACGCTATCCATTCTGGAATTGCTGAAGAAATTAAATCGAACGCTTGGGCTGACTATTGTCATTATTACGCATGAAATGCAGGTCGTGAAAGAGATCTGTAATAAGGTTGCGGTTATGGAAGCCGGGCGGATTATCGAGCAGGGCGATATCGTCTCTATCTTTAGCCGTCCACAAAATTCGTTGACTCGTGATTTCATTAATACGGCTACTCATATCGAGCAGATGCTGGAGAAGCTCATGATGCATCCTTCACTCCTTCATCTAAAGGATAACGATATGCTGTGCAAGATTTCTTATATTGGCGATAGTACAAGTGAACCGATTATTGCCGAGCTTGCTGCCCGTTACCGAGTTAAAACCAATATCTTATTTGCGAATGTGGAGATTTTACAGCAGACGCCTATCGGCAATCTGATTGTAGTTATGTCTGGCACCGCCGGTGATCTGGAGGAAGCTTTGCGATATCTGCGGTCGGCTCGGGTAGACGTTGAAGTTATCAATTCCCGACTTTTTCAGAATAGTAAGGTGGGTGATGCAGTGTGAGTGAGTTTTTTACAAAATATTTCCCTAACATCTGGAATTTAAGAGAGGACATACTTCTAAGCACCTATGAGACGATTTATATGGTGGTCGTTACCTCGTTATTTTCCGTGTTATTTGGGATATTGTTTGGCGTCACCCTGGTTGTGGTCGACAGGGGAGGTATTCTGGAGAACAGGCTGGTTTATAGTGTGTTGGAGAAACTCATTAACCTGTTTAGATCCATTCCGTTCATCATTCTTATCGCTGTTGTCGTGCCGCTTACCCGTTTTATTACAGGCACATCGATCGGTATGAATGCGGCGATCGTGCCCCTCGTCATCGGCATCGTGCCATTCTATGCCCGGCAAATACAAAATGCGTTAGTAGAAGTTGATTCCGGGATTATTGAAGCTGCTCAATCTATGGGATTGGGACCGATTGAGATTATTTTCCGCGTGTATCTGAAAGAAGGCTTGTCTGCAATTATCAGGGCCTCCTCGGTGACGATCATTAACCTGATTGGACTGACAACGATGGCTGGGGCCATCGGCTCGGGCGGCTTGGGTAGTCTGGCTATCAATAAGGGGTACAACCGATTCCAGTCGGATATTACACTTGTGGCTACGATTCTGATCTTGATTCTGGTGTTCGTGTGCCAATTCATCGGGGATTATTTCACCAAGAAGACGACGCATTGATATTGGGATATTACAACGGTTTGTGCAGTATACTGCCCCTAGACTCAGGGCGGGTACTGGTTAAATATATAACACTATAAAAAGGACTGAAGAACAATGGCAAAAGTAGAAAGCTTCCAATTGGACCACACAATCGTAAAGGCTCCTTATGTCAGGGCGGCAGGGGTTGAACATGACGAAAAAGGCAGCACTGTGCAAAAATATGATCTTCGCTTCCTGCAGCCGAATAAAGACGCTATTCCGACGGCAGCCCTTCATACTCTTGAGCATCTGCTCGCTACGTATATGAGAGATGAGCTTCAAGGCATTATCGATATTTCTCCGATGGGATGCAGGACGGGATATTATCTGATTCTCTGGAATGAGCATGATCCCGAAGAGATCGCATCTGCATTGGAAAGAACGCTGAAGCGCGTGCTGGAAACAACTGAGGTTCCGGCTGTCTCCGCGCTGGAATGCGGTAATTACAAGGATCATTCCCTGTTCTCTGCTCAAGAATACGCGAAGATCGTATTGCAAGCCGGAATCAGCAGAGATCCTTTTGAAAGAGTATTGTAATAGTTATGATTACTTTGGATTTAACGCATCAAACGGCGGTTGTAACCGGCGGCAATTCAGGCATTGGACAAGGCATTGTACAAATTTTACTTCAGAGTGGGGCCAGGGTCATTTCTGCCGATCTCGCTCATGAAGGCGATTATAAAGAAGTTAACGGGAAGTTGCTTGAGTCCAGATTGGATTTGTCCCGTTCAGAGGATGTCTATCGCTGGTCTAATATTGTGTTGGAGCAGGCTGGCGTTCCGGATATTGTCGTGAATTGCGCTGGCATTTCCACGATGGATTACGTGATTGACAGCAAGCTGGAGGATTGGGAGAAGGTATTCTCCATTAATTCTACGGGGCTGTACCTGGTATCGAAAATATTTGCGAAAGCGATGATCGATGCCGGAAAGCCGGGCAGAATTATACAAATGGCTTCGCAGGCCGGCAAGAACGGTTATCGGGCTATGGGTGGATATTGCGCATCGAAGCATGCCGTTCTTGGATTGACCAAGGTAATGGCGATTGAATTGGCACGGCATAACATACTCGTAAATGCCATATGTCCGGGTATTGTAGAGACGCCGATGAAGCATCGGGAGCGCATCGAAGGCGGAGTGATCCGGGGCATGACGGCCGAGGAGATCTATGCGGAAGACTGTTCCCAAATTCCGCTGGGCAGAACGGCCGAGGTCAGGGATATTGCCAATGTCGTTCTGTTTTTGGCCAGTCCATTATCTTCATATATGACTGGTCAAGCCATTAATGTAACCGGCGGTATGACCATGCATTAGAAGAAATTTGCATACAGATATAAAGGGGAGAAGAACATATGATTAAAGGTAAACTTTGGGGCGGACTAGCGCTCGGATTAGTATTGATGATGGCGACTGCGGGCTGCGGCAGCAAATCATCGGTGGATGGCGAGAAGATTGTCATTGGTTCGCAGGGCTCCGATGCTCAGATTTGGAAGCATATTGCGCAATCACAGGCGGCCAAGGATGCTAAACTTAATATTGAAGTCAAGGAGATCAATGGCGGCGTAGAGTTGAATAACGCTACCAAGGAAGGCGAAGTTGATGTGAATGCTTTTCAATCCTGGGCTTATCTCGTCAACTATAATAAAGAAAGTAATGCCAACCTAGTAGCCACAGCGACCACATATCTTGAGCCGATGGGCATCTATTCACAGAAGATCAAGGATATTAAGGAGGTTCCGGACGGCGCTCTCGTCGCTCTGGCAGATAACCCGGCCAATACGGCCAGAGGCTTAAGCCTGCTGCAGACTGCCGGACTGATCAAATTGAAGGATAACTTTAATTTGGGGACGGGTACGGTTAACGATATTGTCGATAATCCTAAAAATCTTAAGTTCAAGCTGATCGACGATACGACCGGTCCGCGAGTGATTCAGGACGTTGATCTGGTATTGATCGGTAATACGATTGCTCTGGAGGGCGGTTTGAATGTGTTGAAGGACTCCTTGTTCCATGAGGAAATTTCTGTAGATACGAAGAATAGCATCAATGTGCTGGCGACTACTTCCGAAAAGCAGGATGATCCAGGTATTTTGAAATTAGGTGAGTTGTATCATAACGAGGATACGCAGAAATATATTGAGCAGGAGTTCGGCGGCACAAAGGTGCCTGTAGATAAACCGATCTCTTATCTGCAAGATTAGAGAGAATCCATGCGGATTGCTATAATTACGGCGATGGAGAGAGGAGATGGCTCCTTTTCGCAGTCAGGCACAAATTACGACCAGGACCCAAGTAGGCAAGGTTATCATTGAGGGCTGAAGGCAAATCCTGAAAGTGGGAATGAATTAAATTGCGTCTCATGTAAAAAACTACAGTAAATGAATGAATTTTGAGGATAAGAAAGAGCGGGTGTGAGTGGGCTGATTTCCACGAACGCTCGCTTTTTCTTTTTATATTTGGCAAAGAGCCACCTTTTATTGACTTCACGTTGTATTGTATAAAGATATTGGAACATATGAAGAAGCGCTCATGACTGTTGCTTCGTTAAGATGAATGTCCTTTTTTGTGCGTCAATCTTTTCCTGTACTAATAACCTCCTGTTACTCAAACAATAAGACGGATTTAAGCAGGGGGGATCAAACATGCAATTTATACATTGGCTTTGGGCGGGGTTTCTTCAAGCGCTAGCGAAGCGGATGTTTCACTGGCTTGCGCGTCCCTTCATGGGTGGATGTGCTGTTTTGGTTTGCCTTTCGGCTCTGTTTCCGGGTTTAGCTGCAGCGCAAGACGGTGGGGTTGATCAGCCCATAAGACAGCTCGCAGTCGTTATTGATGATCTTGGAAATAACATGGCCGGTACAGAAGAGATCATGTCATTGCACGTCCCTGTCACGGTTGCGATCATGCCCTTCTTGCCATCTACCAAGCAGGATGCTATCAAGGCGCATGAGCGAGGCTATGATGTGCTCGTGCATTTGCCGATGGAGCCGCTACGCGGGAAACCAGAATGGCTCGGTCCCGGAGCGATCAAATCCAGCATGAGTGATGAGGAAGTGCGGCGGAAAGTTAATGAGGCAATCGATAACGTACCGTATGCTGTCGGAGTTAACAATCACATGGGATCGAAAATAACCTCTAACCCGAGAATCATGTCCACGGTATTAGATGTCTGCAAGGAGCGAGGGCTTTTTTTCTTGGACAGTCGAACCGATTATCGTACCGTGGTTGGGAAGCTGTGCAAGGAAAAAGGGATGCCCGTTCTAGGGAATGATATTTTTCTAGATGATGTCCATACAACTTCACACATTCAGAAACAAATAAAAAAAGTAGAATTGTGGTTCAAAAATAATACGCAATGTATTGTTATCGGTCATGTTGGAGCGCCGGGTCCAAAGACATCACGTGTTATAAAACAATCGATCCCAGCACTTCAAAATCAGGTTCAGTTCGTGAAATTAAGCCAGATAGTAAAAGAGCAAGGCGAAATACGCATTCGTGAGCTTACAGCACCGTAAAATAACGAATAATGCCCTCAGCTATAGTGTTGGCTATTTTTCGCTGCCCTTGAAGGCTGGTTAGAAAATTCCGATCTTGGGCGTTGCTAATAAAACCCATTTCGACAATAACGGTCGGAGCCGGCGTATAGTTAAGAATGTAGAAGGGTTCGCCAACTATAGGGATTGTCTTCGTTTTATATAATTGGTTAAGTGAATCCTGAAGACATGTGGCTAAAAATACACTCTTTCCTTCTTCTTGGAACAAAATTAACGGTCCTCGCTTGGCTGGGGATTTTGACCAGTTGACATGAAGGCTGACGACAATGGAAGGGGTAAGCTCTGTACTAAGCTCCTTTCTTTGTGCCAAATCCCGTAGGTGGCGTGAGCGTGAGGCAAGCCATCGGTTATCGTCGCTAAGTGCATAGTCTCCGGTCCGATTCAGTACGGTGCTGTACCCATAGCTGCGTAATATCAGGAAGAGTCTACGGCCGATTTCCAGGTTTATATTTTTCTCCAAAATATCACCATAGGAAGTGCCACCGTCAATTCCGCCATGACCGGCATCGATTAAGATGGTGGGTCCTGGGAAAGCGTGATGTACAGGATGGTCTGCGGAGACCCTTTCCGTTATACATCCGAGCGTAAAGACTGCTGCGCTTAGAGTGCAGAGGAGTCGCTTACCGAGAAAAAGACGCATGAGCTTGTCCATCCTTCCTGGTTATTATTGTCTTCATATAATTTGAGCAGGAGAACAACAAATCATTCATCATTATTTGATGTTTAACTTGCTAAGATTTAGTGCAGACTAAGAAGACTTGGACATATTATTGGAACGTAAGGCTGGGGGCGATGATCATCGCAAAAGGTGATGAATTGGTCAAGTATATTACCGAAAGAGTAGTTACTTATGTAGAGACCCCTCGGGAGGTACGTAAACAGCAGCGAATCCGGGTAAAGGAACCGTGGAGCCGAAAGTGGTTCGGAATGATTCCCTTCTCGATTTCGCTATGGTGGAGTAAGCTTCCGTTCAAACAAAAGACAAAGGAATAAAGACAAAGAAAGACGCGATCCGAAAAGTCATCATGCTGACTTCAACGAGGATCGCGTCTTATTTTATGATTCAAACAGGCGCAGCTTCCCAGAGGAGAGCAAGGAGTTCAGTTCTATCCACCGAGAAGAATCAGCAGTTCCAGTGAGAACAAATACAGCATCAGCTCGTTTGTTCGTAGTGTTAGACCAGGTTTGCAGACCAAAGATAGGCAATGCGAGTGAATAGGATCTGCTCTGATCATTGGCTGCAAACACAAGTTTTTTCTCTGCAACCATTGAACGTAAGAAATCTGTAGTATTTGAAATCTTCATGTTTTCCCTTACGATCCATTTAAGATTGCTGTACGGGTCAAAGGCAGAGGCTGTAATGAGGGGGGCGTTAGCTCTCTTGCCGTCTTGATAGGATACGGATTCAGCTGTTTGAGCAAAAGGGCGGGCAGCAAGCTTGTTCCAATCCGCATCTGTTACGGGCAGCTGTTCTCCGGTCCCTGCCGCAAAGTAGCTTGCCCCCTCTGTAGAGCTTAGTTTGGTCAGCTTCCACTCGGCATAGGCAGGACCATAATACATGGGAGTAATCTGCACGGCAGGCCTGTCCCTTGGTGCGAGCTTGGTCAGGTCGAATAAGGGCTCTGAGCCCAAACCGTACTCGCTTAAGAAAAGTCCGCCATCCGGCTTAGCGCTAATAATGAGATAGCCAGCAATTTGCGAGCCCTTCTTTAGAGTGACTAGCCAGCCGTGGGTGCCTGGGCCAAGCGGGTCGAAGCTGGGGGTGGCTTCCCGAAGGCTGGAGAACGCCTGCTGCTGCGTTAAGCTGCCTAGAATATCCGCTGCAAATTTCTCTACTATGGCAGGTACTGCTTGCTGCTGAATACCTTGAGCAGATATAGAAGCCATGCAGAAAGGATTGCCTATCCAAGGAGCTCCAGGAAGAAGAAACAGGGTGAGGCTTAGCAAAATTTTAGCTTTAAACTTTAGTTTTTGTTGCCCGATCGTGATCACCTGCTTTTTTTAAAATAGAGGGCTTGTCCCTGAAATGCTGCAATGTTGGATATTATTATTGTATGGCTCAATAGTCGAGAAGGCTGTTACACTCTGTCGCGCTGCTTCTCCCGCTCTTTTTCTATTTTTGTGGTCTTATAGCGAGAAGGGTCATCTTATAGGCAGACGATCAGTCCGAAGGTGAAATATTCCGCTGTTAATGACAGAGACGGTAATGCGCGGCTCATACTGCCACCTAATCTCTTCTTGACGAACCCTGTATTGCTCCTCGGCAGCCTGCTTCTTGGCTTCGTCTGTCTCCTCTGACAAGGCTTGATAATATCCTTCCAAAATTAGCAGCTCTTCCTGCTTGCGACTGCGGGCTTCGGCGGCCCAGGAAGGGTCAAGCTGGTTTAAATAGCTTTTCATCTGGTTCTCCAAAAGCTCTCGAGCACGTTCTAACGAAAATCTTGCTGGTGTAATATGAACATTTTCAGGTAAACGAGGCAGTAGCTGCACCTTGGAGAGACGGTCGCCGAAATCTGTTGAGATGGTTCCAGTTGAAAGTGATATCCCGTAAAAATGAAGCTCCTGCCGTTTCATATCACAGGCAAACTCTGTCTTAAAGCACGCGCCCAGCCAAGGTTCGTAGGCAGCAGAGAATAAGGTATCCCGCTGACGGTGCCCTGGATCTTCGAATACATAAACACAGCTGCCTTTGCGCTGAGCGGCTGCGAAAATTTGCTTCAAACGCGGGCTTCCATAATGAAGATAATCCTGTTGAATACGCCCAGGTCCGATGACAGGCAAGGGGCGCACGGCACCGAAATATCGATTTAGCAGAAGATCGTCTGGTTTGTCGGGGTTTTCCAGCTTTTCTTTTGCTTTACGTTGCTGCTCTAAGATCTCATATGCATCCTGGTCAAAAATAAAAGTGAAGGACATGGTTTCCGGCTCAATCTGAACCCGTTCTACGAATGCCCAGTAGTAAGGACGGCCTGTCAGCTCCCGATCTGCTTCAGGGGATAGCTTCACCGTAACATGGCAATCGGATTGCTCCATGATTTGACACTCGGTTGCTTCAAGATAGGTAAGAACATAGGTGCGAATCTGGCTGCTGGTCATGGTCACGATGGGGTCCTCCTCTTAGCGCCTCCTGTGCTTTAGCTCGGTGGAAGCTTGAATGGCTGGAGTAGCAGATTGATGGATTTCCTCTTGAAGGTGTTCGAAGGAATGAGCCAGCTGATCAACACGCTGTTTGATTTCCTCATCATTATTGGCTTCCAGAAGAATCTTATAGATGCTTTTCTCCAGAGAATGTTTCTTATCGAAGCGCTCTAAAATTACATCAAGCCCGCCGATCACCATTTCGAACATGTTGATCTTCTCATGAAGAAGATTCAGAATATGCTCTTCAATCGTTCCGATTGTTGAAAGGTTATATATGCGTACATCATCTTTCTGTCCTAGGCGGTGCACGCGTCCGATTCGCTGCTCAACGCGCATGGGATTCCAAGGAAGATCGAAATTAATCATATTGCGGCAAAATTGCAGGTTAATTCCTTCTCCGCCTGCTTCGGTGGCGATCATGACCTGAGCTCTGCCCCGGAATAAGTCCATCATCCAGTCTTTCTTGCCCCGGTTCATATTTCCGCTGTAAGGAACTGCTGTCATGTTTCGATCGCGAAAGTAATTAAGCAGGTATTCCTGCGTAGCCCGGTATTCTGTGAAGACGATGACTTTCTCGTTCATGTCTCGAATAATCTCAAGGGTTTTCTCCGCTTTGGTGTTGGCTTTAATCGCTTTGATCATATAGACAAGCTCCCAAATTTTATCCCGCAGGGGAGAGTCCTGAGCCAGCTTCTTCGACAGATTGACAAGGGTGACGAAGACTGCATCGCGGCTGCTGCAGACCTCCCTTTGAAGGGTAACCAAAGAAAGCATGCTGTTCATATCATGTCCGCTGGCTTCATATTGTTCTTTAACAAATTGGGTTACCCCATCGTATAATGCCTTCTCCTCGGGTGACAGCTCTAGAGGGACGTTGCGCACAATGCGCTTTGTAAAATTCAGATTTCCGTCGGTACGGCGATTGCGAATCATGACCTTAGAGAGCTCTGATTTAAGCAGATGTTCATTTTTTGGAAGGCGCTTATCTGCTACATAATTTGCAGCGAATTCGTCCTGCCGGCCTAGCTGGCCAGGCTTCAATAGAGTGATCAAATTGAATAATTCATCCAGATTATTTTGTACGGGCGTGGCGGTTAAGAGAAGACAGTATTTTTTACGAACTTTTTGCATGAACTGATAATTTGTTGTTTTTCTATTTTTTAATTTATGAGCCTCGTCTACGATAACAAGGTCATAATCATAGCCCAAAATAATATCCTTATGGGGATCTCTCTTCGCGGTATCCATGGAGGCGACCACGATATTCGATTGCCAGGAGTGCTCTTTTTTCTGAGCAACAGCCGGAATGCCAAATTTCTGGTTCAGTTCGCGTACCCACTGCAGCACAAGGGAGGCCGGTACTAAAATAAGTGCTTTTTGTACTAATCCGCGAATTAAATATTCCTTAAGAATAAGTCCTGCTTCAATGGTTTTGCCAAGACCTACTTCATCTGCCAATATGGCACGTCCTCGCATCTCGAATAACACCTTCCGTGCGGTTTCGGTTTGATGGGAAAGTGGCTGAATGCCGGAGAGGTGCTTCAGACACTGCATTTCCTCGAATGTCGTCACAATGCTCGCTTGTTCGGCCTCAAGTGCCAGATGGAATAATCGGAGATCATCCCATGGTCCTCCTTTGTCAAGACGGGTGCTGATGTCTTCAAACCAAGAACGATCGAATTCGATGGGCACACTTAGGCCTTGTTCGCTGCTATGCAGACTCATTTGGCAATCTACCGCCTTTCGCGTTTCATCTACAATGTACATGTAGTATGGGCGTAATTAATAAAGTTCATAACAGATTTACAGATGTGTGGTTTTTAATACAATTCATGGGCTACTCTAATTTTGTCTTTACATAACTCGTGTATTCTACAAATGGGATTTTTAAATCAATAGGATATAGGAGGAAGCTTCGTTGCTGAATGTAAAAAGTATATGGAAGAAGAAAGTGCTTATTCTCGTGTTTACCATGCTGGTAGGTGTAGTAAATGCAGGTACGGCTTTAGCAGCAGACAACACTACGAACACTACTCCGATTAAAAATGTAATTATTCTGATCCCAGACGGTATGGCGAATGACGCGACAGCACTTGCACGCTGGTATAAAGGCTCTTCGTTAGCTCTTGACAGCATGGCGAGCGGCATGGTCCGGACTCATTCGGCAGATGCTCCGATTGCAGATTCAGCGCCTGCCGGCACTGCATTTGCTACGGGACATAAATCACATACTGGATATGTAGGCGTTCTGCCAGATGAAGCTACAATGCCTGGAGAAATGACAATTTCTGCAGCGGACCGTAAGAAGCCGGTAGCATCTGTGCTTGAAGCGGCTAAGGTTGCAGACAAATCTACAGGAATTATCTCTACCTCTGAATTTATGCATGCAACTCCAGCTGACTTTTCTGCTCACTATCCGGATCGTAAAAATTATGATGCCCTGAGCATGCAGCAAGTGTATAACGGTATGGATGTTGTGCTTGGAGGCGGAAGCAAATTTTTGC